>NZ_JAAKZY010000009.1 GCF_011045015.1 Streptomyces scabichelini | reverse complement strand
GCTCTGGACATGGCAGTGGTACATCCAGGCCCCCGCCCCGACACCCTCCCCCGCGATCACCTGGAAGCCGAACGAGTCGGCCGGCCCCGTGATCTTGTTGTCCAGCACCTGGCTCGGGTCGTCGGGGCCGGTCAGCATCCCCGTGCGGTTGTCGGCCCAGCGATGACCGTGCATGTGGAACGTGTGGTAGTACTCGCCGTGCGTGATCACCACGAACTCGACGCGATCGCCCACCGTCGCCTCGAAGTTGGGGCCACTGTGCGCGGGCTTGTTGTTGATCAGCATGTCGTTGAAGACGATCGTGTGGGTCGCGTCCGGGAGGATGTCGCCCTTCCGGCGAACGATCACCGGACCGTACAGCCCCTTACGGAGGCCCTGGGTGCCGTGCTCCGAGCCGACGACATGGTCGTGGTAGTGCCAGTAGCCCGCGCTGCCCGCGCGCCACGTGCCGTCCTTGCGACGGCCGGGCGCGTGCGTGCGCCAGGTGTACGTACGCGTCCCGCCGGGCTCGACGTCGCTCTTGTTCTGCTTCGTGCCGTCGCTGGTGATCTCGTAGTCGAGGCCGTGGACGTGCAGACTCACCGCCACGTCCATCGTGTTCTCGAACTCGATGTGCAGCGTGTCGCCCTCGTTGAGTTCGATGAGCGGGCCGGGGATCGAAGCCTTGCCCTTCTCACGGCCGTAGCCCATCTGACCGTCCGCCAGCTTCTCGGCGTACAGCTTGATGTGCTTCACCTCGCCGCCGGCCGGAGCGGTCTTCACCGGCACCTCGGCCGCGCCGACGGACTCGGGAGCCAGCGACAACGATGTCGCGACGGCCGCACCGCCCCACAGCACCCGCCGGTTGAAGCCGCGTCTGTCCATGCCGAACCCCCCACCCTGGTACGGAATTTACGGAGATGAACCGGTGAGACGGTAGCGGTACGGCTCTCGTTTATCCACACTCAGGACAAAGTTCGTGGCATTCCGGTCGTACCTATTGGCGAGCCGAGCAAAGAGGTCTAGCTTCCTTGGCGCTGTTGCGTGACCGACGAGGAGTGGATGACCCCATGCGGTTCACATCGCACCAAAGATCCCCGCACTTAAGAGAGTTGACCAGAAACAGACGGTCGAAGAGACGGGCCTGGGCGGCCGTCATGACCGCCGGGTTCGTCACTGCCGGCCTGCTCTCGGGCGGAACCGCCAGCGCCCGCCAGGCACCCGACCCGCCGATGACAACGATGTCGATCAAGTCGCCGCCCGGCGGTGCCAACGTACGCGTGCTGATCTTCTACGGCTCCGCGGGGGCCGGGGACGAGTCTCCTGTCGTCAACGCCGGGATCGAGGCGATCGAGGAGATCGGGCTGTCAGGACCGGCGAACCAGCGCTTCAAGGTGGAGGCCACGAACGACGCCTCCGTCTTCACCAACGAGACGAAGCTCGGCCGCTTCAACGGCGTCGTCTTCCTGACCGGCAGCGGGGACGTCCTGGACGCGGAGCAGGAGGCCGGCCTGGAGGCGTACATGGAGGCGGGCGGCGGCTTCCTCGGCGTCCATGACGCGGCCCGCGCCGAGCCGTACTCGGACTGGTTCACGGGACTCGTCGGCGCCCGTCCCGCCGCGTCGAGCCCGACGTCCGTACAGCGGGCGACCGTTGAGGTCGGCGACCGGCAGCATCCGGCCACGAAGGACCTCCCGCTCCAGTGGAAGCGCCCCGACGAGTGGCTGAACTGGGTCAAGAACCCGTCGGGCGACGTGCACACCGTGGCACGCGTGCGCGAGTCGACGTACACGCCGGGCGCCAGCAAGAACGGCGCGGACCACCCGGTGTCCTGGTGCCGCGACTACGACGGCGGACGCTCCTTCTACACGGGCATGGGCGGCACGGCCTCCTCGTACGACGAAGTGGACTTCCGTGCGCATCTGCGCGGCGCGCTGCTGTGGACGACGCGGCTCGTACGGGCCGACTGCAAGGCCGCGATCAACGCCAACTACAAGGCGGAGCGCCTGACCCAGCCCAACAAGCCGGGTCAGAACGACCAGATCGGTGAGCCGCACGGCCTGGTCACCGCGCCCGACGGCCGGGTGTTCTACATCGGCCGCGGTGGCGCGGACTCCTCGCAGCCCGTCGTCACGGACTGGAACAACCCCGACATCGGCAAGGGCAAGGGCGAGATCCACCTCTACGACCCGAAGACCAAGAAGGTCACCCTGGCCGGCGCGCTGAGCGTGTTCGGCAACAAGGGCGGCGGCGATGAGCTGATCAAGGTCGAGGAAGGCCTGCTCGGCATCGAGCTGGACCCGGCGTTCCAGCAGAACGGCTGGGTGTATCTGCACTACACGCCCCACTCCCAGATCAACCGCGACACACGGATGGCCGAGCGGCGTGTCTCCCGTTTCACGCTCGACCAGGCCACGAACAAGCTGGACCTGAGCAGTGAGAAGGTCCTGCTGAAGTGGCCGGTGCAGATCCACAGCTGCTGCCACTCGGGCGGCGGCATGGCGTGGGACTCCAAGGGCAATCTCTACATCGCGACGGGTGACAACAACTCCAGCCAGTTCAGCGAGGGTTACTCGGGCAACAACCCGCAGCCCAACTACAAGGGTGTGTCGTTCGCCGACGCGCGCCGCACATCCGGCAACACCAACAACCTCAACGGGAAGATCCTGCGCATCCACCCGGAGCCCGACGGGACGTACACGCTCCCTCAGGGCAATCTCTTCACGGGCAAGGAGACCGACGAGGGCGGCGGCAAGACGCGCGGCGAGATCTATGTGATGGGCGTCAGGAACCCCGCGCGCATCTCCATCGACAAGAAGACGGACACGCTGCACGCGGGCTGGGTCGGCCCGGACGCCTCTGCACCGTCGACGACTTGGGGCCCGGCGAAGTACGACACGTTCGCCGCGATCACCAAGCCGGGCAACCACGGCTGGCCGTACTGCATGGGCAACAAGCAGCCGTACCGCGATCGCAATCTGCCGGACCCGACGAAGCCGCTGGGCTGGTACGACTGTGACGCCCCGAAGAACGAGTCGCCGAACAACAACGGTCTCGTCAACCTGCCGCCGGTCACCGGGAACACCATCTGGTACTCGCCCGCAGGCGGCGGCCCGGACTTCCCGCGCGACGCGAACGGCGTCCCGTCGTACAAGGCGGAGGAGCAGAAGTTCCTGCTGCCGTGGCTGAAGGGCGGCGGCCAGGCGGCCATGAACGGGCCCGTCTACCGCTACGACGCGGCATCCGCGAACGAGGGGAAGTGGCCGTCGTACTGGGACGGCAAGTGGTTCGTCGGCGACTTCTACGACGGCGACCAGCCGCGGCACGCGGTGCTCCTCGACCCCAAGACGGCGGGTCAGGGCGGCATTCCGGTGCACGCCGAGTCGCTGAAGAAGATCATCCCCATCGGCAACGACGGCATCAAGAACCTCATGGACTGGAAGTTCGGCCCGGACGGCACGCTGTACGCCCTCGACTACGGGCGTGGCTTCTTCACCTCGGACGCCAAGTCGGCGCTGTGGCAGGTCACTTACAAGGGCGGCGCTCCGACGCCGGCCGCCGATCAGCTGGCCAGGGAGGCGCAGTGATGGGCGTACGCATACACAGGCGAAGAGCCGCACGTCTGTGGACGGCTCTGCTGGCGTCACTGCTGATGGTGCTCGGGCTGACGTCGACGTCGGCGTCCGGGCAGCCCGACGGTGCCGGTGCCGCCCCACCGGCGGCGGCCGCGCAGACGCTGACGTGGACGGCCGGCAACGACATCGACAAGTACCTGTCGGTGCCCGCCAACGCGGTCGCGGGGACGACGACGATCGTCTTCGAGAACAGCGTGGCGACCGGCAACACCACAGGGATGCCGCACACGTTGACGTTCGACGTCTCCGACCCGGAGTACAACAACGACGTCCCGCTCAACATCCTGGCCAATCCGAACGACGACCAGGGCGGCAAGTACACGGCCGAGGTGACGCTGACGCCCGGCCGGTACCGCTACTACTGCACCATCCCGGGCCACGGTCAGATGCAGGGCATCCTCGTGGTCAGCGAGGGCACCGGCGAGGACACGACCGCGCCGGAGACCTCGGCGGACGTGACCGGTTCGCAGAACTCGGACGGCGCCTACGTGGGTTCGGCGACGGTGGCGCTGAGCGCGACCGACGAAGGCTCGGGCGTGGACCGGATCGAGTACGCGATCGGTGACGCGGGCGCCTGGCAGCCGTACACCACGCCCGTGGTGATCGACCAGGTCGGCAGCCACAAGGTGCGCTACCGGGCGGTCGACAAGGCCGGGAACATGTCGGCCGAGAAGACGGAGGAGTTCACGGTCGTGCCGCCGTCGTCGGACGACACGACTGCCCCGGACACCTCGGCGTCCGTGAGCGGCGAGCAGAACCCGCAAGGGGAGTACGTCTCCATGGCGACCGTCACCGTGACGGCCTCCGACACCGGGTCCGGCGTCAACACCATCGAGTACGCGCTCGGCGACTCCGGTGCCTGGCAGCCGTACACGGCTCCGGTGATGGTCCACGAGGTGGGCACCCACAAGGTGCGCTACCGGGCCACGGACAAGGCGGGCAACGTGGCCGCGGAGAAGTCGGTCGGGTTCAAGGTCGTCGCACCGCCCACCGAGGACAGGACTCCCCCGGTGACCGGCGTGAGCGTCGAGGGCTCGAAGAACTCCTCCGGCGCCTACATCAACAGCGCCAAGGTGACGGTCACCGCGACGGACGAGCACGGCGGTTCCGGGGTCGCCGCGATCGAGTACTCCCTGGACGGCGGGCCGTATCTCGCGTACACCACGCCCGTCGTGGTCGACCGCGCGGGCGCGCACAACGTGGCGTACCGGGCGAGCGACAAGGCGGGCAACACGTCCGACGCCCGGACGGTGAGCTTCACCGTCGCCCCGGGCGGCGGGGTGCCCGCGCCGGCCTGCGCCGAGTACGACGAGCGGCTGACGGTCATCGTCGGCACGGTCGACACCGGTGTGCCGAACCGGATCACCAACAGCCGGTGCCGGATCAACGAGTTGATCGAGGACGAGAAGGAGTGGACGTCCCACGCCCTCTTCCTGAAGCACGTGAAGACCGTCCTGGACGCGCTCCTCAAGGACGGCGTCATCGTTCAGCGCGAGTACAACCTGATCACCAAGGCCGCCAAGCAGTCGGGCATCGGCAAGCCGGGCCAGACCGAGGGCTACCGCACGATCTTCGACGGCTCCGAGGAGTCGTTCGGGAAGTGGCAGCAGGTCGGCGGCGGCAGGTTCGCGGTGAACGCGGACGGTTCGATGACCAGCAGCACCACGGTGTCGGGCATGGGCATGCTGTGGTTCCCGGAGCGCAAGTACGGCGACTTCTCGCTGAAGCTCCAGTGGCGTGATGACGCGCCGGGCACCGGCAACGCCAACGCGGGTGTGTTCGCCCGCTTCCCGTGGGTCCACGACCACCCGGAGGAGTCGCGTCCGGAGTGGGTCGCCATCAAGTACGGGCATGAGCTGCAGATCAACGACCGTCCGGACGGCGACATGTACAAGTCGGGCTCGGTCTACGGCTTCGACCGCGTGGGCCTGGCCGGTGCGGGCGTCACCCAGAAGGGCACCTGGAACGACTACGAGATCCGCGTGGTCGACCAGCACTACTCGGTGTACCGCAACGGCGTGCTGATCAACGAGTTCGACAACACCGGCGGCCAGGACTTCACTCCGCCCCGCTCGGACGACCCGGGCACGGACGGGCGGCGGTTCGCCTCCGGCTATGTCGGACTGCAGGTGCACGGCACGACGGATGTGATCTCGTACCGGGACATCCGGATCAAGGAGTTGTAGGTTCCGCGGGCGGCACCTCCGGTGGAGGTGCCGCCTTCTTCGCCCGGCTCGGCTGTACCCGCTTGGGTTCCCCCGGCATCTTCGGATACTCGGGCGGGTACGGCAGATCGGCGAGACCGTGATCGTGCTCGTCGCGGCGGGCGAGTTCCAGCAGGCCTTCGAGGGAGAAGGCGTGGTCGTCCATGTCCGCGTGGACGTCGCCGAGTTCGGCGAAGCGCTCGGGCATCGACACCAGGTCGAAGTCCTGGGGCACGGCGACGGCCACCTCCTCCCAGCGCAGGGGCGCGGACACGGGGGCCTGGGGACGGGGGCGTACGGAGTAGGCGGAGGCGATCGTGCGGTCGCGGGCCGTCTGGTTGTAGTCCACGAAGATCTTTTTGCCGCGCTCCTCCTTCCACCAGGCGATGGTCACGTGGTCGGGCATGCGGCGTTCCAGTTCGCGTCCGGCGGCGATCGCGGCGCGGCGTACCTGGGTGAAGGTCCAGCGCGGCTGGATCGGCACGAAGACGTGCAGACCCCGGCCGCCGGATGTCTTCGGCCAGCCCTTCAGTCCGCCGAACTCGTGGAGTACGGCGCGCAGTTCGTGGGCGGCGCGGACGGCGTCGGCGTAGTCCGTGCCGGGCTGGGGGTCGAGGTCGAGGCGGAGCTCGTCGGGGTGGTCGACGTCGTCGCGGCGCACCGGCCAGGGGTGGAAGGTGAGCGTGCCGAACTGGGCGGCCCACACCACGGCACCGACCTCCGTGGGGCACATCTCGTCGGCGCTGCGGCCGCTGGGGAAGGTGATGTGGGCGGTGGGGATCCAGTCGGGCATGTTCTTGGGCGCCCGTTTCTGGAAGAACGACTCGCCCGTCACGCCCTCCGGGTAGCGCTCCAGGGTGGTGGGCCGGTTGCGCAGGGCGCGGAGGATGCCGGGGCCGACGGTGAGGTAGTACCTGGCGAGGTCCAGCTTCGTGAGGCCACGCTCCGGAAAGAAGACCTTCCCCGGGCTGGACAGCCGCACGGTCCGCCCGCCCACCTCCAGCTCCACCGCGTCACCCATGCGAGCCACGGTAGGCGTACCGCGTATTCCTCGCATACCGAGCGAATCACACCATAGCGGCGCAGAATCGAAGCATGGATCTGCCGGTGATGCCACCCGTGAAGCCCATGCTCGCCAAAGCTGTCGCGACGATTCCCCCTGACATGCACTACGAGGCGAAGTGGGACGGGTTCCGGGCGATCGTCTTCCGTGACGGCGACGAGGTCGAGATCGGCAGCCGTACGGGAAAGTCGCTGGTCCGGTACTTTCCCGAGCTGGTGGAGGCCCTGCGGGAGCGGCTGCCGGGGCGCTGTGTGATGGACGGCGAGATCGTGATCGCGCGGGACGGGCGGCTGGACTTCGACGCGCTCACCGAGCGGATCCACCCGGCCGCGTCCCGGGTGAGGATGCTCGCGGAGCGGACCCCGGCCTCGTTCGTGGCCTTCGATCTGCTCGCGTTCGCCGACGAGTCGCTGGTGGACGTGCCGATGGGCGACCGGCGCGCGCTGCTGGAGAGGGCCTTGGCGGACGTCACCGCTCCCGTCCATGTGGCGCCGGCGACCACGGACATCGAGGTGGCGCGGCGGTGGTTCGAGCAGTACGAGGGGGCGGGCCTCGACGGGGTGATCGCCAAACCGCTCACGCTGCGGTACCGGCAGGACGAGCGCCTGATGTTCAAGGTCAAGCACGAGCGCACGGCGGACGTGGTCGTCGCGGGGTACCGCCTCCACAAGAGCGGACCCGTCGTGGGCTCGCTGCTGCTCGGTCTGTACGACGCCACGGGGACGTTGCAGCACGTGGGGGTGTCCGCGGCGTTCTCCATGAAGCGGCGCGAGGAGCTGGTCGGGGAGCTGGAGCCGCTGCGCATGGAGTCGGCGGAGGGGCATCCGTGGGCGGCCTGGGCGGAGGAGGCCGCGCATGAAACGGCACGGCTGCCGGGTGCGCCCAGCCGCTGGTCGGGCAAGAAGGACCTCTCCTGGGTGCCGCTGCGGCCGGAGCGGGTGTGCGAGGTGGCGTACGACCACATGGAGAACGGGCAGCGTTTCCGGCACACGGCCCGGTTCCGCCGCTGGCGCCCGGACCGGACGCCCGAGAGCTGCACGTACGCCCAGCTGGAGGAACCGGTCCGCTACAACCTCGCGGAGATCCTGGGACCGCGAGGCTGAGACCGCCACCGCCCCGCCTGCCCCCACTGCCTGCTTGGCCTTCCTGCTTGACCTACCTGCTTGGCCGAGTGAACCACCTTCGACCTTGGCGGTTTGGGTATGACCTGATTGAATCTAAAACGAGAAAAGTGACGAAACGGGGCATGGTGGACATCGTGGGCATGAGGCGGACGGGGCGGACGGGACGCATCGCGATGGCGGCGGCGCTGCTGGCCGCCCTGATGGCGGGCTGCACGCCCGGCGCGGTCGACGACGACCGCGGGCCCGACCCGGGGGGCAGCCCGCCGGGCACCGCCGGTTCGGTGCTCGCCGTGAAGATCGACAACGCGAGCCAGGCCCGGCCGCAGACGGGCATCGACGCGGCGGACATCGTCTACGCCGAGCAGGTGGAGGGCGGCCTCAGCCGGCTGATGGCGGTGTACGCGACCAAGTTGCCGAAGGCGATCGGCCCGGTGCGCAGCGCGCGCGAGTCCGACCTGGAGCTGCTGCGCCAGTTCGACGAGCCGACACTCGCCTTCTCCGGGGCACAGGGCAAGCTACTGCCGCTGATCGACGATGCTCCCGTGAACGCGGTGCCGCCGGGCAAGGAGTCGAAGGCGTACTACCGGGGCACGGACAAGCCCGCCCCGTACAACCTGTATCTGCGCCCCGAGCGGCTGCTGGAGTCCGCACCCGGAGCGGAGGCGCTGACCACCGGCTTCGAGTACGGCGCGCTGCCCGCCGGCGGCAAGGCCGAGACCTCGCACACCGTGCGCTTCCCCGCGGCCCGCTTCACCTTCACCTGGTCGGAGAGCCGGGACCGCTGGCTGGTGTCGATGGACGGCAGGCCGACCGCGACGACCGACGGACCGCAGATGGCCGCCTCGACGGTGGTCGTGCAGTACGTGAAGATCCGGGAGTCCCGGTTCAAGGACTTCCTGGGCAACAACACCCCGTACACCGAGACCGTGGGCTCGGGCACGGCGAAGGTCCTGCGCGACGGCCGCGCCTTCGACGTCGACTGGAAGCGCCCGTCGGCCACGGACGGAACGGAGTTCACGACGGCGGACGGCAACCCGATGACGTTCGCACGCGGCCAGGTGTGGGTGGTGTTCGCGAAGGCGTGACGGCGACGAAGCCGCCACGGTTCGCACGGGCCTCAGCGATGCGTGACGAGCGGTTCCCCCGGATTACGCAGCCCTTCCGCCGCATCCGACACCCGCTGGAGCAGATCGAAGAACACGGCCTGCTCATCGGCGGAGAGGGGAGCCAGGAAGACCTGGTTCATACGGGCCGTCCGCACGGTCAGCTTGCGGTGCGTGCGCGTTCCCTCGTCCGTGAGGCGGAGCAGGAACCGGCGGCCGTCCTGCGGGTCGCGCACCTTGTCGAGGAGGCCGCGGCGGCTGAGCCGGCTGATGACCTCGGCGATGGTGGACCGGTCCAGGCCCACCCGCTCCCCCACGGTGCGCTGGTCCAGGCCCGGCTCGGCGACGAGCGCGTTCAGGACCGCGAACTGCGGCGAGGTGATCTCTTCGGAGACCATCGTGTTCCACAGCAGGTAGTGCGCCTGCTGCAGCCGCCGGGCCAGGTGCCCGGGGTGGGTGGTGAGGTCCACCGCGGCCATGTGTGCTCCTCGGATTCGTCGGTGCACTGAACAATACCGCTCACGCCATACCGCTGTCTGCCCGCGAGCGCCGGCCATCTCACCTGCCCGTACGTATGAGGTCTTGACGACCGCATCACCGGATGGCAGCGTGAGGGCAACCTCGCAGAAATAGTCAGTGCCCTGAGCAATAAGGGAGCTGGCCGCTCGAAAGAGATGGGGCTTCACGGATGGACAAGGTGGTCGCCACAGCCGCCGAGGCGGTGGCCGATGTGCCGGACGGCGCGTCGCTCGCGGTGGGTGGTTTCGGGCTGAGCGGTGTGCCGAATGTTCTGATCCAGGCTCTGTACGAGCGCGGGGTCTCCGGTCTGAGCGTGGTCTCCAACAACTGCGGGGCGATGGAGTCGGGGCTCGCGACACTCCTGGCGGCGGGCCGCATCGCTCGTGTCACCGGGTCGTACATCGGCGCGAACAAGGAGTTCGCACGCCAGTACCTGGCCGGTGAGCTGGAGGTCGAGATGATCCCGCAGGGCACCCTGGCCGAGCGGCTGCGGGCCGGCGGGGCCGGGATCCCCGCCTTCTACACACCGGCCGGCGTCGGCACCCAGGTCGCCGACGGCGGACTGCCCTGGCGGTACGACGGTGAGGGCGGCGTCGCGCTCGCCTCGCCGCCCAAGGAGGTCCGCGAGTTCGACGGCACGGAGTATGTGCTGGAGCACGGCATCCGCACCGACTTCGCCCTCGTACGGGCCGCGCGGGGCGACCGGCACGGGAACCTGGTCTTCAACAAGTCGTCCCGTAACTTCAATCCCCTGGCCGCGATGGCGGGGCGGGTGACGATCGCCGAGGTCGAGGAACTCGTGGAGCCGGGCGAGATCGATCCGGACGCGGTGCATCTGCCGGGGATCTTCGTGCAGCGGGTGATCGCCCTGACTCCGGAGCAGGCGAGCGCCAAGATGATCGAGCAGCGGACGGTGAGTTCCTGATGGCCTGGGCGCGTGAAGAGATGGCCGCCCGCGCGGCGCGCGAGCTGGCGGACGGCCAGTACGTGAACCTCGGCATCGGCCTGCCGACGCTGATCCCCAACTACCTCCCGCCCGGCGTCGAGGTGATCCTGGAGTCCGAGAACGGCATCCTCGGCACCGGCCCGTACCCGACCGAGGACCAGGTCGACCCGGACCTCATCAACGCCGGCAAGGAGACCGTCACGGTCCTGCCCGGCGCTTCGTACTTCGACTCCTCCCTCTCCTTCGGGATGATCCGCGGCGGCCACATCGACGTCGCCGTACTCGGCGCCATGCAGGTGTCCGCCCGCGGGGACCTCGCCAACTGGGCCATCCCCGGCAAGCTGATCACCGGCATCGGTGGTGCCATGGACCTGGTGCACGGCGCCCGCCGGGTGATCGTCGTGATGACGCACACCGCCAAGGACGGCAGCCCGAAGATCCTGGAGGAGTGCGCGCTGCCGCTGACCGGCAAGACGTGCGTCAACCGGATCATCACGGATCTGGGGGTGCTGGACGTGACGGACGAGGGTCTGCTGCTGGTGGAGACCGCGCCGGGTGTCGAGACCGAGGAGATCGTCGCGAAGACCGCCGCGAAGGTTCGCACTCCGGAGGAGACCGTATGAAGGACGTCTACATCGTCGATGCCGTCCGCACCCCGTTCGGCAGGTACAACGGTTCGCTGGCAGGCGTACGCCCGGACGACCTCGGCGCGCACGCCATCCGTGAACTCCTCGCTCGTACGCCCGACTTGGACCCGTCCCGGATCGAGGACGTGTACTTCGGCAACGCGAACGGCGCGGGCGAGGAGAACCGCAACGTCGGACGCATGGCCGCCCTTCTCGCGGGCCTGCCCACCTCCGTGCCCGGCGTGACCGTCAACCGGCTGTGCGCCTCCGGCCTCGAAGCCGTCATCCAGGCCGCGCGGGCCATCGCGCTCGGCGACGCCTCCATCGCCCTGGCCGGCGGCGTCGAGTCGATGACCCGTGCTCCATACGTCCTGCCGAAGAGCGACAAGCCCTTCCCGGCCGGGCACACCGAGCTGTACTCGACGACTCTCGGCTGGCGCATGGTCAACCCGAAGATGGACCCGCAGTGGACCGTCCCGCTCGGTGAGAGCGCGGAGTTGATCGCCGAGAAGCACAAGATCAGCCGGGAGCAGCAGGACGAGTTCGCGCTGGCCTCCCACCAGAAGGCCTCCGCAGCCCAGGCCGCGGGCGCCTTCGACGCCGAGCTCGCCCCCGTGTCGATCCCGCAGTGCAAGGGCGACCCGGTCGTCTTCGGCACCGACGAATGCGTACGCGCAGACGCGTCCCTCGCCGCCATGGCGAAACTCAAGCCGTCCTTCCGCAAGGAGAACGGGACGGTGACGGCGGGCAACGCCTCCCCGCTCAACGACGGGGCCGCGGCGCTGCTGCTGGTCGACGAGGACGGCCTGCGGGCCACCGGCCGCGAGCCGCTCGCCCGCGTCTCCGCCTCCGGCGTCTCCGCTATCGACCCGCACTACTTCGGGCTCGCCCCCGTCGAAGCGGTCAACCGCGCCCTCGCCAAGGCAGGCAGGGGATTTGCCGATCTGTCGACTCTGGAACTCAACGAGGCGTTCGCCGCGCAGGTACTCGGCTGCGTCGCCGAGTGGCCGGAGTTCGATCCGGCGGTCCTCAACCCTCAGGGCGGCGCGATCGCGCTCGGCCACCCGCTGGGCGCCTCGGGCGCCCGGCTCGCCGGGACCGTCGCCCATCAACTCGCCCGCAAGGGCTCGGGAGTTGGCGTCGCCACCCTCTGTATCGGCGTCGGCCAGGGCCTGGCCCTCGTCCTCGAACGCTAAGACCACTCAGGACCCGTAGGGAATCGGAATCCTCATGACGCTCACCCAGTCGGACATCGACGTCGAGATCAACGACCTCCAGAACGCGTACGACAAAGCCGTCGCCGGCGGTGCCCCGGTCCAGCACCACCCGCCGCGCGACTACGCCCCGTACCGCAGCTCGGTGCTGCGTCACCCCAAGCAGCCGCTGGTCGCGGTGAACGGGGGCGACCCGGAGACGGTCGAGCTGTCCGGTCCGGTGTTCGGTCCGACCGACATCACCGAGATCGACAACGACCTCACCGTGCAGCACCAGGGCGAGCCGCTCGGCGAGCGCATCACCGTCTCCGGACGGCTGCTCGACCGGGACGGGCGCCCGGTGCGCGGCCAGCTCATCGAGCTGTGGCAGGCCAACGCCTCGGGCCGCTACGCGCATCTGCGCGACCAGCACCCGGCGCCGCTCGACCCCAACTTCACCGGTGTGGGAAGGACTCTGACGGACGATCAGGGCCGGTACTTCTTCCGCACGATCAAGCCGGGCGCCTACCCGTGGCGCAACCACACCAACGCGTGGCGGCCCGCGCACATCCACTTCTCGATGTTCGGCTCGGCGTTCACGCAGCGGCTCGTGACACAGATGTACTTCCCGAACGACCCGCTGTTCCCGTACGACCCGATCCTGCGCTCGGTGACCGACGAGTCGGCCCGCAGCCGTCTGGTCGCGCAGTACAACCACGACCTTTCGCAACCCGAGTTCTCGCTCGGCTACGAGTGGGACATCGTTCTCGACGGTCCCTCCGCCACCTGGATCGAGGAAGGTCGCTGAGCATGACCGAGAACACCACGGGGCAAGTCCTCCCCACCCCCTCCCACACCGTCGGCCCCTTCTACGGGTACGCGCTGCCCTTCCCCGAGGGCGAGCAGGTGGCGCCGAAGGGGCACCCCGACCAGATCACCCTGCACGGGTACGTATGGGACGGCGAGGGCAAGCCGGTCCCGGACGCCATCCTGGAGTTCTGGCAGGCGGCTCCGGACGGCTCCCTCAAGGGCGCCCCCGGTTCGATGCGCCGTAACCCGGTGACCGGCGGCTACCTCGGCCGCAACGGCACCGACTTCACCGGTTTCGGGCGGGTCGCCACGGACGCGGACGGGCACTACGCGCTGTACACGCTGCCGCCGGGCAACGCCGGGCTGCCGTACATCAGCGTGTGCGTGTTCGCGCGCGGTCTGCTGCACCACCTGTACACGCGGGCGTATCTCGCGGACGGGGCGGACCCGCTGCTCGACTCGCTGCCCGCGGAGCGCCGGGCCACGCTGGTCGCACAACCCGGCGAGCGGCGCACGTACCGTTTCGACATCCGCCTTCAGGGCGAAGGCGAAACGGTCTTCCTGGAGTTCCAGTGACCCTCGGCCACACCGACAGCCTGCTCGCCCCCGGGTGGGCAGGCTCCCCCGCGTCGTCCGCGACCGGCGACACCGCCTTCCTCCAGGCGCTGCTGGACGCGGAGGCGGCGCTCACGTGTGCGCAAGCGTCGCTCGGCCTCGCGCCTCCGGACGCCGCCGCGGCAGTGGACGCGGCTGCCGACGCGGCGCGCTTCGACGTCCATGACCTCGCGCTGCGCGCGCGGGCCGGCGGCAATCCGGTGATCCCGCTGGTCGCGGATCTGACCGCGGCGGTCGGCGCGGTGGATGAGGAGTACGCCCCGTACGTCCATCGGGGCGCGACCAGCCAGGACATCATGGACACAGCCATGATGCTGGTGGCCGCGCGGACACTGGACCTCGTCCTGGCGGATCTGGCCCGTACGGAGCATGCGCTCGCCCGGCACGCTCGTGAGCACCGGGACACAGCCATGCCCGGGCGGACGCTGACGCAGCACGCGGTGCCGACGACCTTCGGTCTCAAGGCCGCGGGGTGGCGGTCCCTGGCGCTGGACGCACGGGACCGCGTCCAGGCCGTACGCGACGGGCTCCCGGCCCAACTCGGGGGCGCGGCGGGCACGTTGGCGGCCTTCACCGCGTACGGCGCTTCGGACACCGGCGCGCTCGTCGAGGCGTACGCCCGTGAACTCGGCCTCGCCACCCCGGTGTTGCCCTGGCACACCCTCCGAACCCCGGTCGCCGATCTCGCCGGAGCCCTGGCGTTCACAGCGGGCGCCCTCGGCAAGACGGCGGCGGACGTGCTCACCCTCACGCGTACGGAGATCCGCGAGCTGAGCGAGGGCTCCCGCGGCGGTTCCTCCGCGATGCCGCACAAGGCGAACCCGGTGCGCGCCACGCTGATCGCCGCCGCGGCCCGCCGTGCGCCGCAGCTCGCCGCGACGCTGTACGGCTCCCTGGCCGCCGAGGACGAACGCCCCGCGGGTGCCTGGCACGCCGAGTGGGAACCCCTGCGCGATCTGCTCCGCCTGGTCGGCGGCGCGGCGCGCGACGCGGCCGAGCTGACCGAAGGCCTCCGCGTGCACCCGGAGGCGATGCGCGCCCACCTGGACCTCACGCACGGCCTGATCGTCTCCGAGCGGCTGTCCGCCGAACTCGCGCCGGTGCTCGGCCGCGCCCGTGCGAAGGAGCTGCTCACGCGGGCCGCCGAGCGGGCCAACGCCGAGAACCGGCCGCTCCTCGAACTCCTCACCGAAGAGCCCGAGTTGAAGGAACTCGACCTCGCGGCCCTCACCGACCCGACCCAGTACACGGGCTCCGCGGGAGCCCTCACCGACCGTGCTCTGGAGCGACGTTGACCACCCATCCGACCGGTAACCAGTCGACCGGTAAGCAGCCGACCGGTAAGCAGCTGCACCACCGCGCCGAGGGACCCGCCACCGCTCCCCCGCTGCTGCTCGGCCCGTCCCTGGGCACCTCGACAGCCTTGTGGGACAAGGTCGCGCCGGAACTCTCCCTCACCCACCGCGTGGTGCGCTGGGACCTCCCCGGCCACGGCGGCTCCCCCGCCGGCCTGATCGGGCCCGGCGCGACCGTCGCCGAGCTGGCCGGACTGGTCCTCTCACTCGCGGACTCGCTCGGCATCGGCCGCTTCTCGTACGCCGGTGTCTCGCTCGGCGGCGCGGTGGGGCTGCAGCTCGCGGCGTACCACCCGGAGCGGGTCGACCGCCTCGCCGTGATCTGCTCCTCGGCTCACTTCAACGGCTCCAAGCCGTGGGAGGAGCGTGCCGCGCTCGTCCGCGCGGAGGGGCTGGCGGGGCTTGCGGCGAACGCGAACTCCCGTTGGTTCACGCCTGGTTTCACCGTTCCGGAGCTGGTCGAGGATCACCGTACGGCGGACCCCGACGCGTATGCCGCCTGCTGTGACGCACTCGCGGCCTTCGACCTCCGTGAGCGGCTGCCGCGGATCGCCGCGCCCACCCTGCTCGTCGCCGGCCGTGAGGATCCGGCGACCCCGCCCGCTCATCTGCGGGAGATCGCCGACGCGGTGCCCGGTGCCGCGCTCACCGAGATCCCGGGCGCCTCGCATCTGGCTCCCGCCGAGCAGCCGGAGGCCGTACTCACCGCTCTGCGCGCGCACTTCGACGGTGGCGCGAAGCGCGGGATGGAGGTACGCCGACAAGTGCTCGGCGACGCTCATGTGGACCGCGCCCAGGCCCGGCAGTCCCCGTTCACCGCCCGGTTCCAGGACTTCATCTCGCGCTACGCGTGGGGCGAGATCTGGACGGACGAGACGCTGTCGCGCCGCGAACGCAGCCTGATCACGCTTACCGCGCTGGTCGCGCACGGTCACTACGACGAGCTGGCCATGCACGTCCGTGCCGCCCGTCGCAACGGGCTCTCGTCCGAGGAGATCGGTGCGGTGCTGCTGCAGACGGCTGTGTACTGCGGCGTCCCGGCGGCGAACTCGGCGTTCGCGGTGGCCCAGCGGGTTCTCTCCGAGGAGGACGAGGACGCGGGGTGACGGGGGCGAGACAACCCTGCCTAGGGTGGAGGCATGGCCACAGTTCTTGTCACCGGTGCGACCTCCGGCCTCGGCCGTCACGTCGCCTTCGAACTCGTCCGCTCCGGACACACCGTCCTCGCACACAGCCGCGACCCGAGCCGCACGGAGCAGCTGGTCGAGGAGCTGCGTACGGAGGGGGAGGCGTACGGCTTCGTCGCCGATCTGGCCTCGCTCGCGCAGGTGCGCGACCTGGCCGCGCGGGTCGCGAAGGCCCACCCCCACCTCGACGTGCTGATCAACAACGCGGGCGTCGGCTTCGGCGTCCCCGGCAGCGGGCGCGAGGAGAGCGCCGACGGCCACGAGCTGCGGCTGGCGGTGAACTACCTGGCTCCGGTCGCGCTCACCCGCGCCCTGCTGCCCGTGCTGCGCGCGAGCGCCCCCGCCCGGATCGTCAACGTCGGTTCGGCGGGCCAGCAGCCCCTGGACTTCGACGACATCGAGGTGACGCGGGACTACGACGGCGTGCTGGCGTACCGCCGCAGCAAGCTCGCCCTCGCCGCACACACCTTCGCCCTCGCCGAGGAACTCGCGGGCACCGGTGTCTCGGTGAACGTGCTGCACCCCGCCACCTTCATGGACACCACGATGGTCCGCGAGGCCGATGTCGAACCCTGGTCCACCGTGGCCGACGGAGCGGCCGGCGTACTGGCCCTGGCCACCGGGGAGTCGGGCCAAGACGCCACCGGCCGCTACTTCGACGGCACCAGTCCCTCGCAGGCGCACTCGCAGGCGTACGACCATGATGTGTGGAAGCGCCTGGAGGCGGTCACGGACCGGCTGCTGGAGAAGTAACCGGGCCGGCAGCGGTCAGCGCAGCGTGTCCAGCGCCTCCTGTGCGCGGGCCACCAGGCCGTCCGCGCCGCAGGAACGGGCCAGGGTGAGGCCGTGGTCGAGTTCGGTGACGGAGCGGGACGCGATGCCGTACTCGACGCGGGCGAGGGCATGTTCGTAGGAGCAGGGTGACGCCTCCAGGTACGTGACGGCCTGGGCGTACAGGGAGATCGCACGTTGGCCGGTCTCCAGGGCGGCGGCGCAGCGGAGGGCCTCTCCTATGGCCGTGTCGGTGCCGAAGCGTTCGGCCTGGACGCGGAGTTCGGCCGCGACCTCCGCGGCGCGCCTCGGGTCCGAGGCGGCGAGCGCCCGGGCGAGGTCTCCTGCCCAGGGCGCCATCACCGTGTTGTGGCCGCCGCGGGAGGCGGCCATCTTCTCGGCGACCTCCAGTTCGTTCATGCCCTCCTCGACGCGCCCGGTGGCGATCAGGAGGCGGCCGCGCATGGAGTGGGTGTCGGGAGTGGTGCTCGTGGACGGGTGGGGCGGCTGGAAGGCGTAGCGCTCGGCGATGTCCTCGGCCTCGTCGACATGACCGCGGGCGAGCAGCGTGTCGATGAGCATGCAGACCACCAGCCAGTGCATGGGCAGACCACGGCCCACACGGTCGACCAGCAGCAGCGACTTGCGCAGGAAGTCCTCCGCGTCCTTGAGCCGGCCCCGTCTGCGGTGCACATAGCCGCCGTAGCCGTACGCGAGGGCCAGGTGGCCGCCGCTCCACCCGGCGGTCTCGTACGCCCGCTGGGCCTCCGAGAAGAGGCTTTCGGCGCGGTCGAGGCGGTCCGCGGCCGTGTACGCGAGGCCGAGCATCATGAGGAGTTCGAAGCTCCACTCGGGGTCGGTCCAGCCGAGACCGGGCGCGAGGCGGCCGTTGACGAGGGCGCGGTCGCACAGTTCGACGACCTCCTCGGCGTTCTCTCCCCGGGTCGTCGCGTCGAAGGCCCGCAGGATGAGCAGGGCGCGCTCGGCGTTGTCGCGGCCGGTCAGCGGCCTGACGAGTTCGGCGAGGCGGCGGGAGCGGCCGGGCGCGTCCTGCTCGTCGGCGTGGAAGCCCTCCCACATGTAGTGCACGGCCTGAAGGCGCATCCGCTCGGGACCGGGCTTCAGCCGGACGACCTCCTCGTCGATCGTGCGGAGGGCCTCCTCCAGCTGGTCGTTGTGGACGAGCGCCTGTGCGAGGCGGCAGACGGCGTCGACGCGGAGGTCGCTCTCCAGGCCGTGCAGGGTGAGCGCCTCCCGCAGGTGCTGGATCGTGGTGGCGGGCGAGGTGAGGAGGGTGGCGCAGCCCAACTCGTAGAGCACGCGCGCGTGGACCTCAGGCAGCGGGGGTTCGAGCAGGGCGCGCTCCAGACAGCGGCGGGCCGCCTCCGGGGCGCCGACGGCGAGGTGTTCGCGGGCGGCCTCGCGCATCTGCTGTACGAGGTCGGGGTCGTCGTCCGGGTGCACTTCCAGGAGGTGGCGGGAGGCCGCCGCGGCGCCGAGGCCCGACGCGGTGACGACCGAGGCGGCCACGCCGTGCATCGCGGTGCGCAGGCCGTCGGGGATCGAGCGGTAGACGGCACTGGCGATCAGCGGGTGGACGAACTCCAGGTCGTTGCCGGTCACTTGGCCGCTCGCCCGGTCGGCCCCGGTGAGGATGCGGGCCGCGCTCAGCAGGTCCGCGCAGCGCTGCGCCTCGTCCAGCGGCATCCCGGCGAGTTCGGCCGCGATGTCGAGCGAGATCTGGGTGCCGAGGACCGCGGCCGCCCAGGCGAGCCTGGTGGCGTCGACGCCGAGCCCTTCGAGACGGTCGACCAGGCCGCGGCCGCGCGCCGAGCGGTTCAGGGCGCGCAGTTCGGTGGCCGAGCCCTCGACGGGTTGCAGATCGCTGTCCTGGACCTTGGCGAGGAGTTCCACGGTCTCGTACGGGTTGCCGCCGGTGACCGCCCACACCTCGCGGCAGAACGGGGTGTCGGCGTGTTCGCCGAGCGTGGCGCGGGTGAGCCCGGCCGTGGCGTCCGGGGTCAGCGCGCGCAGGGTGGAGGCCGCTCGGGCCGTGGCGCCGATCGCGTCGAGGTGGCGGGCGCTCTCGCCGGTGACTCCTGCGGGGCGGCGGGCGACCACGACGAGGACGGGCAGGTCGTCGAGGCGTTCCGTGAACGCGGCCAGCCAGTGCAGGGTCTCCTGGTCGGCCCAGTGCGCGTCGTCGACGAGCAGCACCAGCGGCCACTCGCGCCGGGCGAGCCGGCGCACCGCCGCGACCAGTCCGTCGCACACGTACTGCGGGTCGGCCTGGCGCGCACCCGGTTCCGCTATGCCGAGGGCGGGTCCGGCGATGTCGTACCAGTCGCCGAAGTACTCGCGCGCCTCGTCCGGCATGAGCGACACGAGCGCGGGCTGCAGCAACTGCCGTACGACATTGAAGGGAACGGAGGTGAGGGTCTCGCCGCCGCGCGCCGACCACACCGTGCAGCGGCGGTTCTTCGCCATCCGGCGGGCCTCGGCGAGCAGTGCGGTCTTGCCGATGCCGGCCTCGCCGCTCAACAGCAGTACGCTGCCCGCGCCCGGGCCGGCCCGCAGGGCGTCGACGGCTTCCGCGATCGCGGAGAGTTCCGCGTCGCGCTCCCAGAGGGGAGCCGAGGCGGCCGTTCCCGGCCGTGCCTCCGTCATCCCGCTACCTCCCCAGGTCGCCCAAACGACGTACAGGCCATGAGCCTAGTCCTCAGGAAGCCGCCATGGCGGCTCGTCGGGCCACCTGTTCCCGGGACGGGTGACAGCCGCGGACGAGAGGCGACGGGCCGCGCCGCCGACCAGGCCCGGTGAGAGCCATGGAGCGTCAACAGCCGTGACAGGAAGCCGAGTTTCACCGCGGGGCAGGCGGGAACCGCCCGGACCGCGGGCTTCGGAACAGCCGGTGCGGCGGGTGCTCGTGGGACGTGAGCCGGGATCCTCTCATCCCGCTTTCACACGAGGCTCATACGGTGGGGTCCATGACCCAGGTGACTCCTCCCGGCTGGTACCCCGACCCCGGGCAGACAAATGACGGTCCGGCCACCCAACGCTGGTGGGACGGAAGGACATGGACGGAGCAGACGCGCCCCGCCGAGTCGGCCGCGTGGGGTCCCCCGGCGTACCCGCCGTCCGGCGGACCGTATCCGGGCTCGCTGCCCGACACCCCGCGCCGCCGACTGCGCACAGGTCTGGCGATCGCCGCGGCGGTGGCGGTCCTCGCGGGCATAGGCGGCGGGGTGTACGCCCTGACCGCCGACGACGGTTCGGGCGGCGGCAATCAGGACAACGCCCGGACGGCACCCACGCTGCCGGGACCTCAGGGGCAGGACGGCGGCGGTCAGGGCGGCCCGGACGACGGCGAGAGCGGGGGTCCAGGGCAGCCCTCGCCACCGCAGACCGAGAAGGGCTACGCCACCGACGCGCTCAGCGGCATCAGCATCCCCGTGCCCGACGGCTGGACCGGCCAGTCCGGGCAGGTCGGGGGCGCCGGGGTGTCGACGGGGACGTACAAGTGCCCGGGCGACACATCGAAGGAGTGCGTGCGCGGCGGGGCCAACTCGGCGCCCGCCGTGGCCTTGGAGATCAAGGCGACCACCGCCGAGTCGGCGGCGAAGGAGGACATCTCCAAGAACGCCCAGGAGTCGTACGGCGGCGCGACCTACGGCAAGATCACCTCGCGCGACGAACTCGCCTCGAAAGCGGTGACCGTGGCGGGCGAGAAGGGCTACATGGTCCGCTGGAAGGTCGTCACGAGCAAGGGCGACGACGGCTATGTCGAGTCGCTCGCCTTCCCCTCCCCCGCCAACCCGGAGATGCTCGTGATCGTCCGCTTCGGCATCGACGCGAGCGCCGAGGCCCCGAAGGTGTCCGTCATCGACGAGATCACCAAGGGCATCAAGGAGGCCGCGGGCGGCGGCGGCAACGGGCAGAAGGTGTGACATGGATCGGCCGGGTGGGGCACCTCTCCGCTCAGGAGGCGCCCCGCCCGGCCGGGGTGCGCGCCGCCCCCGTCCCCACGGTGCGGCGCGAACAGGCCGTTGTCCGGACGTCCCACGGACCGCGGCCTGAGTCTCAGCCGGCCTCCGACAGGCCGAGGGCGGGAATCAGGGCCGCGTCCACGTAGCGGACGAGATAGTCGGCGTCCGCGTACTGGCCCTCCAGGACGGGCCGGACCCGGATCATGCCGATCAGTTGCGCGGGCACGAACTCCAGGGCCGGATGGCCGGCGGCGATCTCGCCCCGGTCGACCGCCCGCCGGATCATCTCCTGAAGCGCCGCGCACTCGGGCTCGACGAGCGCGCCGCGCAGCGCGCACTGCAGTTCCTCGTCCTGCATGACGGCGTGCCCGAGCGCCTGGAGCAGCTTGGTGTCGTCGTCGGACCGCTCGCCCACGGCCCGCGCTGCCGCGCGCAGGTCGCCGGCGAGTGAGCCGGTGTCGATGTCCGCGAGCCGCGGACGGTGGTGAGCGCGCAGTGCGGCCGCCACGAACTGGGGCTTCGTCTTCCACTGCCGGTAGAGCGTGGACTTGCTGCACCGGGTGCTGGCGGCCACGCCCTCCATGCTCAGCGCGTCATAGCCGCACTCGCGGATCTGCTCGAGCGCGGCATCGAAGAACTCCCGCTCACGCTCGGGCGTGAGCTTGGAGCGGCGCGCGGCGACGACCGTCTCCGGTTCGTCCGCTGCCTGCGACGTCATGTGTTCTTCTCCTCGCTCGTCTCCGGGGCCCGGCGGCCTGCTTCCAGTGTGTCGTACGTCTATCGATACGCCACTGTACCGATACGGAGCCGTATCGGTACAGTGGCGTATCGATGAGCCTTGGACAGGACCCACTCCTGTGTCGAAAGGACCACTCCTGTGCCGAGTGGATCCCCTCCTGGGCTCACCACGCACCACCTCGCGCAAGACCGTCAGCAAGGGGGCCGGGGGATGGAAGCCCGAACCGAGTCGGCAGGAAAGTCGGCAAGAAGAGAGGCCGCCGCGATACAGCGGCCGCCCCTCGTCCGTGAGCTCCTGCTCGTCGCAGGGCTCTTCCTCGTCTACAAACTCGGCCGGCTGCTGGCGACGGGCCACACCGGCGAGGCCTTCAGCAACGCGAACCGCGTGTGGGACCTGGAGCGGGCCGTGCACCTGCCCGGCGAGGGCGCCGTGCAGTCCGCACTGCTGCACGGCGACACTCTCGTGCACATCGCGAACACCTACTACGCGACCGTGCACTTCCCGGCCACAGCGGCCTTTCTGGTCTGGCTGTATCTGCGCCGCCCCACCCACTACGTCTGGGCCCGCCGCGCCCTCGCCGCGATCACCGCCGCCGCCCTGCTGGTGCACCTCACGTTCCCGCTCGCGCCGCCCCGGATGCTCGCCATGGCAGGTCTCGTGGACACCGGGCAGATGTACGGGCCGACGGTGTACGGGGCCTCGCCGGAGACCGACTCGCTGTCGAACCAGTTCGCGGCGATGCCGTCGCTGCACTTCGGGTGGGCGCTCATGGTGGCGATCGGACTGATCGTCGCGATGCGGTCGCGGTGGCGCTGGCTGTGGCTGCTCCATCCGCTGCTCACCCTGCTGGTGATCGTCGGTACGGCCAATCACTACTGGCTCGACGCGATCGTGGCGGCGGCGCTGCTGGGCATCGTCCTCGCGGTGATCCGTCTGCCGCACCGGACAGCGGCCGCGGGCGGCCCCCCGGAGCCCGTGCCGGGCGGCGCGCCGGCAGCACCGGACTCCGCACCGGAGCTCGTCGGAGCCGGCCGATGAACGCCACCGTCGTCGCCGTCGTCCTCTCGCTGTTCTCCGCCGTCGCGTACGCCGCCGCGGCCGTGGCCCAGGAGCGGCTGGCCTCCCGGACCTCCGACTCCGGCGTACTGCGCCTCCTCGGCAGCGGCGCGTGGTGGTGGTCGGTCGCACTCAACGGGTCCGCCGCGCTGCTGCACGTGGCCGCCCTCAAGTACGGGCCCCTCACTCTCGTCCAGCCGCTCGGCGCGCTCACTCTGGTCGCCGCGGTGCCACTGGGCGCGCGGGTGGCGGGGCGGCGGGTCAGCTCCGTCGAGTGGCGGGGTACGGCTCTGACGCTGGCCGGGCTCGCCGCGCTGCTCGTCACGGCGTCCGGGCCCGCACCCGACGACGTGCTGAGCGTGCCGGAGGCGCTGGCGGTCGCGGGCCTGACCGCGGTCCTCATCGGCGCGCTGTCCCGGCCGGGCGCACGCCCCGGGCTGCGGCACGCGACGGCGTCCGGCTTCGCCTCGGGTGTCGCGTCCGCGCTCACGCAGAGCGTGACGGTGGCCGCGACCGACCGCACGGGTCCGCTGCTCAGCGCGCAGGTGATCGTGGTGGCCCTGCTGGTGGCGACCTTCGCGACGGGCGGGCTGCTGCTGTCGCAGATCGCCTACCGGGGCGGCCTCGGCGCACCCCTCGCCGTGGTGACGCTGGCCAACCCGGTGGCCGCCGCGGTGATCGGGCTCTCGCTGCTCGGCGAGGGCCTGCGGGGCGGGGCGGCGGGTCTGCTGCTGGCCTTCGCGGGGGCGGCGATCGCGGCCCGGGGCGTGGTGATGCTGTCGCGCGCGGTTCCGGAGCCACCGAAGCCCTCGGTTCCGGAGTCACCGAAGCCGTCGATGGAGGAGCATCCTGTCGCCGCGGTGCTGGCGCTGAAGCCCGAATCGGCGTCGCAGGAACCGGCGTTGGTGCCCCGGCGACCCGCGCCGGGACACCTCACTCCGCTCTGAAGACTCTGGGGGACGCACGGCTTGCGGGACGTACGGCTGACGACAGCGGCCGAGGTCAGCCCAGCCCGCGGCTGTCCTGCTTGAGCGCCGTGTCGACCGTCAGGGCGGTGGCGACCACGAGGCTCAGCAGGGGTTCGGGAAGCTGGTAGTGGATCTGCAGGACGTAGTTGTCCGCGGTCGTGAACATCGTCTTGGCGAGGCCTTCCCAGGTCTTGGTGATCCGGGCGACCTCGTTGTCCGCGTGGTCGACGATCGCGAAGTTCCAGGCGCGCCAGTTCTCCGCCTTGATGGCGCCGACCTGCTGACCGTCTGCCATGATCGCGAAGTTGATCTTCCCGACCATGTTCTGCTGGACGATCTCACCGATCTGCTGCCCGTCCGGACGCGCCACGAGCACCCGCGACTTCATGAACTTGCGCGGGCGCGTCAGCAGCAACTGCGGCTGACCGTACGCGTCACGGATCTCCAGCTTGTGCGTCATGAACTGATCGACGCTGGCGACGAAGCGCGCGACCTTCTTCAGCGCGCTCTGCCCGACCTGCACGACCGAACCGAGCTGGTTGCCCTGCTGGTCCATGACCTTGTACTCGTTGGTCAGCTCGATCAGTTTGGCCTTCTGGTTCACCACCAGCACCGGCTCCGTGAACAGGGTGCCGCCGCCGGCCGCGTTCGGCGCGACCCCGGCCTGCTGCTGGACCTGCCGCTGCACACGCTGATCGAAACCGGGCGCCTGCTGCGGAACCTGCGGCGCCTGTTGCACCGGCTGAACAGGCTGCGCCTGCTGAGCGGCCTGCGCCTGCTGGGCCTGCGCCTGCTGATCCGAGTTGGTGTGCTCGGTCCACTGAGTGCCGTCCCAGTAGCGCAGCGTCTGGGGCGCACCGTGCGGATCCGGGTACCAGCCTGCAGGAGTGTTCGAATGCGTGGTCACCGGGGCACACTATCCCGACCCGCCCCGTACCTGACCAGACCCAGAGCAGGGTCACTCACACCCGGCCGCCCGTTCTCCACATGTCCGGCGAACCGGCGCAGGAACGATCCGTCCGCGTCGGACACGACGGTCAGGTCGTACCAGCGCTTGCTCGCCCGCAGATCCACGGTGTGCTTCACGGTCACCCCCGGCCGCACCTTGAACGACTTCGGCCGCCCGCCATAGCCGTTGGTGAGCTGGAGATTCACCGTGGCGGCGCCCCTGTTCGTGAAGGTCAGCTCCACGTCGTCCCCGACATGCCGCGCGGTGGCCTCGGGCCCGGCCGCCTTGCCGGGACCCTTGAACACACGCAGGAAGCCGTTGGGCCCGTGCACCGTCAGGTCGTACGAGCCGTTCGAGTACGCGGAGTTCCAGGTGTCCGAGACCGTCCTGCCCGCCCCGGTGGTGTACGTCCACGGGCCGTCGGTGCGGTTGCCGGAGGTGACGTGGAAGGTGGCACCCGCCTTCTTGCCGGAGGCGAAGGTGAGCGTGAGGGTCCCGGCCGCCGGGTCCGCGGAACCGTCCACCCTCGGCTCGTACTTCAGGGGGCGGGCCGGGCGCAGACCGCGCTCCTGCTTCGGCATGTCGGGGTCGGCGGGGACCGCCGGCTTGTAGTCGGGGTGGCGCTCGCGGTCGGCCGGTTCGTAGTCGTCGGTGTCCGGCAGGGCGGCCGGCCTGCTGTCCTTGCGGGAGAAGTCGAAGGCGGAGGTGAGGTCGCCGCAGACGGTGCGCCGCCACGGCGAGATGTTGGGCTCGCGCACCCCGAAGCGGCGCTCCATGAACTGGAGGATCGAGGTGTGGTCGAGGGTCTCGGAGCAGACGTAACCGCCCTTGCTCCAGGGCGAGACGACCACCATCGGCACGCGCGGACCGAGGCCGTACGGGCCGGCGACGCGGTTCGCGGCTCCCGGGTAGAGGTCCAGGGTGACGTCGACCGTCGACTTGCCCTGTGCGGGGGACCCCGGCGGCAGCGGCGGGACGAGGTGGTCGAAGAAGCCGTCGTTCTCGTCGTACGTGATGAACAGCGCGGTCTTCGACCAGACCTCGGGGTTTGAGGTGAGCGCGTCGAGGACCTGCGCGATGTACCAGGCGCCGTAGTTCGTGGGCCAGTTGGAGTGCTCGGAGAAGGCCTCGGGGGCGGTGATCCAGGATATCTGCGGCAGCTTGCCCGCCTTGACGTCGGCCTTCAGCAGGTCGAAGTAGCCGTCGCCGTTCTTGACGTCGGTGCCGGTGCGGGCCTTGTCGTACCAGGGGTCGCCGGGCTTGGCGTTGCGGTACTTGTTGAAGTACAGCAGCGAGTTGTCGCCGTAGTTGCCGCGGTAGGCGTCCTCGATCCAGCCCCAGGAGCCGGCGGCGTCCAGGCCGTCGCCGATGTCCTGGTAGATCTTCCAGGAGATCCCGGCCTTCTCGAGGCGCTCGGGGTAGGTCGTCCAGTCGTAGCCGAGCTCGTCGTTGCCCATGACGGGTCCGCCGCCCCGGCCGTCGTTGCCGGTGTGCCCCGTCCACATGTAGTAGCGGTTCGGGTCGGTGGAGCCGATGAACGAGCAGTAGTACGCGTCGCAGACCGTGAAGGTGTCGGCGAGCGCGTAGTGGAAGGGGATGTCCTCGCGGGTCAGGTACGCCATGGTCGTGGTGCCCTTCGCGGGAACCCACTTGTCGTACTTGCCCCCGTTGTAGGCGGCCTGCCCGTCGGGCCAGCTGTGCGGCAGGCCTTCCAGGAACTGCATGCCGAGGTCGTCGGCCTCGGGGTGGAAGGGCAGCAGGTCCTTGGTGCCGTCCGGCTGGTGCCAGACGGACTTGCCGCTGTCGAGCGTCACCGGGTGCGGGTCGCCGAACCCGCGGACGCCTCTCAGGGAGCCGAAGTAGTGGTCGAAGGACCGGTTCTCCTGCATGAGGACGACGATGTGCTCGACGTCTTCGATGGTGCCGCGGTGGTACCCGGCCGGGATCGCCGCGGCCCTGGCGATGCTGTCCGACAGCGCGGTGAAGGCCGCGGTGCCGCCTGCGAGTTGGAGGAAACGACGCCGATTCACTTGTGACATGGCCCAAGAGCACCAAAGACCGGCGAAGAGGCGCAAGACACTGATGTGACAGATTGCGGTACGTGATGCGAACAATCGGATCCGGCCCGCCGGTTCTGCGCCGAGTACGGCGCGGGGCCGTGCCGTGAGCGGTCCCCCGTCCCGGTCACGGCCGGCCCTCCCCGGCCGAGCTCCGTCACATGGCCGTTCTCATCGTTTCCCCCTCCTCCTCGGGGAGACCGAAGTACCGGGCGGCGATGGCGGCCCGGGAACGGACGCCGAGTTTGTCGAACATGCGGCGCATGTAGGTCTCGACCGTGTGAGGACTGATGTCCAGCGCCCGGCCTATCTGCCGGTTGGTGTAGCCCAGGCCGACCAGTCGGGACACTTCCTGTTCTCGTCGGCTCAAGCCGGTGCCGGGCAGACCTCGCCGGGACAGGACGTCGGCCAGTGCCTCGATCATCTCGTCCGTCGACTCCCCGATCGTGATCAGGGCATCGATGCACTTGCTCTCGGCCTCGATGGTCCGCGGCGGCGAAGGGGAGATGCCGAGCAACAAGGCCCTGGGCGCTCGTTCGAGCCTGCATCGGTGCAGTCGCTCGGTGTCTTCCTGCGCCAGGGTGGCCGGGTCGGTGACGACGAGATCGACAGGAGCGCTGTTGAGCACTTCCCGCGCTCGCGGGACGTCGGATGCCTCGTGGCACCCTCCGGCCGTGGCGTGGCCGAGAATGTCTTCCAGCATGCCCTTGTAGCCGACACGGACGACGGCGTTCGGATGGACCAGAAGGGTTGTGGGGGGATGCTGCACCATCAACGCGGATGCCCTTCCATATGTATGCGGTTTGTCCGCTTTATGTGTGTGGTAAGTCCACTGGGGCCCCGGAGTGCTGCCGTACCGCGTCGATCATGAAGAGCCGCGCCTGACCCGGTGCCCCGTGGGGCGGGACGGGATACGGCCACCGCTTCCCTCCGGCGACGTCCGCTGTCCCGGGCAGGCGGACGCGAGCGCTCCAGCCGTACCGGGCGAGGAAGGCGACGGGGTCGTCGATGTGCGAACGCCAGGGCATTCCGAGGTGTTCGAGCAGGCGCAACTGCGGCTGCGCCCAGGGCTGGTCGTACAGGGCGCTGTTGACCGCGTCGGTGACCAGCAGGCTTCCCGCCGAGGACAGAGCGCTGACCTGGGCCAGCAGTGTCTCGACGTGTGCGTGGTCGAGATAGACCAGCAGCCCTTCGATCAGCCACAGCGTGGGGACCGAGGCGTCGAAGCCCGCGGCGCCCAACTCCGTGTGCCATGACCCTCGGAGATCGGTGCGGACCGTCCGCAGACGACACCCGGACACGGCACCGAGGGTGGACAGCACGGTCCCCTTCCAGGTGAGTGGATCAGGCTGGTCGACCTCGTACACGACCGTGCCCTCGGGCCAGGCGCACCGGTAGGGGCGGGTGTCCAACCCGGCGGCCACGGACACGACCTGGCACGGGCCCGCGGTGGTCAGACGTGCCAGGGCGGCGTCGTCGAAGAAGCGGGTCCGGATCGCCAGGTACGGATTCTCGGCGCCCCCTGAGGCGCGCTCCATGCTCTCCAGCAGCCGGTGTCCGTCGTCTCCCGCGAGGGCGGCGGCGTACGGATCGTGGAAGAGCCGGTCGGGGCGTGCACTCTCCCGGGCTCTGGCTGCCGCCGTCCATCTGGCGGTTACCGCCAGCTGCCGTACGGTCATGTCGAACCTCCTCACCAGAGTGGGCCCTGTGGCCGTCGTGGGTTGGGGTCGATCCGGGACCGGGTGGTACGAGCGGCCGGTCAGCCGGACGTCGCTTGGGGGATGCGGGGCAGCCGTACCGCGCTGAGCAAGCCTGTGATCACGATGACGGCTGCGGAGGCGGTCATGGCCGTGGTGAATCCGAACGCCTGGGTCGGGAGGCTGCCGATGAGCGGCCCGAGCAGCAGTCCGCCTCCGAACGCGAAGTTGTACAGGGCGTAGGCCGCACCGAGAGCGGGTGGTTCGGCACGTTGTCCCTGTACGCCCATGAGGGTCGTGGCCGGGGTTTGGAGCAACGGCCCGTAGGCCACGCCCAGAACCGCCATCGCGACCGCGATGTGCCAGACCTCCGTGGCCACGCCGATCACCAGGAGGGCCAGGCCCGCCAGTACCGCGCCGACGGCGACCAGCAGATTGACACGTATCCGGCCGATGAGGTTGCCGGTCACCGGGGAGAGCACCACACCCACGACGACCGTGATGGCGAAGAGCAGGCCGGTGGCCGAGGAACCGACGCCGAGGTCTTCCCGCAGCCGTAGCGGGAGGACGGGTTCGATGGTGGCGATGGTGCCCGCGGCGAGCAGCGCGACGACGACCACCGCGCGGGAGCCCGGGACGCGCAGCACGGCCAGTGGCCCCGCCGGGTCGTCGGTGACCGGCGGAACGCTCCTGACGAGCATCAGGTAGACGAGCGCGTCGAGGCAGGCGAGCGCGGCCGCAATGATGAAGGGGGCGGGCAGCCCGAGGTGGTCGGCGAGCAGACCGCCCAGCGGTGGCCCCAGCAGCAGGCCCGTGGTCATGCCGCTGATGGCGATGCCCATGGCGCGGCCGCGCTCCGCGAACGGCGTGGTGCCCGCGACCAGCGCCAGAGCCGCGACCCAGGACAGTGCGGCGGAGGTGCCCTGGAGCAGCCGGGCCAGGACCAGCATCCAGAAGTGCTCACTGAGTGCGAACAGCACGGACGCGGCGGCCAGTCCGGCGACGCCCAGCAGCAGGGGGTTCCGTGGGCCGGCGCGGTCCACCCACCGCCCCACCAGAGGAGTACCGGCGAGGAATCCCGCCGCGTAGCAGGCGAACAGCACGCCGATCGCTCCCGCCCGGACGCCCGCGTCCACGGCGAGACGGGGCAGGACGGGGACGGCCAGGCCGTAGACCAGCATGTCGGTGAACAGCACCAGGAAGGCCACCGTGACGGCGGACTTGGGGTTGGCTGGTGCGGAGTCGGGAGTGGCGGTTCGGCTGAGGGAAGTATTCATAAGACTGCTGTGGGTGAGCTGTTGGTTTCGTCGGTCAGTCCATGGACGATGGCCGCCGCGAGGTCGGGGGTGGCCGCGCCGGCGGCGGCGCCGGGCAGCTCCCGTCCGGAGGCGAGGGTGGTGGCTCCGTACAGCACGGTCAGCAGGGCGTAGGCCACGTCATCCGGCCGGAGTCCGGACGGCAGGGGATCCCCGATCTCGGCCGCGACCGAGCGCAGGTCGTCCCGCCAGGCGCCGATGGTGGCCTGTTTGTCGGTGAGATCGCTGTCGGCGGTGGGCAGCTGCGGTGCCACGCTGACGGTGACGGTGACCAGGGCGCGAAAGCGGGCGTCCTCGCTCAGCAGCCGCAGGAAGGCGGCCAGGAACCCGGTCAGACGGTCCCGTGGCGGCGTGGACCGGTCGGTCAGCCGCTCCCACGCCGGCTCCATGACCGTGCGCCAGTTCTCCTTCAGTACGGACACGAGGAGCGAGCGCTTGTCGTGTCCGTGGTGGTAGACGGCGCCGCGGGTCACTCCCGCGCGCCGTGCCACCTCGTCCAGCGTGGTGGCCGCCCATCCCTTTTCGGCGAAGACCTCCAGGGCCGCGTTCATGACGGCCTCGCGGGTCTCCGCGGCGGCGGCTGCGGTACGCCTCATACATACATACTCACATGTATGTAAGTGGCGTACAAGCACCCGCACGTCTGGGCGAGCACGGATCGCGCGCCGCCTAGCCGCCGAGGTGCGATTCCTGGCCGCCGAAGTGCGTCTGCTGGCCGCCGAGGTGCCCGTGGAGCGCCTCCCAGCTGCGGCGGTCCGCGCGGGCACTGGCCGCGGCCGTGTCGTCGACCGAGTTGGCGGGCAGCCCGGGAACGAAGAGGGTGTGTCCTATCGCTTCGAGCATCAGTTCCCGTACGGGCCGACCGTGCCGGCGCATGGTGCGTGCGATGGCCCGGGCCATGGCGGCGGACGGCCAGAGGTTGTCGCGGCGCAGCGCGATCAGGAGCGTGTCGGCGGTGATGCGCTCGACCGGTATGCGCGCCGGGCTGTGCGGGGACACCTGGGCGAGGGCGCGCTCGTGGAACGGCAGCAGACGCGTCTTGTCCAGGTCCTGGTAGAAGGCGTCGTCCGCGTCGAACCGGAGGAAGGGTACGGGCGCTCCCCCGCTCGACCATGAGGAACGCGCCGGCAGCGACGGGTCGTTGCGGACGGACTCCCAGACGTGGGACGTGGGTGCGTAGGCGACGAGTTTCCTGACGTCGTCCCGGTGCACGGCAAGCTGCAGGGCGAGTTCGGCTCCTTTCGAGATGCCCACCAGGTCCAGCGCGGAGCTGCCGACGTCCGCGCGCGACAGGAGCCGGTCGCACGCCGTGGCGACGTACTCCAGCGGGATCTCGACGATGTTGCGGGGGCGCCCGTAGTCGCCGTCCCAGTCGAAGTAGCACACGGCGAGCGCGGGCCGGCCGGACGCGGCCAGCAGGGCGGCCACTTCGTTGCTCCAGCCGAAGCCGCCCCAGGCGCCGCCCAGGACGACGACGGGGCGTTCGGAGCTCCGGTGCTCCGGGAGGAACAGATCGGCCACGTGGTCCTCTCGCCACTGCTCCTGTTTGACGCCGTCGACGAGGAAGGTGCGCCGCAGGGTGCGCTCCGCCGTGACACGGCCCTCCAGGCATACGTTCACGGTGACGTCCAGCGGTTCCAGGGAGCCGGTGAGCATGTCGCTGTAGCGGACGGGTTCCGCCGCCGGCTGAGCCGTCATCGAGGCCATCAGACCCAGTCCGTCCGCCGCCCCGGCCAGGACCGCGGTGAAGGCCCGGCCGATGTCGGCGTTCCCGGAGTCGTCGGCACGGACACGGGTCTCGGTGGACCAGAGCGTGCCGTCGCCGGAACGAAAGGCGGCGTGGGCGGTGGCCTCGCCGTGCGGCGGCAGCCCCGTGCAGTGGAGGTCGATCGGCTCGTCGACGCGAGCCACGGGGGTTCGGGTGAGCAGAGCGGTCATGGAGGGGCTCCTCGTCTCGCTGCTTGTCGCTGCATGAACGGGGCCTGAACGGGGCCTGCCTCGCCACGGTCAGGCCATGGTCACGTAGGCGAAGGCGGCCACGGCCGCCACCACCAGCGGGAGCGCGGCACTCGTCGTCGCGGCGAGGACGGAGTGCGTGGTTCCCACCACCGCGGCGAAGGTCAGCGGATACACCAGCTCGACGCCGCGGCGTGCCCCGGCGGTCTGTACGAGGGCGTACAGCGCCACGGAGCAGATCGTCGCGATCCAGACGGGCAGCCCGGCCAGAAGCACGGGGAACGCTCCCCGGACGATCAGCTCCTGCACGGTCAGGTAACCGGCGAGGAGAGGCAGGGCGAGGAGGCGCGGGCCGTCCTCCGCGACCCGCACGGCGGCGGGCTGCCAGCCGCACGAGACGGTGGCCAGCCAGCCCGGCGGATCGTACGGCATCTGCGGCGTCCGCCGACCGCCACGGCGGCCGGCGAGCGCGCCCACCACGCCAGTGACGGTCCCGAAGACGAAGCTCACCGCCATCGCCTCCCCCACGCCGAGGGCAAGGCCCGTCAGCAGGGACAGGGCGACCCCTGCCGCGCCGCCAGGCCTCAGGAAGGCGGACAGGTCCGCGCCACGCTCCAGGGAAGGCAGGACGAGCAGCGCCATGACCACGAGCAGCACCGCCTGAGCCGCGGTCAGGACCGCGAGTCGCCGCCACGCTCGCGTCCCGTGCTCGCGCCCGTCCTTCGGCCTCAGCAGTCGTACGTGGCAGCCGACGAGCACGACCAGGCAGCCGACCGCGGTCACGGCGGTCACGGGGGTCATCGCCCCTCACCCGCCGTCTCGCGCGGCATCGCTCCCGCACGGGCCGCCCCGGTGTACCCGGTGTGGACGGGGAAGCAGGCGGCGAGGTTGAACAGCACGTGCGCGGTCACGGCCGCGAGCAGCGTGGCGGTCGCCGCGGCGCCCAGGAACAGCGCGCCCACGACCGACTTGGCGAGGGCCTGGGGCCACCCCCCGTACGCGTGCGACAAGCCGAAGGCGACGGTGACCGCTGCAAGCGCCACGGCCGCCGGCGGCGCGGGCAGCCGCAGGCACAGGGCCGACAGCACACCGCGGTAGACCAGTTCCTCCAGGACGGCCAGCGTGGTGAGGCCGCCGGGCCCCCACCGTGCGCCCGCCGCCGACCGGGCCCAGTGGTACCACCGCTCCCGGGCCAACGGGATCCCCCAGCGACCGCCCTCGGCCGGCTCGTGGCCGGCCGCCGCGCCCGCCGGCCGGGACCGGGTCGACGAGGACGGTGCGTACGACGCGTACGGAGCCCGCCGCCGTTTCCCGCACTGGTGCACGCACCACCGGTCCCCGACAACGGCCGCCACGCCCGTGCCGCCGCCCACCGCGAGGGCCACCACCACGGCTGCCGCACCGTCCGGCAGCCACGCACCGATGCCCAGGTACCAGCCTCCCGCGCAGGCCACCGTGGACAGCACCGCGCCGTACGCGGGCAGTGGATGAATCCCCCGGTCGGCCAGCCAACGCGCGTGCACCTGTGCCGCGATGGACCGGGCCGCGGTGCCGTAGAGGGCCAGCAGCGCGACCCCGTAGGGAATCAGGCCGCGCATCTCAGGCGTAGGGGTGCGGGTCGGCGTACCGGGCGCCGCCGTACGACGCGAATCGCGGGTGGCGCGTCGGCGGGGCCGAGGGGAGGCAGAGCAGCAGCAGGTCCGGGCTCCACACCCGCGTCACGACGAATCCGAGATCGGCGATGTCCGGCGTGGTGCAGTCCGCGACGGCCAGCCGGATCCCGGCCGCCCTGAACTGGTCGAGGAGCCCGGTGATCTGCCCGTCGACCGGGCCGGTGTCGTCCGGCGGCAGCTCGCGGGCGGGCACCGACACGTCGCGCGGAAAGCGCCGATCGATCGGGTCCTGATGTGACGGGTCGGCGTAATGGGCCACGTTGGAATCGAGATCGAGCATCCGGGCGGGGTCGTCCGACACGTCCTGTACGGCGCCCACCACCAACTCCGGTGATATAGCGAGCATCTTGGCGAGCTGCACGGTGGCCGACGCCTCCAGCAGCGCCTTGTACATGGCGACGTCGAGCCGTGTGTCGATGCCAAGACCCACGGCGGAGCCGAGCCCCGCGTCACGGTTGCCGCGCATGACGCACGCCACCGCGCGCACGTCGAAGCCCGGCACCGGTATCCAGTGGAAGTCCGGCGTGTACGGCCCGTGCCCGACATGCGAGTCGAGAACGGATTCCAGGGCCCGGGTGCGGTCGTCGAGTACGATGCGCGGCGCCGTGCTTCCCGAGTACCAGTGACCCATGGCCCCGTCGAGCTGGATCATCTCCAGCAGTGCGCTGCGCAGCGCACGGGCCGGGTCGGTGTGGGCGGCGCTGCCGGTGGTGATGGCCGAACTCAGCCACGGTTCGCCGTCCTTGACGCGCAGTTGGTAGCCGATGAACAGCAGTTGGGCCGGCACCCACACCGTGCCGCCGTCACCGTCACCGCCGTCACCGGTGCCGCCGTCATCGGTGGCGTCGGCGAGTGTCGGACAGCGGACCCAGGTCAGCGGCGCGTCGGCGTCGAGCGGCCGGTAGGGGAAGTGTTCGTCGGCGTACTGCTCGGCGGAGAAGGAGGGGGTGTCCGGGGTGGGCAGGGCGGTCTCTCCCGCCGCGCGCAACTGTCGGTAACTGGTGAAGCGGGTCTCGTACCTGCCGCTCACCGGAGCGACGAGCTGCCCGTACCGCTCGATCGTCTCCCCGATGCTGCGGATCACGGCCTCGTCGCGGAAGACACCGACGCCACCGATGTGGTACGTGTTCGCTCGGGCGCGTCCGAGGAGCACATGGACGCCGGTGAGCTGGGCTCCGGAGATGATGAACCGGGGCTCGTCGGTGCCACGGAGGATGAACCCCATGGACTGGCTCAGCCCGCACCAGGGGCTCAGCACGCGCCGGGTCAGACGGGCGATCCGCGGATCACGGCCCGCCGCGCGCCGAGCGGCCGTCAGCCGCATACCGCTGAGGTGAGCCGGTCGTATGTCGTCGAGGTGAGGTGGCCGCACCTGGTCGAGGTGAGGTGGCCGCACGTCGTCGAGGTGGGGTGCCGTCATGCCCGCTCCTCCTGTGGCTCTCGCAGTGCGCGCAGGTCGAAGTACAGTTCGCGGTCGTCGCGTTCGGGTGCCGGGGCGCAGGCCGGGCAGCCGGGAACGCGGAGCACCTCGTTGACGGCGAACTCCATGGTCGGCAGGTACAGCGCCAGAACCTGTGAGGCGGTGACGGCCGTTCCGGTGGTGGCGAAGGACAGGACTTCCGGAGCCGTGTGCGCGGTCAGCAGCTGGGCCAGGACCGGCTGGAGCGAGCAGTCCGGCGGTGCGACGGCGCCTTGTGCCAGGGCCGCTTTGTATCGCTGGTACGACGCCGACTCGCGCAGGTTCATCCACACTCGGGTCTCGTAGCACTCCCAGCACGCGGTGCGCCCCGGCACCACGAGGGGGCCCACGGTGGCGAACGGCCCGTCGGCGGCGGCGTAGAGCCAGGGGATGTCGTGGTGCCCGCAGACACGGTTGACCAGTTGGGCGCGCAGCGGGTCGACCACCTCGTCCAGGAGGACGACGAAGGAGCCCGTCAGGTCCGCGAACCGGTCCATCGCCCGGTGGAACTCCAGGCCGTCCTCCAGCCACGCGGCCTCGGCGGGGCCGGGTGCCGCCAGCGGGTGATCGGGCCCGCCTTCCACCACCTTGGCCGAGGGCAGCGCGGCCGTGACGGTGGCACCGACCGAGGCGCACAGCCGGGCGCTGCCCACCAGCACCACCGGAGGCGTCTCCCGCGGTTGCGGGCCGCGCCCGCTGATCAGGTCCAGGTAGTGGTCGGTGTAGTTGTCCGGCGCGTCCTCCAGGACGTCCAGGTCCTTCAGGTGGTCGAGGACGGCCTGGACCTCGGCCTGCGGCGCCTGCGCCACGTCGGCCGCCTCCGCCGGTGTGCGAGTGCCGTCGAGAGCCGCCACGACCGCGGCCAGCCTGCCACTGGCCCCCTTGTCGTCGACCAGCGCCGACCGGGCGTTCCACACCCCGTCCCGGAACTCGACCCGGTCCGGGCTGTGCACGACCACCGAGAAGTGCCGTTTGACGCGGTAGCAGCCATCCGTCATCGTTATTCGCCTCCTCCACCCTCTGCCGTACTGCGCGGACTTGGCGCCGCGTCGCCTTCGCCGTCGGGACGGCATCCCACGACGACCACGTGGACCAGGAGTTCGTACAGTCCGTCCAGGCCGGCGATCCGGTGCACCTCGTCGTCGCAGAGGCTGCCGCAGGCGACGCTGCCCAGACCGAGAGCTTCCGCGCTCAGGTGCAGGTGCTCCGCCATGGCTCCGGCCTCCAGAAGCAGGAAGCGCACCCCTCGCTCGCCGTACTTGCGCATGCTGCGCCAGGGGCGGCCCACGAAGAGGACGACCGCCGCCGCCTCCCGCAGATGGTCCAGGTCGGGCGGGGACAAGCAGGTGTCCAGCAGCTGCCGGGCGTCGGCGGATCCGGCCAGTGGCACGAGAACGTCACTCCGGTCGTCGTACCGCAGCATGCCGGTGTCCAGGCCCTCGACCCGCAGAGGGGCGATGTACACGGCAACCGGACGCAGCCCGCCTCCGGACGGGGCGGTGTGATACGGCATCACCACCTCGCCGCCGCCGCTCAGTGCGACATGACCGCGGCCCGTCCGGCCGGCGGTGGCGCGCAGCAGGGTGGCCAGGTGAGCCAGGTCGGTGGGGCCCCCGGAGAACCGGCGCCGGCTGCGGCGGCGGGCGAGCACCTCGTCCAGCCGGGCCCGGAGCGGCAGCGGATCGGGAAGCCGCACGGCACCCGCACGCCGCGGGCCCACCGTGTCGGAGCCGATCAGGGACACCGTGGTCAGCCCGGAGTCGGTGAAATACGGTCGGGTGGACGCCAGGACCCGGGCATCCTCCCGGCGGATCCGGGAAGCCAGCAGAAAATCCTCCGCCGGACGCGGACCGTCGGCCTGGCCCAGCGACCGGAAACGCAATTCATGATTCCTCAGTCCGGTCGCCGTGAACCACGGTTGGAGTCCACGATAGGAATTCGTGAATGTTGCCGCTCGGCGCATGTCGGCGGCACCGGAATCTTGAAAGTCGCGCGCCACTGGACCCCTCCAGGTTCCGAGGCGAAAAGAATCTGCTGTTCTCGACAAGGATCTGCTGTTCTCTACGCTCTCCCGGCCCGGCAGTTCCCGGGGTCGGCGGCGGTCACCGCCGACCCCGAGGAACTGCCATGAGTGACTCCCTCAGTCCTCCACGACCACAGCGGCCGAGGTGGAGCCCGAGGTGCTGCCTGCGGGTACGGTCAGCTGCTCGCCGGAGACCTCGTCGATCTCCTCGCCATGGGCAAGCGTGCGCTCTTCGCGCACCTTTTCGCTGTCGAGCTGCATGATTCCTCCCGGAAAAAAATCCGATGAGTCATTTCCTGATCTGACCGGTTTCGGCCATGCGCAGGAATTTAACAATGATTTCCGGTCACGCGGTGTCCCGTTTTTCATTGACATGTCGAAGTACCGCATCGCGCCTAGACTGCCGCGAGCATCCGCACGGACATCGGGAGTCACATGCGCCGGCACACAGGAGGAATCGAGGGAGAAGCCGGACAAAGGGAGAATCCGGGACGAAAGGGCCGGGTCCGCCAGGGACTGGACAGTGAACTGGACCGGCTCGACGGCGCTCCGTACGGGCGCTACAAGGGGCTCGTCGGCGCTTGGGAGCTGCCCGGGGGATGGACACTGGAGGTGGTCCGAGGCCAGGCCGATCCTTTCGCGCCGCCCGCCCGGGCCGCCCTTCACGTGCCGGGCGAACGGGCCGGGTTCCCCCGCGAGTTGTGGGATTCCCCGGTACGGCGCCGGGCGCTGGCCGGCTACCTCATGTGGCGCGCGGCTCAGGACGCCGCCTCGGAACCCGCCTGTCAGGTGGACTCGGGTGGCCAGGAGGTGCTGGACCGCAGTTCGTGCGTGATCGGCGCCGTCGACGGGTCCGTCACGCTGCGGCTCGGCGTCGCACTGCCGGGCCATCACCGGCGGATCGACGGCAGGTCGGCGCGGCGGCTGCTGTGCCGAGGGCTGCCGCAGCTCGCCGAACGCGCCCTGTGCCACACGGCTTTGGACCCAGCGGAGGTGGCGGACTTCGTCGCGACCGTGGAGGACTCCGTGGCGTTGCGCTCCGCACTGCCCGGCCTCGGCCTCGTCGCCTTCGTCGCCGACGGCGCGCTGCTGCCGCGCAGGACCGGAGCGGACGACCGACCCGCCCGCGGTGCGGGCCTTGTCCCGTTCCGCGCCCCGGACGAGCTGCGCGTGACCGTACGGCTGCCGCACGCGGGCCCCGTCACCGGCATGGGCGTCCCGGAGGGCGTGACCCTGATCGTCGGCGGTGGCTTCCACGGCAAGTCAACCCTGTTGCGGGCCCTGGAGACCGGCATGTGGGACCACGTTCCCGGCGACGGACGCGAACGCGTCGTCTCCCGTTCCGACACGGTGAAGATCCGCGCGGAGGACGGCCGCCGGGTGGAACGGGTGGACGTGCACGCATTCGTGGACCACCTGCCCGGCGGCACCGGCACCACCGACTTCTCCACCCCCAACGCCTCCGGCTCCACCTCGCAGGCGGCCTCCCTGTGCGAGGCCGTGGAGTCGGGCGCCCGGGTCCTGCTCATCGACGAGGACACCGCCGCCACCAACCTCATGATCCGGGACGCCCGGATGCAGGCCCTGGTGGCCAAGGAGCGCGAGCCGCTGACCCCGCTGGTGGACTCCGTACGCTCCCTCCACCGGGACCACGGCGTCTCCACCGTGCTGGTGATGGGTGGGTCCGGGGACTACCTGGAAGTCGCCGACCGGGTCGTGATGATGGACGCGTACCGGCCGTACGACGTCACCGAGCGGGCCCGCGAGGTCGCCGCCGTGCCCACCGGGCGGCTCGCCGAGGCGGAGTCCTTCCCCGGTGTCGTCCCCCGCCGTCCGGATCCGTCGTGTCTGGACGCCACCGTCCGCGGCCGCACGCGCATCCGCGCCCGGGGCACCGACCACCTCGTCTTCGGCGAGCACGACGTGGACCTGCGCGCCGTCGAGCAGCTCGCCGACGCCCCGCACGTCACCGGCGTCGGCCTGGCCATGGAACTGCTGGTGCGCCACGGCCACCTGGACGGACGGCGATCCCTGGCCGAAGCCCTGGACCTGCTGGACCAGGAGTTGACCGGGCCACCCGACAGCGTCGCGGCCCTCCTCTCCGTCCACGACGACGACTTCGCGGTACCGCGCCGCTACGAAGTCGCCGCCGCCCTCAATCGGCTCCGGGCGCTGAAGGTGTTCCGCTGACGGCTGCTGACGGCTGCCCGAGTCGTGCGTCCGGACTCCGCCTCAACTGACGTACAGACTCGTTCCGCCCCGGCATACAACCTTCTGCCATACCCGCCGGTCTCACCTCATATCAGCTTGACGAGGCCAATATGAGACCAAGGGGACATCAGACATCATGCGACGAATAGCAGCGGCAGTGGCGGCACTCGCCCTCGCAGGCACCGTGCTGGGGGCGGGAGCGACCGCCGCGGGCGCCGCCCCGGCGACTGCTTCACGTGCCACGGCCTGCCCGACGGGCTGGGGCAGCGGCATCAAGGGCGGTGTCGCCGCCGGCGCCGTGCCCCTCAAGGACATCAGGACGGGCCGGCACGACTGCTTCGACCGTATGGTGTTCGACGTCCCCGGCGGCGGTGACATCGGCTACTACGTCGGGTACGTCGACCGGCTCCACCAGGCCGGCTCCGGTGACTACATCCCGGTCGGCGGCGGTGCCGTACTCGAAGTCCGTGTAGCCGCACCGAGTTACGAGCCGGAGAGCGGCGCGGCCGTATACCCGGGACAGGTGGCCCGCCCCCTGCCCGGTGTGGACATCGGCGGATACCGCACGTTCAGGGACACCCGGTTCGCCGGCAGTTTCGAGGGCGAGACACAGGTCGGTCTCGGTGTCCGCGCCCGGCTGCCGTTCCGGGTGATCCAGCTGCCCGACCGCCTGTTGGTCGACGTGGCCCACAGCTGGACGAGCAGCCGCTGACCAGGCCGCGGCCGGGACCGCCCAGGCCCCGTCCGTGACACCACCGGCCGGGTCGACGATGCGGGTGCCCTGCTCGGTCGGCTCCAGGGCGGCGCGCTGGGCGACCCGGTGCGGCTGCGGTTGTTCACCGCGGTCGCCTCGCACGAGGGAGGGGAGGCGTGCGTGTGCGACATCTCCGACGTCGGCGTGTCCCAGCCGACCGTCTCCCACCACCTGAAGAAGCTCAAGGAGGCCGACCTGCTCACCTCCGGGCGGCGCGGCACGTGGGTGTACTACCGGGTGGAGCCGTCGGTGGTCGCCGCGATGCGGCAGATGCTCGGCACCCTCGGCTGCGCCGACAGCCCGGACCGCACAGGGAGCGGGTGAGTCCGACGGGGAACCCGGCCCCGGGCAACAAAGCCGACGCCCACGTGTGGCGCAACTCCGGCCTACCGGACCAGTGCCAGGGCGTCACCGTGCTCGGCGACGGCCTCCGTCACGCGGTCCAAGCCGTCGCCCACATGCACAACCTCGCCCTGCCCTGGGGATCAGAACAGCCGTGGTCAGGCTTTGACCTGCAAAATCACGGCCTTCTGCAACACGCTTCAGGCGGCCTACGCGGTTGTGGCGATGCCGCCGTCGACGGGGATCACGGCGCCCGTCAGGTATGCGCCTGCCCGGCTGGCGAGGAACACGGCGACACCCGCCATGTCGTCGTCGCGGCCGATCCGGCGTAGTGGGGCCGACGCCGCGATCGCCTCGCCGAACTCATCGAGGGTTGCAGCCATCATCGTCGACGGGAACGGTCCCGGCGCCACGGCGTTCACGGTGACGTGCTGCGGTCCTAGTTCCTTGGCGAGCACTCTGGTGAGTTGATGCAGCGCGGCCTTGCTGCTGGAGTACGAGTAGTTGGGCCGCTGGGGGATGTGGATGGCGGCGATGCTGCCGATGTTGATGATCCGCGCGGGATCGTCGGCGGTGCCCGCCTTGCGAAGTGCGGGCAGCAGCGCCTGGACCAGCCAGAACGGCGACTTCAGGTTGAGGTCGACGACCGTGTCCCAGGCCTCGTCCGGGAACGTCGCCAGCGGCTCGTCCCACAGGGCGCCCGCGTTGTTGACGAGGATGTCGAGACGCTCCGAGTCGGCGGTGACGAGGTCGGACAGTCGCCGACATTCGTCGTGGCGGGACAGGTCGGCGGGGATGGCCCGCACCTCACCGAATTTGGACAGCTGTTCCTGCGCCTGAGCGCACGCTTCTGCGTTGCGTGAGCTGATGACCACGCGGACGCCCGCCTGGAGAAGGCCACGCGCGATCATCATCCCGATGCCTCTGGTGCCACCGGTGACGAGCGCGCGCTTTCCACCCAGATCGAAAAGTTCTGCATGCGTTGTGAATTGGTTGTCTACCACTTGCCGTCCTTCTCGTTGGTCGTGCGGAATGATGCGTTGACGCGTCGGGTGTTCGGTTCAGCTGTCGGTGTTTTAATCACGAATTTGCCGGGGCCGTGGTGGCTGACCGTAGAAGAAACTCATACCCATGCAGCCGAGCCCGAGAGCCGCCGGTATAGAAGTTAGGCAGCCTTCCGGGACACCGGCGAGACCCCAGTGATACCGGCATGCCCTCAACGCTATGGCCTTGGCGTGCACTCCAAGCAAGCGGAACAAGTAAGAAATCGGCAGGGTGCCCCCGCGGGGCGGCGGCCCCACCCCTGGGTGCTGTCGAGCTGCGGGGCCGCGCGGGCATGGCCTCGACTGCCTGGGTACCGCTGTGCGGCATGAGCCCCTGCCCGACGAGCAAGAGACCATCCGTGACGCTGCCGGCATCATCGCGGAGTACAACGCTCGGATGGAGGAGCAAGCCCGGGCGTACGAAGAGGGCCATCACTGATCCGGACCGCTCTTCCCTGATTACCGTTCGTTTGGTCTCGCGTTCGCTTCCGCGACTCGACACCAGCGACTTCGCACCACGGAATCGAGCGCCTGCTGACCAAAGTGCGGAACTACATTCCCGTCTCCGTCAGTAGCACCCGGCCGTAGATGCCATTGACCATGCCGAACAACGCGGTCATCGAGAAAACGCCGAAACCGCCAATCCACACCCCCGGTCCGGCGCCCGCGCCCCCAGACCGACCGCCACTGTCCCACCGGCAAGGATCAGCATGACAAAACCGGTGCGCCACCAGCTCACTCGCCGTGCGGCATCACTGTGGCCGATCAAGACATGGGCCATGTTCCTGATGCTACTGACCGGGGCGGTCAGAACAGCGGACGCAGCCAGCGAAGCATTGGCCCGAGCAGCAGGGCCTCGGCAGTCCGCCCACCCATCAGCCGTGCGGTTTGCCTTCGTCGGCGATGCTGCGACTGCGCAGTGTCCTTTCGACGGTGAAGCCGAGTTTCTCGGCGACGGCACACGAGCCGGTGTTCCCGGCCATGGCCCACCGCTCGATGCGGTGCACGTCGAGCGTGACCCAGCCCCAGTCGCACAGGGCCCGAGCGGCCTCCACCGAGTACCCACGTCCGCGCAACTCCTTGACCGCCCGGTACCCGAGCTCCCAGACACCGCGGCTGACGAGGGTCAGACAGTACGAGCCGACCAAGGCACCGGTGTCCTTGTGGAACGCACCTGGGCCGTGTTGCTGAAGGAAGCTGGTGAGCCGGGTGCACCCCGGACTTCGCCGTCGAGCAGCGCCATTCCCAGTACGGGCCACGCCTCCCGCCTGCGACGGTGCAGCCGCGTGGTGTCCATCTCGCTGCGCAAACTGTTGGCTCGTGTGCCTGTCTGTGATGTCAACGTGCACACTGACGGTTTCCCGTTCGACCGAAGGACTGAGCCGTGCCCGACCGACCTGAGATTGTCTGCATCTGCGGCTCTACCCGGTTCGTGGACGAGATGCGTGCGGCGAACCGTGATCTGACCTTCGCAGGTGTCATCGTCGTCGCGCCAGGCGAAGCAGACGAGTTGATCACCAACGAGCAGAAGACCGCGCTGGACGCCCTCCACCTGCGCAAGATCGACCTGGCTGACCGGGTTCTGGTCGTCAACCCCGGCGGGTATATCGGCGAGTCCACGAGCAGGGAGATCGCATATGCCCACGCCACCGGCAAGCCGATCTCGTTCACCGATCCCGTCTGACCAGTAGACGCTTCGCCGTCCTCGGCGCCAACATCCGCCCGGTGATCACGTCATGTGCAGCTCGGCCACCGGGTCCGTCGCCAGGGTCTGGGCAGTCGACAGCGGGTCGAGCACGTCCGCTGCGAAGTGGACTCCGGGCTTCACATGGCCGGCGAGGACGTGGTGTGCGGCGGTGGCGGACAGAAAGCCGCTGAGTTCGTAGGAGTCCTCGGCGCGGAGGGTGAGCGTGCGGGTGGGCGGGCCGTCGTCCGTCCCGTCCCAGAGGCGGAACTCCTGCCCGTACCAGGAGCCGTGGCGGCGTACGTCCGCGTCCGCGGCCTGGACCAGACCCGCCGTTTCCATGTCGTCCATGGCCCAGGCCATGGCCAGCTCTTCGGCGAGGTGCTCACCGCCGAAGACTGTGTACCAGTGCACCCGGCGGATCCTGGCGGCCTGCGCGAGTCGGACAGCCTCGGTGGACAGGAAGGGGAAGGCGGTGACCGGCTGCGGGAAGGCGGGGAGCCGCAGGCCGCGCCGTGGTTCCAGGGCACGGTCGCGGGTCTGTCCGTCTTCCCAGGCCGCGGAGGGGATGCCGTGTTCGGGACCTCGGGCGAGCAGCACGTCTCCCGCGGCGGCGGGGGTGAGCGCTGCCACGCCGCCGAGGTATCCCTCCAGCCGGACCGGCCGTGCCACCTGGTCGAGCAGCACGTGCGGAAGGAGCCCGGACAGTCCCGGCAGCGCTCCTGCGGAGAGGACGGCGGTGCGGTGTGCGGCCGCCCACTCATCATCACCGCCGTCCTGTGCGCTCAGCCGTGCGTGGAGGGGGTCGTCGCCCGCCGCGTCCACGTAGTCCACGCCGTGACGCAGTGCGGCCCGCGCCACCGTGTCCAGCACCCGGTAGGACGGGCCCGCGCAGTTGACGACGAGCCGACAGCGGGCGAGGAACGAGTCCAGTGACGCGTCCCAGAGGTCAACGGCCTGGACACTGACAGCCGCCCCGGCCGCGCCGAGCGATGCGACGGAGGCTTCGGCACGGGCCGGATCCCGGCCGGCCACCAGGAGCGGGCCGACACCCGCCTGGTGCAGCCGGCGCACTACTGCGGTTCCGACGGCTCCGTAGCCGCCGAGGATGCCGATGGCCGCGGTGGAGTCCATGAGTTCGCCCTTCGTCGTGGAACGTGTGGAAAGTTACGCACCATCACATACAAATGAAAACTATTATCATTAAGATTGCTGGGTAGTGGACCGTGATCACTCCGGGCAGAGGAGAACGATGTCGTACGACGTAGTCGTGGTCGGTGGAGGCCCCGCCGGTCTCAACGCAGCACTGGTGTCGGGCCGTCAGCGCCGGAAGGTGCTGCTCCTGGACAGCGGTGAACCACGCAACGCACCGGCCGCCGAGATGCACATGTTCCTCAGCCGGGACGGCGCGTCCCCGGCGGAGCTGCGCCGCATAGGCCGTGAGCAGCTCGCGGCCTACCCGAGTGTGGAGATTCGAGAGGCGCTGGTGGCCACGGCCGCCGCGGCGGAGGAAGGGAACGGGTTCACGCTGACGCTCGCCGACGGCAGCAGGGTGGCGGGCCGCAAACTGATCCTCGCCACCGGACAGGTCGATGTCCTCGACCAGGTGGAGGGCGTCGGCGAGCTCTTCGGCCGGGGTGTCTATCACTGTCCCTTCTGCCACGGCTGGGAGACGCGGGGCATGACCATCGCCGTTCTGGGCCGCGAGCTGCCGCAGATCATGCAGGCCCTGTACATCGCCGACCGGTTCAGCGACGACGTGGTGGTGTGCACCGACGGGCATCCGGTGCCCGAGCAGGCGGCGAGCAGGCTCGCCGCCGCCGGGATCGCCGTCGACGAAACCCCGGTCTCCCGGGTCGAGGGCAAGGAGGGCGAGGTGCGGCTGGTACTGGCGGACGGACGCGTACTGGAGCGCCAGGCCGTCTACCACCGGGCGCCCACCAGGCAGCACTCCGCACTCGCCGAGCAACTCGGCTGCGAGATGCTGCCCGACGGCTGCATTCGCGTGAACGAGTTCCAGCGGACGAGCGTGCCCGGCGTCTACGCGGCCGGTGATGCCGCCCGTCTGGAAGCACTGCCGGACGCGCTCACCTTTGTGATCACTGGGGCCGCCGACGGAGCGCGCGCCGCGGTCTGGCTGGACCAGGAGCTGTTCCGCGAGGACGCGGGGCTCACCGGCTGACCCGCCCCGCGGCGGGAGCGCCAGGGTGCTCCCGCCGCGGGCGGTCGTGCGGGCCCGCCCCTGCCCGGCTGACGCAAGGGCCGCACCCCTGTCACCCAGAATGCAGCTGCCGCCCTCGCCGCGTACGGTCATCCCGCGGCGGCCGATCCACCGTCACGTACCGCATCGGCGAGACCGGCTACCGTGGGTCGTTCCAGGAAACGGCGCGGCGTCACCCGGCCGACACCCTTGCGGGCCAGTACGCCGAGCATCCGTACCGCCAGCAGCGAATCCCCGCCCAGTGCGAAGAAGTCCGACGCTCTGTCGGTCACCGCGCACTCGAGCAACTCGGCCCACTCCGCTGCGACGGCCAGCTCCAGATCGTCGCGGGGAGGCCCGGGCTCCTCGCCGGACAGGTCCTGCGCCGACGGGACGGACAGTCGTCCGCCGGGTGCCGTGCCGGCGGTGTCCGACTGCGGTGCGTCCCATGTGCTCGGGAGTGTGACCGGGGCCGACCATGCCTCCTTCTCCACCAGGGATTCGACGGTGCTCACCACGTCCTGGAACATGCGGTCCACGTCCTCGGCGGCGAAGATCTCCTCCACCAGTGAGAAGACGACGACGAGTTCGCCGCGCAGCTCGAACAGCCGGAGTTCCAGGGCGACCTGAGGGGTCCTCAGCTGCTGGTGGTGGCTGAGCAGATCGATCCGGCCGAGCGGGCCGGCCTCATGGGGGACCTCGCTGCCCAGCGCCGCATCCACTCCGAGGGTGCTCTGGAAGACCACAGGGGCGACCGGACGGCGGGTGCCACGGCGGCGGCCCAGCTCGCGGGAAACCTCGACTCCGGAGACCAGGTGGTGCGCGAGCGCGTCCGAGACGGCCTGCTGGGCGCTGATCGCCAGATCGGAGAAGACGGGGTTCTCGGGCAGTTCGACCGGCATGAGCATGGTGGACGAGAAGGCTCCCACCAGCCGGGGCACGTCCGGGTGCAGCGGCAGCCGGTTCAGTTGCAGGGTGTTGAGCAGGAAGCGCCGGTGTCCGCAGGCGCGGGCCACGGCGGCGGAGAACACCGCGAACATCGCGGCCGACGGCGTGACACCGTGCTCGGCGCAGTGAGCGCGCAGCGCCCCCCACCGCTCGGCGTCGAGCACGGCCTGCCGCGTGCCCATCAACGTGGGGCGCACATCGGCCGGATCGGCCACCAGGGGCAGAGCCGGGGGCAGCGGGAAGTCGTCGAGGCGGTCCCACCACCAGTCGCGGTCCTGGCGCCACTCCTCCGTGTCGGGCAGGTCGCGCAGGCTCGCGACGTAGTCTCCGAAGTCGACCTCCAGCGGGGCGAGTACGGCGTTGTAGTCGGAGACGAGGGCGAACAGATCCCGGTAGAAGACTCCGGACGACCAGCCGTCGATGATCAGCAGACTGGTGGAGGAGTGCAGCCGGGCGCGGTTCCCCGGGAGCAGGGTGAGGCGCATGTCGAGTCCGCAGCCCACGGCCGGGTCGGGGCCCTCGGTGCTCATCTCCCGCCGGATCGCCGAGAGTTGGGTGGCGATCTCCTCCTCCCCCGCGGTGCTGAGATCGGTCACGCGCAGCTGCGGCATGGCGTCGGGGTCGTCGAGGGGGAGGATCCGCTGCCTGCCGTCGGGCAGGATGCGGGCCCGTAGTACGGACTGGTGTTCCGCGAGCCGCTCCAGCGCGTCCTGGAGCGCTTCGGCGATCTCTTCGTTGTCGATGTCCTCAAGGCCGATGTCCACGTAGTGGTGCGCGGAACGGTAGGACAGCTCCCAGGCGTCCTGCTGGCCGACGAAGTAGCCCTGCTGGAGCGGCAGCAGGGGGAAGGGTGCGTCCGGATCCTTTCGCCGCTCGAGGTCCAGGGACAGGCTGCGGGGCAGTCCGCCCGCGGTGCCGCGCTCGTGGAGGAGCGCCGCCAGGTGGGCTGCGGTGTGTTCGACGCGTACGTCCGACAGGGCGAGGTTCACGCCCAGCCGCTTGCGGATCAGTGCCGCCATGCGCACGGCGAGCACGGAGTCTCCGCCCAGGCTCAAGAAGCTGATGTCGGCCGGTATGGACTCGGTGTCCGTTTCCAGGACGTCGGCCCAGACACCGCGTACGGACTGCACGAGGTCGTCAAGGGCGTCAGGTGCGGGAACTGGCGGTGAGGAAGTCAACGGCTGGCTCCAGACATGGTGGTGGGCAGAACGCGGTCCACGGCGTGGACGCGTACGGGGCGGGCCGTCTCGGGCAGCTGGGCGAGCGCCCCTGCGACGCGGCCGGGGTCGGGCCTGCCCCGGCCGGGTCGGGCGCGGCCCGCGACGACGTGCTGGCCGAGGGCGGTCAGGGGGTGCCCGTCGGGCGGCAGGACCGGCAGGGGCCGGAATCCGGCGGCGTCCAGCTGCCGCGTCCACTCCCCCTCGGTGAGGAAGACCCGGTCCTGGCCGGCCCTCAGGTCGGTGAACCAGCCCTCCTCGTCCGCCTGCGGCGACATCAGCAGGTACATCGAGGTGAGTGCCTGATAGTGCTCCCGGCAGGACTCGACGAGCACCAGCAGGCCGTCCGGCACCAGCAGTTCCCGCAGGGCGGCGAGCGCACGGCCGATGTGGCGCGCGTTGTGCAGGACGTTGGCCACGAGGATCACATCGTGGGAAGCGGGGGTGAAACCCTGTGCTGTCGGGTCGCGGTTGATGTCGAACAGCGCCTGGCGCAGGCCCGGATGGGTGCCGAAGCGGGTACGCGAGGTCTGAAGGAAGAACCGGGACACATCGGTGAACAGATAGTCGACCGGAGTGGAGCCGAGGGCGCTCAGCACCGCTTCCGTGGTGCCGCCCACCCCGGCTCCCGCCTCCAGCACGCGCAGTGGCCGGCTGCCGCTTCCCTGTCCCTCTCGTCGGCGGGCTCGTCGGCGGGCCTCGTGCGCGATCAGGTCGGCGGCGGCGTGGTTGGCCCATCGGCTCGGCACGTTGTCGCGGTAGTTGCCTTCGGCCGTGTCCGTCTCGCCCTCGGGGAAGAGCACTTCCTGCAGGCTCGTGCGGTCCTGGAGCAGGAGGGGAAGCCGGTCGGCTGCGGCGAAGAAGAAGCGCGTCATGGACTCCGGGTAGCCCATGCCGCTGCGGGCCTCGTCCAGGGTGCGACGGGCACGGGCGTACTCCGCACGGCCGGGCGCGGTCAGGTCCCGGTAGTGGCCCGTCGTCGGGTCAAGAGCGAGCCGACTCTCGGCGGCCAGGGTGCGCAGCCAGCGCCGTACGATCCAGGCGTGGCGAGGCGCCGTGCCCAGCGCCGCCACGACCTCGGCAGCCGTGTGCGGCGCCGCGTCCCGGAAGAGACGGGTACGGTCCAGCACGCGGGCCATGGTCAGCAGCGCGGTCTCGTCCAACAGGCGCATCAGAGCCGGGAGTTGCGCGAGGTCGGTACCGGTCACGGCGGCGTCGCCGGAGGCGGCGGCGTCGATCACGGCCTGCTCGGCCCAGCCGGTGTCCGCGCCCCGGTCGTCTCCCCGTGCGTCGTCCACCGGACCGGCGATCAGCAGGGTGTCACCCTCGCTGCCCGGCACCCACTGCCAGGCGGCGACCTCGGGCAGTCGGGACAGGGCGTCGGCCACGTCCGCCACCCTCATCGCGTCTCTCCCGCCGACGCGTCGTCCACCACGATCTTCGGCGGTACCGTGCCGGGTGCGGTACGGCGGACATGGTCGCGCAGGACTTCCGGCAGCCGGCGCCGTACGAACGCGGGCAGCGGCTCATGGGCCAGGCGGCCGACCGGTGCCCGAACCGGGCCGTGGGAGGCAGCGGTGGCGCAGTCGGCGGGCGCGGCCACGGCGAGCATCCGGGGGTCGCCGGAGTCGAGCAGCACGGCAGCGTCCGTACCGGTCAGTGCCTGTCGCAGGTCGTACGGAGTGATGGCGTCCGGGGCTGCCGCGAGGAGGGCGTTGGGGATGCTGTGCAGGATGGTGGGCCCGGGTGCCAGCGCCGCGCGCAGAACCGTCGGCAGCTCCTGGCCCGCGAGCCCCTGCCAGGGCAGCCGACGCACATCGGACGCGTCCGGGAGGCCGGAGGCGGAGCCGACATGCAGGACGAGGTCGTAGCGGTACCGGGTGAGTTCGGTGTCCTCGGCCATCGTGCGGGCATGGACGCTCATCCGGACGGTCCGGGGCTGGGCGGCCAGGATCTCGCGTACGGCTTCGGGGGCGAACGACAGTTCCTCGTCCCCCGCCACGGCCGAGGCCACCCGCGCGGCGATGTCCGCGTCGGCCGCTTCGAGGTCGCGCGCCCTCTCCACCCGGTCGAAGTGGTCTTCGAGCAGTCCGGAGTGGCGGATGTCGCCGACGATCACCGTGCCGCCGTCCTCGACCGCGGCCAGCGCGTGATGCAGGAACGCCGTCAGGTAGACGAGGTTGGGGAAGCACTGGGTGACGGAGTTCAGCAGGACGCAGTCCGGACGTACGCCGGGGCCGAATACCTGGTCCATCGCCTGCCGGACTGCGGGCGCCTGTGCCTCGTGGGCGGCCGCGCGCACGAAGGCGGTACGGGGCAGTCCGGCGGCGTGCAGCCGGGCGACCGCCACCTCGGTCACGTCGGTGCCTACATAGCCGTCCAGTCGCGGGTGCAGCCTGTGGGCCAACAGGCCGGTACCGCAACCGAGTTCGAGCAGCCGACGGGGCCGCTGGGAGAGGACGAGGTCGACCGTGCGGTCGACCCAGTCCCGCATATGGGCGGCGGGCAGCGGCTTTCCGGTGTCGGAGGAGCGCCAGCCGGACAGGTCCAGGTCGTCGGCGTGCCGGCCCTCACCCGTCTCGTACACCCACTCGTACACCTCCGCCCAGTGCGCTAGGTGCTCGCGGACCAGGGGTCCCGGCGCGGGAAGAACGGCTGTCGCGCTCGGATGGGGGGTGACCAGCAGGACTCCGTCGGGTGCGGGGCGTGCGTCGGCCACCCAGGGGTGGTCGGCGATCAGAGCGGTGGTGTCGACTGCGTCGATGGTGGTGGTATCGGTGGTCGCTTCATCGGACAACGGGAGGCTCCGTTCGTTCAGTTCTGGGTCGCGGTTCGTTCAGTGCTGGGTCGCGCAGGCGCGGCGGGTGGGGGGCGGAAGGAACCGGAGGGCCGAGGGAATCCGGGGGAATCGCGAGGAGGCGGCCGTCCCGCAGCGCCAGCACGTCGTCCGCGCGGGCCGCCACGGCCGGGTCGTGGGTGACGGCCAGGATCGCGGTCCCTGTCTCGCGAACTCGGTCCAGCAGGTCGAGTACGGACCGGGCGGTGTCGGGGTCGAGGGAAGCGGTGGGCTCGTCGAGCAGCAGTACGTCGGGGCGCGCGGCCAGGGCCCGGGCGAGAACGGCCCTCTGGCGCTGGCCGCCGGAGAGCGTGTGCGGGCGACGTGCCGCGATACCGGGCGGCAGCCCGACGGCTGCCAGCACCGCCTGTGCCTCGGTCAGGGCGGCGGCCCGGTCCAGGCCGTGCAGCACGGTCAGCGGTCGGGCCACGGCCCGGCCCACGCGCTGGGCGGGGTTGAGTTCGTCGACGGCGCTCTGTCCGGCGAGCTGCACGGCGCGCAGCTGGTCCCGGCCGCGGTGCCGGGTGGCGGCCGGCAACGGTGTGCCGTGCAGCAGCAGCGTCCCGGCGACCGCAGGACGGCGGCCCACGAGGGCATGCAGCAACGTCGTCTTGCCGACGCCCGAGGTCCCGATCACGGCGGTCGTACTTCCTGCGGGCAGGTCGAGATCGCCGTCCTCCAGCAGCACCGCCCCATCAGGGGTGGTCAGCAGCAGGCCCCGGGCGGACAGGGCTGGACTCGGCCGGGGCACGGCGGTGGCCTGCGGCGCCGATCGCCGCTCGACACTCTCGTCCCGGGGAGGTGCCTGGGCGTGGGAGCCGTACCCGACCGGAGGCGCGGGGGCCGCCGCAGGGTGGGCGAGGTCGGCGGGTGCCGGAACGGGAAGCACACCCCCCGGTCCGGACCGATCCGCGCCCGACGGCGTGTGGGGCACCGGCTGCCGAGGCCGATCGTCGGCCGAGGGCGGACGGCGCATACCCGGCCTGGGCCGGTCGGCCTCCGGCAGCGCGCGAGGCAGCTCCACCGCCCCGGCATCGCCCAAGCCTCGGCCGGTCGCGCCGGCCCCGGGCCCCGGCACCTCGCGTTCAGCGACCGCTCCGGCCGGTGCGACGCGGATCGTGACGTCCGCCAGTTCGCCGAAGAGGCGCGCATCGTGGGTCACCAGGACCACGCAGCGGCCCGGTGAGCCGCGCCGGGCCGCGACAACTCGCCTCACCAGGGCTGCCGTTGCCGGGTCCATGGCCGATGTCGGCTCGTCGAGGACCAGGAGAGCGGGGTCCGCGACGAGCGCGCGGGCCAGCGCCACCCGTTGGGCCTGGCCACCGGAGAGTTCGCCCGCGCGGCGCGACACGAGCTCGGGCGGCAGCCCCAGGAGGTCGAGTTGCTCGGCGACGCGTGCCGCTCGGGCGTCGCGGTCGCCGGCGAGGTCCTCGCCGATCAGGCGTCCGACGCGCCACAGCGGATGCAACGCGGCGCCGGGGTCCTGGCCCAGCAGGCCGCAGCACGTACGGCGCCAAGTCCGGGCGGGGCGACCCTCCTTCAGGAGCGTGCCCGCCCAGCGCACGGTGCCGGCCGACCGGCGCAACCCAGCCGGGACGGTGCCGAGGAGAGCGTGCAGCAAAGTGGTCTTGCCTGCGCCCGAGGGCCCGGTGATGACGACGACCTGTCCGGATTCGGCCCGCAGATCGGTCGGCGGCAGGACGAGGGCACCGTCCGCCGCCCGGTGCACGGTCAGCCCGTCCACCGCGAGCAGCGGTGACTCGCACGCTGGGGCGGTCATGGGCTTCCGTCCCTTCCCGGCCCTGCCCGGTGTGCCGCGGCGGCCAGGGCCCAGGCACAGCCGGCCAGCAGCACGGCGGGCGCCAGCAGCGCCACAGGGTTGAGTGAGGCGCCCGGAAGGTTCTCGCTGAGCATCAGCGCCCAGTCGGGTTCCGGCGGCTGGGGCCCGAGCCCGAGTACGGCGAGCGCCGCGGCGATCTGCAGTGCGGTCACCAGCCGGAGCCCGGCATCGGCCGTCACCAGTCCGCGCAGTGCGGGCAGCACCTCGCGGGCGAGGACGGACGGTACGGTCTCGCCCCGTTCAAGGGCCGCGTGCACATGGCCGCTGGTGCGCAGCCGCGCCGATTCGCCGGCCACCACGCGGGCGGTGAGGGGTGTGCCGCTGAGCACGGACGCCACCACCACCGCCGTCCCGCCCGGCAGTGCGACGGCCAGCACCAGGGCAAGGACGAGCGCGGGAACCGCGAGCAGCAGGTCGCACAGCCAGGACACCGCGCGGGCGGTGCGCCCACCGGCCCACCCGGCGGCCAGGCCGAGCACAGTTCCGCAGCTCACGGCCACCACCGCGGCGAGCAGCGAGACGGTCAGCAGCTCGGTGCCCCCGTGCAGCACCCGCGACAGCACGTCGCGTCCGAGGCCGTCCGTCCCCAGGGGAGCGGCCGAGCCCGGCGGCGACCAGGGCGGGCCGATCTGTTGTTCCGGCTCGTGCGGGGCGGCGTATCGCCCCAGCAGTACCAGGAGTGCGATGGCCCCTGCGGTGACCGGGGCAGCGGCAACCAGGCCGGTCCTGAAGGAGCGCATCAGGCTCGCCCTCCGACAGCCGCCGTGACAGCAGGGCCTCTGCCGTGATCGGTGGAACCGCTCCGCCCCGAGTCGCGCACGGCCAGCCGGTCGGCGACGAGCATGCACAGCAGCAGGACGACGACCGGGGGCAGCGCGGCGGCCTGCACCAGGGGTACGTCGCGCACGGCGACCGCGGACACCAGCAGGCTGCCGGTGCCGGGGTAGCCGAACATCGTCTCCACCAGAGCCGTACCGGCCATGAGTCCGCCGGCCACCAGAGCGGTCACCCGCAGCGCCGGAACCAGCAGGAAGGGCAGGACGTGCCGGACCAGCACGAGGGCCGGCGGCACACCGCGCATGCGGGCGTCACTCACATGGGGCCGACGCAGGGTGTCGACGAGCGTTCCGCGCAGCAGCGCGGTGGCGTAGGCCGCCGAGGGCAGCGCCAGAGTGACGCCGGGCAGCACCAGCGCCTGAGGCGCGTCGAACGGCGAACCGCCGGGCGGCAGCAGGGACACGGCAGGCAGCCAGCCCAGGATCCCGGCGAAGACCGTGCCGAGGACGGCCGCGTGAACGGACTGCGGTACGGCGGCAAGGCCGGTCGCGACGGCGCCACCGCGTCCGCCGCGCAGAAACGCGACGGTCAGGGCAGCCGCCGTGAGCAACACGGTGACGGCCAGCGCGAAGACGACGAGGGCGGCGGTAGCGGGAAGCCGCTCGGCGAACACGCCGGTCACGGTGCGTCCGCTCACCAGCGACCGGCCGAGATCGCCGCGGACCGCACCGTACAGCCAGTCGAGATAGCGGACCGCGGCCGGCCGGTCAAGGCCGAGCCGGTCGCGTTCGTCCGCGATGTCCTCCTCGGACGCCCGTCCCGCGCGCCGGAGGTCGCCCGCGTCGCCGGGGAGCAGCTCGGTGGCGGTGAAGACGACAGCCGTCGCCGCCACGGTGAGCAGGACCGGCCGCAGAAACGGGCGAAGGGTCACTTCGCCATCCACACCTGGTCGATGAACATCCGCTGGAAACCGGGCCCGTCGGGCAGTCCGGCCACACCGCGGGCCGCGAGGTCCAGCCCGTCGCCGGTGCCCCACACGACGTAGCCGCCGTCCTTCCACAGGTCCCGCTGGATGCCGGCGAGCAGGGTGTTGCGCCGGTCGGCGTCGAGCGTTCCCATGGCCTGCGTGAAGCCGGCGTCGAACTTCTTGTTCTTCCAGGCGATCTCGTTGGTCGGGGAGGTGGAGAGCAGGCCGACCCGCGCCAGGTCGGGGAAGGAGATGCCGCCGTAGTAGCCGGTGTAGAACGTCTTCTTGGCGTACACGGCGGTCCAGTAGGTGTCGGCCGGTTCGACCTTGACCTCGGCCTTCACACCGATCTCGGACAGCTGCCGCGCGTACAGGGTCGCCGCGGTGTCCATGCCGGGGTAGGCGGTCGTGGTGTGCAGGGTGATGGTCAACCCGTTGGCGTGACCCGCCTGTTGGAGCAGTTCTTTGGCCTTCGCGACATCGCGGCGGCGCTGCGGCAGGTCGGCGGGGTAGGAGGGGTCGTACGGCGTGGGCAGGTCGTTGGCGATCTGCCCGTAGCCGAGGAAGACCGTGTCGACGAGGGCCTTGCGGTCCGTGGCCAGACGGAACGCCTCCCGGACCCGCGGGTCGTCGAAGGGCTTGGTGTCCATCCGCATGATGAACGGATACTCGGTGACGCCCTTGCGCCGTACGACCTGGAGGCCGCCACCGCTTCCCGCGCTCTTGACGGCGGCGGGGCTCACGCTTCCGGCGACGTCGGCCTGGCCCGAGGTGACGGCGTTGGCGCGGGCCTGGGGGTCGGCGACGGCCTGGATCTCGATACGGTCCAGATGCGGGCGCGATCCCCACCAGTCGTCGTTGCGGACCATGACGGCGGTCTGCGCCCCGGAGGTCCGCACCTTGAAGGGACCCGAGCCGGGGACCGTCTTCGAGAAGTCCTTCGTGCCCTCGGGCACGATGAAGCTGACGGATTCCAGGGCCTTGGCCGCCTGGGCCATGGGCGCGCGGGTGGCCAGGACCACGGTGTGGTCGCCGTCGGTGCTGGACGCCTTCATGTCGAAGTCGGCGAGCCGGCCGTAGTTCTCGGCCGCCTTGTCCGCGATGCGCCGCAGGGAGTACAGCACGTCGGCGGCTCGTACCGGGCGGCCGTCGGTGAACCGCGCGTCGTCCCGGAGCGTGAACGTCCAGCGGTTCATGGCCTCGTTCGGCTTCCAGGAGACGGCCAGTCGTGGCTTGGGTTCACCGTCCTTGCCGGGGACGGTCAGCACGTCGTAGGCGAGGGCGAAGCGCAGCAGGTCGGATTCGTTGCCGAGGCCGCCGTGCGGGTCGTTGCTGGCCGTGGCGGGTGAGCCGGTCACGGCGTAGCGGAGGGTTCCGCCGTCGACGGGCTTGCCCGTGGGCGCGGCCGCGTCACCGGTGTTGTCGGACGACGAGCATCCGGCCAGCAGCAGGGCCCCGACCGCGGCCACGGCGAGGACGGCGCGCCAGGTCGCAGGAATGGATTCAGGAATGGATCGGTGTGCGCGCGAGGGCGCGTTGAGTCTCATCGTTCGTTCCGTGCTTTCCGTTTGAGGAGGCGAATGTCCGACTTGGCGGCCGGCCGGCTCAGGTGTTCTGGAGCGGCCCGGCGGATACGGCGGCGAGCGCCCGGTCGGTCAGGGCGGCGATCCGGGCTGCCGCCGGCCCGGTCAGCAGGGAGTAGTGGTGTCCGTCGACGGCCACGTCGTCGACCGGGCCGGACACATGGGGCCGCCAGCCCAGGCAGTCGAGGTCGGGGGCGTCGTCGACTCCCATGCCGACTCCGGCGTTGCTCGGGGACGGCCGGGTGGCACGGAACAGCAGCAACCGGGTGTCGGGGTCGGCGAGCCGGCCCGCCTTGTGATCGCCCAGGGCACGGAGGTGGCGCTCGAAGACCCCTAGGCGTACCTCGGCGGTCTCCCGCGGCCCGACCAGGCCGGCCTCGCGCAGTCGTGCGGCCACGACAGACCGTGCATCGGAGGACGGCGTACGGAGCAGCCGTGCGGCTTCGTCCTGACCGAGGCCGAGGTCCATGTCGAGGAACGCCTCCAGCGACCGCAGATACCGCACGGCGGCGATCGCCGCGTCCCCGTCCGGTCCCGCTCCGCCGAGCGGCGTGATGCGGTCCGGCACGTTCGAGTCGATCATCAGGAGGAGATCGGTGCGCTCTCCCCGGCGTTCCAGTTCGCAGGCCATGGCATGGGCGAGGGTGCCGCCCATGGACCAGCCGCCCAGGAGGTACGGGCCGTTCGCCTGGTACGGGCGCAGGGCCGCCAGATACTGGTCGGCCATACCGGCGATGTCCTCGGCGCCCGTTCCTCCGGTAAGTGCCGGATCGGCGAGCGCCACGACGCGCCGCCCGTCCGTGAGCAGCCTGGCCAGTTGGCCGTAGCACAGCACGTCGCCGCCGGAGGGGTGGACCAGGAACAGCGGCCGGTCGGTGTTGCCGTCGCGCAGGAGCAGTGCGGTGTCGAGGTCATCAGGGCGGTTCACGACAGCGGGACCGGCCGGCTGCCGCCTCGGCGACTGCGTCGCCGCGCGACGTTCCGGGGCAGCGGACGTCTGCCGCCCGCCTGGTTCCGCGCCCGCCTGCCGCTGCGTTTCGGCTTCCCAGGCGGCCTGACCCTGCGCCAGGCCGCGTATGCGTGCGACGTACGAGGTGAACGCCCTGTCCGCCTCGTCGGCGGGCAACTCGCTCTCCAGCACGTCCCACTGGAGCAGCAGCGCGCCGTGCTGTTCGAGCACCTGATGGTCCAGCCAGGTCTGCGGTGTGCTGCTCACCCCGTACACCGGAGTCCCGGCCCAGTCCAGGTCGTGGCCACCGCCGAGCGGCCCGGACAGGCCCAGGGCGCTGGTGAACACGACAGGCACGGATTCGGTGCGCCCGGTGCGGGTGGACTTCTCGGCGAGCAACTCCAGCGCGGAGAACTCCCGGTGATCGAGATCCTCGAAGAGCGAACGCTGTGCACGGGCGGCCGCGTCGGCGAAGGACGTGTCGTTCGACCTGTCCACCGTGTGGAGCATCAGGGAGGTGAAGTCGCCGACGACCTCGTCGGCGCCGGGCAGATCGGACGGCCGGTCGAACAGAGTGAGTGTGAGGGCGAACCTGTCCTGACCCGACCAGTCGGCGAGAGCGTCCCCGTACGCGGCGAGCAGGACGGCGGTCGGTGTCAGGCCGCGCCGGGCCGCCTCGGCCTTGAGTGACGCCCAGTCGTCCGGTTCGAGCCGTGCGCTGCGGCGGCCGAAGCGGGGACGCGTATCGGCCTCCGGGGCGCGCAGCGGCAGCGCGGGCGCACCGGGCAGGCTGTCGATCCGCGCCCGCCAGTAGGCCGCGGCGCGGGCGCGTTCCGGGGAGCCGGCGCGCTGCTCCAGTGCGGCCACGCACTCGGCGAACGTCGTACGTACCGGCGGGAGCTGGACCTTGGGATCCCGGTACAGGGCGCACAGTTCACGGTCCCAGATCAGGTAACTGGCGGTGTCGCACACGAGGACGTCCACGTTGACGAACAGGCGCACCACGTCGCCGGGCAGGCGGGCCGCCCTGATGTCGACCAGGGGCCAGCGCCCGGGACGCGGCTCCCGGCGGACGAGGCGGGTACGGATCTGTTCGAGCTTGTGTGCGCGCTCCTCCTCGCCCAGCGCGCTCAGGTCCTGGACGCGGATGCGGTAGCGGGGCACCCGGTCCAGTACCCGGTTGCGTCCCTCGGGGGAGATGACCGCGCGGAGCATCGGATGGCGCTCGATCACACGGTTCCACGCCTCCTCGTAGCGCGCCGTGTCCAGGCCGGGACAGTCGTACTCCAGGTGGAAGGAGCAGGGCACGTCTCCGAGCCGGTACCCTCCCGAGCCGCCGACCCAGTAGGCGTGCTGTACGCGGGTGAGCGGGAACTCGCCTGCGGCACCGGTCGGTTGCTCCGGCGCGGCGCGAGTCTCGGCCTCCGGTGGTACGGCCGACAGCGCGTCGTCAGCTCCAGGGGCCGCCGCTCCGCCGGACGCGGGTATCAGGGGCGCGAGTGCCGCGATCGTGGGCCGCGTCAGAAGGTCCTGCAGACGTAGTCCGGCTCCCCGTTCGTCGCGCAGCCTGGCCAGCATGCGGGTGGCCAGCAGGGAATGACCGCCGAGGGCGAAGAAGTCGGCGTCGCGGTCGGTCACGGGGAAGCCGAGCAGCTCGGACCACAGGGCGGCGAGCACTTCCTCGGCCGCGCCCCGGGGCGCGGATCCTCCCTGCTGTGTGGTGCCGCCCGGCGACTCCCGGCCCGAAGCGATGGCCGCGACGGTCGGGACGCCCGCGGTACGGCCGGCCAGATCCGCCGGAGAGACCGCCAGGGACGCGGGCGCGCGGCCTTCCCCGGCGAGACCGAGCAGCCGGTCCACGGAGCGCATTCCGTCCCGCAGGCCGATCGAGTGGCGTGAGGCGACGACCCGTTCGGTGCCGCCGGGGCCGATGCGCCAGCCGTCCCAGGCCACGCTGATCCACCGCTCGCCGGAGTCGTTCCGTTCGGCGTCCTCCCGTTCGGCCAAGGCATCGAGAAAGCGGTTGGCCGCGGCGTACGGGGCCAGCCCCAGGCCGCCGACGAAGGTGGTGGCCGACGACATCAGCAGGACGTTCGCGGGGCGCAGGTCGTCCGGCAGCCCGCGCACGGCGGACCGGAGCGCCATCGCCGCCGACACCTTCGCCCGGGCGTGCGCTCGTACGGTCTCCTCCTCGACGGCGCGCAACGGGGCCACCGCGGCCGAGGCCACGACACCGGCAGCGTGCACCACCAGGTCGAGCGGGCCGTACTGCTGTGACACGGTCCGCAGAAGGGCGGCCGTGGCATCGGGGTCCGCCGCGTCGACGGCCCGTACGTCCAGTTCGACGCCGTCCTCCCGCAGCCGTCGTACGGCCTCGGCCCGCTCGGCCTGCGGGGTGCCCGGCGCCGGGTCGGAGGGCAGTCCGTCGCGGCCGGTGACCACGACCCGCCGGCCGCTGCGTGCGAGATGGGCGGAGAGGGCCATGCCGACATCGCCGAGTCCGCCGATCACGACGGCGGTTCCGCCGTCCCGCGCCTGCTCGGATGCCGTGGGGTGCCAAGGCGTGACACCGCGGACCCAGCGGTGTCCGCCGCGGTACGCGGCTTCCACACCACTCGGCTCACCGTGAGCGAGGGCACCCGCCTCCGCGCACACCCTCCGTACGTCCTCGCCGCGTACCGGTCCGGCGGGGAGGTCGAGGGTACGCCAGCGCAGTCCTGGAAACTCCTGGGCGAGGACGCGGGGCACGGCCAGCGATGCGGCGCCCTCCGGTATCGGGCGGTCGCCGCTCTCCACGTGGTGCGCGCCGACACTGACATGGAGCAGGCACGCGCTGCCGGCCCAGGGGGCGGCGGTCCGGGCGAGCCGCGCGTACCGCAGCACCGATTCGGTGACCCGGTCGGCGGATGCCTCCTGGGCCCGGACGCCCGAGTCGTCCTCGCCATACGTGTCGTCCTCGCCATGCGTGTCGACCATGACCAGGCCCGCACAGGGCAGCGACGGTTCGGCGGCTGCCTGCGCGAGGGTGACGGTCCGGGCCCCGGCGGCCGCGAGTTGCTCACGGACCTCGCTCAGCAGCGGGGAGTCCGGGTCGCCTTCGACGAGCCAGCGGCCCTCCAGTCGCGGTGATACGTCGACGGGTGGCGTCCGGTGCCACACCGGCACCTGGAAGGGCTCCTCTTCGTCGGGCTCGGCAGCGGTCGCGTACGGCACGGGCGAGTGGCCGGGCCGTACGTCGTCGGGCTCGTCGATCCACAGGCGCCGCCGGTCGAAGGGCAGACCGGGCAGGGCGATCCGGCGCCGACCGGGCCGGTGCAGGGCTTCGGGATCGAGCCGGACGCCGTGGGTCCACAGTTCGCCCGCGGCCGTGAGCAGGGCGGCACGTGCTCCGCGGCGCTCGTCGCGCCCCGGCACGGTGGGCAGAGTGGCGACGACGTTCGCCGTCCCGTGCCGGCGGACGAGCTGCAACAGGCCGCTGCCGGGCCCCACTTGGACCACGATCGCCGGTCCGGTGCCGAGCGCGGTGGTCAGGGCGTCGGAGAACCTGACGACGGACCGCAGATGGGGCACCCAGTGCTCGGCCCCGGGCGGGGTCAGCAGCAGCTGTCCGGTGAGCGTCGTGGCGAGCGGCACGGCCGGGACGCCGGGTACGGTCGCCTCGGCGGCGGCGCGCAGCGCCGGCAGCACCGGGTCGACCAGCCGCGAGTGGGCGGCCGCGTCCAGGTGGAGCCGTGTGGTGTGGATGCTGTCGGCCGCGAGTCGGCGCTCGAGAACGGTCACCGCGTCGACGGGTCCGGACACCACGCAGGAGCGTGGCGCGTTCACGGCGGCCAGGTCCAGGTCCGGATGGTCGCCCAGCAGCTTCACGACCTGGTCCTCGGGCAGCGCGACGGTCAGCATCGCGCCGCCGCCCGCGGTGCGGGACATGCCTCGGGAGCGTACGTCGACCAGGGCGACGGCATCCGCGAGCCTGAGCGCTCCGGCCGCGACGGCGGCGGCGTACTCGCCGAGGCTGTGGCCGATGAGCGCGTCCGCCTCGATGCCCCAGGAGCGCAGGGTGCGCGCCGTGGCGAGCGAAACGGTGAACAGCGCCGGGAGCCCGTGCACGGGATCCCGCAGCAGCCTGACGGCCTCCTCGTCCGTGGGCGCCGCGGCCAGGAGCGGGACGAGTCCGGAGCCGGTGCCGTCGCCACGCCCGGCGAAGAGCGCGGCACACTCCTCGACCGTGCGGGCGAACTCCGGCTCCTCGGTGAGGAGTTCACGCCCCATGCCCGGGTACTGGGCACCGCCGCCGGGGAAGGCGAAGACGATCCTCGGCCTCGTGGGCGGGACGGCGCGCCGGAGTGCGGAGGTGAGGACGCGGTGCGTGTCGCCGGGTGGGTCACCGAGTACCGCGGCGGCCCGGTGGGCGTGTTCACCGCGGCCGGTGTGCAGGGTGTACGCGGTGTCGGCCGGGTCGGTGTCCGGCTGGTCCAAGGCGGTGGCCGTGGCGTCGGCCAGGCGTTCCAGAGCGTCGTCGCGATGCGCGGACAGCAGGACCAGCTGGGGGCGGCCGTCCGCTGGGGCCATGGCGCGCTGCGGCGAACTGCCCAGCACCACATGGCAGTTGGTGCCGCCGATACCGAAGGAGCTGACGCCCGCGTAGCGCGGCCCGGCCCATGGGTCGGCTCGATGCGGCACGGTGAACGGGGAGTCCTCCAGCTCCAGATCGGGGTTCAGGGGCAGGGCACCGAGGGAGGGCGGAAGCACACTGTGGTGCAGTGCGAGCACGGTCTTGGCGAATCCGGCGATGCCGGCCGCCGAGTTGGCGTGCCCGATGTTGCTCTTGACGGAGCCGAGGGCGCACCACGCGGGGCCACTCTCGCCGAAGACCTTCTTCAGGGCCGCGAGTTCGACCACGTCGCCGAGTCGGGTGGCGGTTCCGTGGGCCTCGACGTAACTGATCATCCTCGGTGTGACGCCGGCGAGGGCGAGGGCCTCGGTGATCGCGCGTGCCTGTCCGCGCGGGGACGGCGCCGTGAAACCGGTGCGGTCCCCACCGTCGTTGTTCACCGCGGATCCGTGCAGGACGGCGAGGACGGGGTCGCCGTCGGCGAGGGCGTCCGCGAGGCGGCGCAGTACGGCGACGCCCACGCCCTGGCTGTGCACGATGCCGGTGCCCTCCGCGGAGAACGGGCGAACCCGCCCGTCGACGGAGAAGATGCCGTCGGGCACATGGAGGTAGCCCCTGCCCTGCGGAACGATCAGCGAGGAGCCGCCGGCCAGGGCGGTGTCGCACTCCCCCGCCAGCAGGGACTGCGCCGCCAGATGGACCGCCACGAGGGAGGTGGAGCAGGCGGTGCCGACCGAGATCGCCGGTCCGGTGAGGGCCAGCCGGTGGGCGACGTGCAGCGGCAGGTAGTCGCCGACGCCCGAGATCGCCGCCTGGAGACTGCCCACCGGGTCGGCGGCGGAGTCGGCGTAGCGGCGGGCGAGGTGACGTGTCAGGTAGTCGCTGTGGGCGGCACCGGCGAAGACTCCCACGGCACCTGCCCCCACGCCCGATCCGTGCCCGGCCCTTTCCAGGGCCCGCCAGCACGCCTCCAGGAACAGCCTCTGCTGAGGGTCCATCAGGGCGGCCTCGGCATCGGTCAACCCGAACGGCTCCGGGTCGAACAGGTCCTGGCCGTCGATCAGTCCGCTGACCGGCACATGGGCCGGATTGCGCCGCAGCCGGGCCGGCAGACCGCTCTCGGCGAGTTCCCGCTCGGTCTGCCGGGTCAGCCCGCTGCGTCCCGCCGCGAGCAGGTCCCAGAAGGACTCGGTGTCCGGGGCACCAGGGAAACGGCAGTCGAGGGCGGTGACGGCGATCAGTTCGTCGTCTCCCCGGTCCACCGCCCGCGACGGGTCGCTCTGTTCGGACGGACAGCTCGGTTCAGGGGACTGGGTCATCCGGCGGTCTCCCGGGCAAGGGCACGCGCGGCGACCCGCGAGGCCCGGCGTGTCTGGGGTACGAGGTCGGCGGTACCGGCCTCCGAGGGCGCCGTGTGGCGCGGGCGGCCTCCGGTCGGCGGCGCAGCGGTGCCGGGCTGTGGATCAGGCGTCTTGCGGTGCAGTTCACTGATCCGGGCGGCGAGCGAGCCGACGCCTGCGTGCGCGAACATGTCGGCCAGCGCCAGGCTCGGGGCGATGCCCTGGCAGAGCCGGCGATGCGCCAGGACCAGGGTGAGCGAGGTCGCGCCCAGGGCGGCGAAGGTGCTGTCGGCCTGGACCGGGCTTCCCGTGAGATCCGCGAAGACGGACGTGACTTCGTCGAGCACGGCCCGGTCCCGCACCGGGTCGGCATGATGCGCGACAGGCGGGACAGAGACGGTTGCGTCCCGCACGGGGTCGACAGGGGCGATGGAGGCCGCGGCGTTCCGCACGGGGTCGGTCAGGGCGATAGAAGCCGTGGCGCCCGGAGCAGGAACCGGTCCGCCGACTGCCGTGCCCGGAGCAGTCGGCCGATGGACGATCTCGGCCAGTCCCCCGGCGGCGAGCCGTGGCTCGACACGGGACGACCCGGCAAGTCGCTGCACGCGCCGCAGCCAGTGCGCGGTCGCCTCCAGCGCCTGGTCAGGGGGAAGCAGGCCGGGCCTGAGGACGATCGCGGCCTCGAGCCCGAGCGCGGCGGCCTCGTCGAGCGCTGCGGCGGCCCACCCCGTACCGGTCTCGTCCGACGGCATGTCCGGCGCGGACTTCGGCTCGGCGGCGACCACGGGTTCCCCAGGCTCGGAGGCCTCGGACCGGCCGTCGCTCACGACCCCCTGCTCCCGGTACGGGCTGGTGAGGGCCGCATGGTCGATCTTGCCGTTGGCGGTGACCGGCAGCTGGTCCAGGACGACGAACCGGCTGGGAATCATGTACTCGGGCAGCCGTTCACGCAGCGCGGCGGCCAGTTCTTCCGGAGACGGAACCTGGGCGGTTCCCTTCGGTGACAGATGGGCGACGAGCCGCGGCCGCCCATCAGGGCCGCGCACCGACGAGGCGACACACTGCCGCACGCCGGGATGCCGGCCCAGCACCGACTCGATCTCACCCAGTTCGATGCGATGCCCCCGGATCTTCACCTGCCGGTCGGCGCGGCCGAGGAACTCGATGGTCCCGTCGACCGTCCACCTGCCCAGGTCACCGGTGCGATAGAGACGCTGCCCGAGGACCGGATGGATCGCGAAGCGTTCGGCGGTCTGGACGGGATCACCGATGTAGCCGCGGGCCAGCCCGTCACCGCCGATGAACAGCTCACCGGCCTCACCGACCGGGCACGGCGCACCCTGCTCGTCCAGTACGTGAAAGGACTGGCCGCGCAGGGCCCGGCCGTACGGAATGCTGTGCCAGCCCGGATCGGTGCGCTCGACGGGGTAGGTGATGGACCAGATCGACGCCTCGGTGGCGCCACCCAGGCTCATGAACTCGGCCTGCGGGGCGAGCCTGCGCAGCCGCTCGGGCAGGGTCAGGGGGATCCAGTCGCCGGACAGCATCACCAGGCGCAGGGTGCGCAGGGCCTCGGCGGCTGCTTCCGGTTCCATCTCCGCGTACTCGACCAGCATCTCCAGCAGAGCGGGGGCGGTGTTCCACACGGTGACGCCATGACGCCCGGCCAGTTCCAGCCAGTGCTGCGGGTCTCGCTGCCGGGCGGGGTCGGGGAGGACCAAGGAGCCGCCCGCGCCCAGGACGCCGTAGATGTCGAAGACCGAGAGGTCGAAACTGAGGGCGGACAGGGCGAGTACGCGGTCGTCGGCGCCGATGCCGAAGCGATCCACGATGTCGTCGATGGTGGTACGGGCCGCGCGGTGCTGGATCTCGACGCCCTTCGGGCTGCCCGTGGAGCCGGAGGTGAAGATCGTGTAGGCGAGGTCGTCCGGGCTCGGCGTCTTGGAGGCGACGAGGTCGTCGGAGACGGCACGGCCTGCGGGCTTCCCCGCGGCGGTCAGCCGGTGCACGGTGACACCCGGCGGCCAGGCGATCTTCACCCCACGGCCGACCAGCGCGTGCCGGACACCGGCCCGTTCGCAGACGGCGGCGACCCGGGCGTCGGGCCAGGAGGGCTCAATGGGCAGGTAGCCCGCCCCGGCGGCGCTGACCCCGAGGACAGCGGTGACCTGCGCGACACCCTTCTCGCAGGCCACGGCCACGAGATCACCGGGCCCGGCCTGATGAGCGGTCAGCAGCGCGGCCGTGGCGGCGGCGTTCTCCGCGAGCCTGCCATGCGTGACAGCACCGGATGCCCCGTGCAGAGCGGGCCGCTGCGGGTACCGTCGGGCGGCTTCCTGCACCGGCGAGTGCAACAGAGGGCCCGCGTCGGGGAAGGGCGCGACGTCGAGGGGCTCCTCCGGGCGGAAGGTCGGGTCCCAGCCCAGTGCGGGATCGCGCCACGCGGCGCTTTCCGCCAGTCTGCGCAGCAGCCGGACATGGGCGTCGAGCAGGGCCTGTACGTACCCGTCGGGGAAGGCTCCCTCGACTGAATCCCAGGCGAGCCGGAGCCGGCCGCCCTCGTCCCACACGATGTGGTCCAGCAGGACTTGAGGGGTCTGGGAGATGCCGTAGACCTCCTCGCCGATCCACGCGGCGGGCGGCTCGTTCTCACCGCCGAGACCCACCCCACTGGTGAACACCACCGGGTAACGGGGAGCGGGAGCGGCGGGGTCGGAGCCCGGTCCGGGTACGAGGTCCCTGAGCACCTCCACTCCGGAGACGGATCGGTGGTCCAGGTCCTCCCAGAAACATCGGTTGACCTCCGCGGCGTACCCCGCGAACCCTTCCCAGCGGCCGGGCGTGAAGGGAGGTGTGCCGACGAGGGCGGTGGTGGTGAAGTCACCCACCGCATCGGCTGCCTCACCCGATGTCTCGGGCCGGTCGAACAGGGTGGTGTTGAGGCATATACGGTCACCGGCTCCCCAGCGGCCCAGCAGGGCGGCGAAGGCGGCGAGCAGGGTGGCGGTCGGCGTGACACCGAATTCCGCGCTGCGGGCACGGACGGCGGCCCATGTCGGCGCGTCGAGGGTTGCGGCATTCCGGACGAACCGGGGAGGCGTCGTGTCCTCCGCATCGCGCAGCACAGGAAGTCGCGGCGCGTCGGGGAGTCGGGGAGCGCGCTCTGACCAGTAGGCACGGTCGCGTGTCCGCCGTGCGGCCCACTCCGGATCGGTCGTACGGGCCCGCTGCATGCGGGCGAAGTCCGTTTCCGGAACCGGGAGTTGTGCGGTGGGATCGATGACGAGCCGACCCCACTGGCGCATCAGGAGCATCCAGCCGGCGAGATCGGTGATGAGCACGTCCACGCCGACATGGAGCCGTGTCCTGCCGTCCGGCAGCAGCGCCGCGTGGATGTCGAAGAGCGGCCAGGTGCCGGTCGGCCTCACCTGATGGGAGCGCTCGTGGCGAAGGCGGGACAGCGCGAGGTGGGCGTCCTCCGGGGAGGCGTCCCGCAGGTCGGTGGTGCCGATCCGGTAGGGCCCGACGTCGGCGAGGATGCGCTGCCTGCCGCGTTCGTCCACGGTCATACGGAGCATCGGGTGGTGCTCGATCAGCCGGTTCCAGGCTGCTTCCAGGCGCCCGAGATCCGAGAGGGGGTCCTCGGCGACGCGGTCGTACTCGTAGTAGTAGAAGGTGGCCACCCCGCCGAGGGGCAGCCCCTCCTGCCGGCCGACGAAGTAGGACGCCTGAATGGGCGTCAGGGGGAAGGGCCCGCCGTCGACCTGCGGAATCCCGTCGGAGGCATCGGCCTGCGTGTCGCACCGCGCCGCTCGCTCCTCCTGTCTCCCGGCCTGTTCTTGAGCAGGCGCCTCCTCCACCTCGGCGGCGAGCCGGTTCGCGATGTCCTGAGCCGTGGCGCCGTCGAGGAAGGTCGTGAGGGGAAGATCGGCATCGGTGCGCTCGCGGATCCGGCGCCGCAGCCGCACAGCGGTGAACGACTCAAGGCCCAGAGCCGACAAGGGCGTGTCCGGCGTGATCAAGTCGCTCTGCATGCCGAGGACTTCGCCGATACATTCGATGGTGCTTGCGAGGACGTCTTCGGCAGGGACGAGCTGACTCATCCGGCCTCCGCTCCGTGAGAGATGTGGACGGTGTGATGGGTCATTTCGGACAGCAGGCGCTACTCACCCGAGCGTGTGAGGAGGTGCAGCCCGAGATCGGGCTTCCCTGCGGGCCGTATGACCAGCCCGGCTTCGGCGGCCTCCTCGGCCAGCCGGTTCTCGCTCGCCACCCACCAGCGGTAGTCGACCGTGACCTCGGACAGCGGCCGGCCGTCCCGCAGGACGCGGTAGTCCATGCGCCAGGTGATCTCGTCGTCCCCGGAGGGCTCCGCGGTGGCCCACCCCTCGTAGTGGAGCGCGCCCACGGCCGCCGAAGCCATCCGGGTGCGCGGAACCGGCTCGGGCGCGAAGGGCGGAGTGACACTGACGACGACTGCGCCACCGGGTGCGAGCCGGCGTGCGGCGCTCGCCCAAAGAGCCTGCCGTTCGGCCGGCGGCAGGTGTCCCAGCACGTTCACCGCGACTATCGCGCGCAGGCCGTCAGGGAGCGAGGCGTGTACGGCGTCTTCCGCCAACACCGTGACCCGCTCGCGCAGTTCAGGGGCGTCGTGGACGCGCGCCAGCAGCACGGCGCGCATGGCGGAAGAGGGCTCGACGGCCAACACGGGGTCATCGCCCGGAAGCGCGGCACAGATCGCCTGCACTCCCCGGCCGGTACCAGCCCCGACATCGACTACCGGCCCGGGCCCCGCCTTCACCTGCTGGAGCACTTCGGCCAGCGCCGGGCCGAGGGACTGCCATGTCCCGGCGATCATGAGGTCGAGGTACTCGGCCGAGCGTTCGTACGGATCCACCACTGCAACCCCTCGGAGCCAGACAAATATGATTGTCATTTTCATCTAAAGAGGGGCGTGAGCGCAAGGGCCAGACGCACCGCCACTCCTGGCCGAAACCAAGGACGCGCACCCATCACGGCGCCAACTACGCCACGACCTCTGCGCGTTACCCCTGCCATTGCGGTACGACACCGGCGCCTCGGGGCGTAAGAGCGCGCACCTGAGGGAAAGGGGTTATACGGCGAACCGCGGGACGAAGTGTCGGCATGCTCGGCATGCCGGACCTCGGCGTTCTCAGGGAAGGGACACGCATGGGCAGGCCCTTGTATCTGGAACCCCGTCTCGGTCCCCGGCTGCAATCCCTGCTGCAGTCCCCCGATCTACTGCACATGCTCACCCACGCGCTGGGATCACCCCTCAACCTGCTGGTGCCCGACCAGGTCGCCGAGAATCTGGAGCGGTTCCGGTCCGTGTACCGCAAGCACCACCTGTCCGGCCAGGTCTTCTTCGCCCACAAGGCCAACCGGTCAAGTGCCCTGGTGCGACGGCTCGCCGCGACGGACGCCGGCGTGGACGTGGCGTCGCTGGGCGAACTGCAGCACGCCCTCGGCGCCGGTTTCGTGTCCGACCGGATCCTGGCCACCGGGCCCAAGAACCCGGAGTTCCTGTGGCTGGCCGCCCGCGCCGGGGTGACCGTCAGCGTCGACTCGGTCGGCGAGCTGGACCAACTCGCGGGACTGGTGCGCAAGCACGCCCTCCCCCGGGCCCGTGTCCTGCTGCGGTTGTCGGGGTTCGAGGCGTCCGGCGTGCGGGTGCTGAGCCGACGCAGTCGCTTCGGCTCGCCCGCAGGCGACCTCGACACGCTGCTGGAGACGGCCGAACGGCACAGTGACACGGTCGAACTGCACGGCGTGGCCTACCACTTGGACACCACCAGTCTCACCGAGAAGGCAACGGCCCTTGAGGGCTGTCTCACTGCCCTGGAAGAGTGCCGGAGCCGGGGACTGCGTCCGCGGGCCGTGGACGTCGGTGGCGGATTCGGCGTCAACTACCTCGCCGACCGCGAGCAGTGGGAGCGGTACACGACGGAGCTCACGGGCGCCGTTCTGGGCAGGCGCCCGCCCCTGACCTGGCAGGGGCACGGTTACGGGCTGCGCAACGAGGGCGGCACACTGCGCGGAGCGCTGGGACTGTACCCGGCACACCGGCCGCTCGCCGGTGAGCGGTACCTCGACGAACTGCTGGCGCACCCCGCCGCCTCGCTGGGCGGCCGACCGCTGGCCACGCTGCTGCTGGAGCACCTGTACGACCTGCATGTCGAACCCGGGCGGGCCCTGGTGGACCAGTGCGGAATCACACTGGCGACGGTCCTCGAGGTACGCGATTCCCGCACGGGTGGTGAACTGCTGGTACGGCTGGCGCTGAAGGCCGAGGACGTGGCCCTCGAAGAGCACGGGGTACTGATGGACCCCGTCGTCATCCCCAAGAACGGCAACGGCATCGGTGTCCCCGCCGACGCGGAACCTGTGGGCGTCCATCTCTTCGGCAGTCTCTGCCTGGAGACGGACATGATCACCCGGCGCACGGTCTTCCTTCCGCGTCGGCCGCAGCCGGGCGATCTGATGGCCTTCGCGAACACCGCCGGATACGCCATGGACTTCCACGCCGGCCAGGCACAACACCAGCCCGTCGCCCGCAAGGTGGCCGCCTGGCAGGACGGCGGCTCATGGCGCTGGAGCCTCGACGAACAGTACTGGCCGACAACGCCGTCAGGGGGACATGAGTGAGGTACGACAGCATCACCGAGGTCATAGGCAACACCCCCCTGGTGCGCATCGACCCGGCCGTCACCGGTCTGCGGAACATCGACCTGTTCGCCAAACTGGAGATGCTCAACCCCTTCGGCTCGGTCAAGGACCGGGCCGCCTGGAACATGGCGCGCCCCGACCTCGCCGACGCGGTCGAGCGGGCGAGCCAGATCGTCGAACTCTCCAGCGGCAACACGGCCAAGGCGCTGGCCGTCATCGCGGGGATGCACGGCCTGACCTTCAAGAGCGTCACCAACCGCATGCGGGTGCCCGAGATCAAGGACCTGCTCCTGCTGCTGGGCGCGGAGATCGAAGAGCTGCCGGGTCAGAGCGAGTGCCTCGACCCGACCAACACCGACGACCCGCTCACCCTCTTCCACCACGCCCTCGCCGACTCCGGCAGCGCCTGTCTGCACACCGACCAGTACTTCAACCCCCGTAACACCGAAGCCCACCTGACCGGCACCGGCCCGGAGATCGTCAAGGACCTGGACGGCCGCGCCCCGGACTGGTTCATCGCCTGCGTAGGTACGGCCGGTTCCTCCACCGGCGTGGCCAGGGTGTTGCGCGAGCAGGACCCGCGGGTACAGGTCGTCGGTCTTGTCGGGGGCAAGTCCGACTTCATCCCGGGCATCCGCACCATCGACGAGGTCCACGAAGTCGGCCTGTTCGACCCGGACACGTACGACACGATGGAGACGGTGAGCGGCGACGAGGCCATCGACGGCATGCTCACCCTGGTCCGCCGCTGTGGGATGCTGGCCGGACCCACCGGCGGGGCCGCCTATTTCGGGGCGGTCCGCCATCTCCGCGAGGTGGACGCTCAGTTGACGGAGCGTCAGACAGCCGTCTTCATCGTCTGCGACCGCGTGGAGAGCTATCTGAGCTATGTCCGGCAGCGGCGGCCCGACCTGCTGGGCCGGCCCCGGCGGAAGAACTCGGTGGCCGATCTGTCCGCCGCCGAAGTGCGCGCCGCCCCGGCCATCGGGGTGGCGGACGCCCAGCGGTGGATCGCCACCGACGGGCCGCTCGTGGTCGACCTGCGCAGCCCGTTCGCGTACGCGGCGCTGCACATCGACGGGTCGGTGAACATCGTCGACGAACTGTTCGACGAACTCCTGCGGGGCGGCCTGCCCTTCAGCCGGAGCCGACCGGTGCTCCTGGCCTGTCCGGTCGGCGAGAAGTCCGCCCAGTACGCGGCACTGCTGGCCCGCATCGGACATCCGGACGTCCGCAGCCTCTCCGGCGGCATCGTCGCCTGGCGCGATGCGGGCGCGCCCCTGGTACGGGACTGACATGTCCGTCAGCTCCGCCCGGGGCAACGGCGTGGCCTTCCCCGAGGACCTACGCGAATGGCAGCGCGGGCTGCGCGCCCAGTTCCCGATCATCACAGCCCATCCGGAGCTGGCCTACCTGGACAGCGCGGCCACCGCCCAGAAGCCACAAGCCGTGCTGGACGCCGCCCAGACCTACCTCACCACCACCAACGCCAACGCCGGCCGCGGCACCTACACCTGGGCCAACCGCACCACGGATCTGGTCGAGGGGACCCGGGACCGCGTCAAGGAGTTCCTGGCCGACCCGGCTCCGGAACGCTCCGGCGTGCACTTCACCAGCGGCACGACCGAGGGGCTGCGCACGATTGCGCGTGACTGGCTGACCTCGTACCTCACCGACGGGGACGAGATCGTCGTCCCCGTCGCCGACCACGAAGCGAACATCGCACCCTGGCTGGAGGCCCAACAGCTGCTGGCCGGTCAGGGGGTGCGCGTCCACGTCCGTCAGATGCCGTACCAGCCCGGCTCGCACGACTACGACCACAACGCGCTGGCGGCGCAGGCCGGCCCTCGGACCCGGTTCGTCGCCGCCACCCATGTGCACCACGTCTACGGCGGGAACATGAACGTCCACCGCATCCGCCAGGCGGTCGGCCCGGACGCGGTCATCTGCCTCGACGCCGCCCAGAGCATCGGCCATCTGCCGGTGTCCGTGGCCGGCCTGGACGTCGACTTCGTCGTCTTCTCCGGACACAAGGCGCTGGCCCTGCCCGGCTCCGGAGCGGTCTGGGCCCGTCAAAGGCGCGGACCGGACTTCACGCCCGGCGGGTGGAACGGCACCCCGAACACCATTGGCATCGCCTCCCTGGCCGCCGCGCTCGACTGGCTGGAGGCCGTCGGCACCGACCGGATCGAGCGCTGGACCGTGGCCCTCGCGGCCCGGCTCACCGAAGGACTGCGCCACCTGGACGCCTACGAGATCCTCGGCTGCCACCTGAGCCTGGCCGCCGACTCACCCGTCCAGCAGCGACAGGGCATCGTCACCTTCCGGCACCGCGACATCGACTCCGGTGACCTGGGCTTCATCCTCTTCAGCCACGGCTTCATGGTCCGCTCCGACAACCACTGCCAGGGCAGCGCGGGCGAGCCGACCGGCTCGGTGCGCGTCAGCCTGCACCTCTACAACACCCCCGAGGAAATCGACCGGTTGTTGTCCGTACTCGCCAGTCTTCAGTGACACGACATCCACCGTGAATGGGAACCGTTTTCACCTGTAGGGTGCCGAGGAGTTCCGGAAGACAGGTGCGAACAGCGAGGGTGGCGCGACCGGATGGGGCTGAGCATGGCGACGGCCGAGCTGTGGGTGGAGCGCTGGGAGCGCCAGCAGCAGCGGTACGCCGTCGGCCGCGAGGAGCGGTTCACGGTGATCGCCGATGTGGTCGAGCACATCACGGCCGACAGGACGGTCACGCCCCTCGTACTCGACCTCGGCTGCGGGCCCGGCTCTCTGGCGGCACGGCTGGCCCGTCGTCTGCCGGACGCGGAGATCGTGGCCGTGGACATGGACCCCCTGCTGCTGGAGCTGGCCCGCACCCATCACGGTGCCGCCGCCCGTTACGTCGAGGCGGTCGTCGGCAAGACCGGCTGGATCCAGGCTCTGGGTCTGGACCGCCCGCTCGACGCGGCCGTGTCCACGACCGCGCTGCACTATCTCGCCCCGGACGCCCTCAAGCACACGTACCGGCAACTCGCCGCGCTGCTGCGTCCCGGCGGCGTCCTCGTCAACGGCGACCACCTCCCGCCGGAGGGCAGCCCCAAGGCCGCCGGGATCGTCACCCACGTCGGACGACGCGGGGCGGAGCGGCAGCAGGCATTCGCCCACGAGGACTGGGAATCGTGGTGGGCGGCCGTGGCCCACGACCCGGAGCTGGCGGACCTCCTCGCCGAGCGCCACCACAAACAGCCGCGGAACGGCTCGGGCGAAGGAACCGGGCTGCCCTTGTCGGCGCATGTACGGCTGCTGCAGCAGGCAGGTTTCACGCATGCCGGTCCGGTCTGGCAGTACGGCAACAGTTACGTGGTGGTGGCGACCCGCTAGGCGACGCACCGTACATGGCGCTCCCGAGCAGTCCGGCGCCGTCGCCCGGCACGACGGCACCGGCTGCTGTTAATGGATCCCATTTTCATATAGCGTTGCGCATCCACTGAGGGACTGTGGAGGCGGTCATGACCGAGCGCGACGTACGCCTGGGCACGATCCAGGAAACCCTGCTGATCCCGCTGTACGGCCGGGCGGTGGAGAACCGCAAGAAGGAAGCGGTCCTGCGCGACCCCGTCGCCGAGGAACTCGTCGCGGCGATCGACTACGACTTCGCCCGCTTCGACGGCCTGCCGATGCTGCTCGGCACGGTCCTGCGCACCAGCCTGTTCGACCGCTGGGTGGCGCACTTCCTCGCAGAACATCCCACCGGAACCGTCGTGGAGATCGGCACCGGCCTCAACACCCGTTTCGAACGCACCGACAACAGCCGGGCCCGCTGGTTCGACCTCGACCTGCCCGACGTGATCGAACTGCGCCGTACCTGCTTCACCGACGTCCCGCGCCGAACGATGATCGCCGCGTCGGTGACGGACGAGGCATGGGCAGACACCGTCACCGCGCACTCCGGCGGCCCGTACCTTTTCGCCGCCGAAGCCGTCCTGCCCTACCTCCAGGAGACGGACGTGCGCGAGGTCATCGGCCTGCTCGCCGACCGCTTCCCCGGCTCCCTGCTCGCCCTCGACACCTCCGGCCCCGGCCACTTCGACACCCAGGACCAGCCCGACGCGCTGGGCAAGGTCGACGCCCGGATGCAGTGGAACTGTGCCGATCCGGCACAGCTCGCCGAGTGGCGACCGGGAGTTGAAGTACTGGCCTCCCACACGTTCAGCAGCCTTCCCGCCCCGATGTACGACGAACTTCCGACCCCGGTCCAGGAGGTGCTCAGCGGTCTCGCCGCCCAGCGGCTGCCCCAGGTCGAGGACTACCGGCTGAACCTGGTCCGACTGCCCTGACACCACATGTGCGCGCCGACGCGCATGGTCACTGTGGATCGTCACCGCTGAGCAACGGCCCTGGACCGCCGTCCAGCCGTACCGCCCAGGGACAACTCCCCGTTCCGGTACCTCGCCGTGCTGCAACCGGCTGAATGCCCACGTCGGCACAAACGCATTGATCGCGCCGGACAGGGCCGTTCGCGAAAATGATCATGCCTGATCTGCGGCGATGCGACAGCTGCCGGTGTACCGACAGTTTGCGGACACAGACGAGCACCCGCCCTGAACAGGCAGTTTCCCCAAACCCTTCCGTGAGGCTGAGGAGGTATTGCGGTGCCGCGACGCCCTTCCGGACGATGTGGCCATCACCCAACGACGGGAGCCGCAAAGATGCCGCACATGACCGCCTTTGCCAGGAACCAGTGGTACAGCTAGCGCACCTTCCTGACCTGCGCTTGTGTGGGGGCGATGAGGCTGTGACCTGCTAGGACGGGTTGCGGAGGCGATCGGAGGCAGTCAGAGGCAACGACCTCTGCAACAGGCCTCTGGGGGACCTGAGTTGGCCGGTGTGGATCACGGGTGGGCGACTTTGGCGGGGCTCTGGTTCGACCTCGGTCGAGCTGTGATGGGGACGCCTGCCTCCGCTCGGGGCCAGGCAAACGAGGGCCTTCAGGACGGCCATTCTGGAGACCTTGCTGGCGCCGATGGAGGTCGGTTCCGGACACCACCCGTGGTTTTAGCGGGCCTGGGTGGCGTCCACGTCTTAGCGAGACGACCCCACCGTGCCACACAGCACCAAACGACACCTCCCCCTCGCACGCGGCCCGCTGGGCCTCCGCCGACTCCCTCCGGCCGCGGCCGATCTCGTCCTGCTCGGCGACCTCACCGGGCGCTACGCGACCGGCAGTTACAGCAGGCTCGCCTCCGGCCGCCGGACCGTGTTCCTGCGCGAGGATCGCCAGGGCGCGGCCGAGCACGGTCACCGGATCACCGCGGCCATCGCCTGCCACGTCGCCCGCGCCGGCGGCAGCATCGACCAGCTCACCCAACTCCTGCTGCACCCCGAGCACGAAGGCGGACGGCACACCCGCAACATCGTCCTGCGCTCCGGGCAAGGCCGCGCCCTGGACTACATCCGCCGGGTCTGGAACAGCGCCTCGGCCACCGTCGGCACCACCTTGGCGCTGGGCTCGCGGCACGACGCGTTCGAGGTTCTCGCCGCGCTGCGGGACCGCATCGAGACCACGCCCTGGCGTGGGGAGCGGGGGCGGACTGCGCTGCGGGTACTGCGGGCGCACCTGAACTTCGCCGAGATCGCGGGCGGACCCCTGCACCACGCCAGCGAGCGCCAGACCGCCGAAGAGGCGGGCATCTCCCGCACGGCGCTGCGGATCGTCTACGAGACCGTCCTCAAGCCGTGTGGCTGGCTGCGGCGTCTGCGGGTGGGCCATGGCCGGGAGGGCTCGATCTGGTACCTAGGCGACGGCACCATCCCCGGCCACGGTGGCCCGGCTGGATTGTCTCGTTGCCGGTCCACTCAGTTCCCCCCCCGACCCGGCACTTGAGGAGTGGACCACCCCTGGGACGGCCACGGCGGCCGACGTCGACTCCACCGTCCTCGGCCAACTCATGGGCCACGACGCCTTCGCCCACCACGCCCTCGGCAGCACCGCCCTCATGATCATCAGTGCCCTGCACCAGTACCCCGCGCAGACCGTTGCCGAGCTCGTCGGTACCTCCTCGGTCTCCCGCGCCACCACCTACCGGACCCTGAAACGCCTCGCCGACCACGGCCTCGTCCAGCACACCGGGGAGACCTGGACGCTCGCACCACGAGCTCTGGAGGGCTTCGGTATCCGCCTCCCGGACGCCCCCAACGGCCACACACCGGCACAGGGCTGGGACAAGGTCGCCGAGCATCACGGCACCAGGGGCATCGCGGCCCGGCGCAAGGCCCTGCACACGGCGGAGCGAGCTGCCTACCAGCAGGCGCTGGACCGTCTCGCGGAACACCGCAGCAAGGCTGTGCTGATCGTCCGCGACGGCCGCCTGATCCTCATCACCCCATCCGACCAGCGCAGTTACGACGAGCTGGCCGCTGCCCATGCCGAAGCCCTCAGCGAATGGGAGTCCGCCGCATGAAGCCAGAACCCCCGCTCACCTCCGATGCGAGCGAGGCGGTGACGCCCCAGTCCCTGCGCAAGCAGTACGAGGCCGGTGCCACGGTCGACGAACTCGTCACCGCCAGCGGCCTGTCGTATGGCACCGTCCTCAACCGGCTGCACGACGCCGGAACCGTCATGCGCACCTCCTGGCAAACACGCCGGATGCGGCAGAACCCACAAGCCCGCCGGCGCCTCGCCGCCCACCTGCGCACCCTGTACGAGCAGCGTGGCGCGACCCTCACCGAACTCGCCACAGCCGCGGGAGAGACCAGGCGCGGTGCCCGGCGCCTGCTGATCGAGGCCGGCGGCACCGTGCGCACCACACAGCAGACCCAACGGATGCGCGCCGCAGCACGGGCCGTCGAGCGGCACAAGCTCGCGCTGTCCCTGCGCGCCCGGTACGAGGCCGGAGCCACGGTCCCGGGCCTCGCCCAGGAGTGCAACTACTCGGCCGCCACCGTCTACCGGCTCCTGCACCAAGCAGGCACCCGCATGCGGCCCCAGCACCACCACAGCCCAGCCCGCGACATGAGGAGGCGGCCATGAGCGCCTCCGTCCTGGCACATATCCCCCGACGTGCCGCTGGACTCGACGACCCGCCCACCCACCATCCCGGTCGCAGTCGCCCAGCAAGGGCTCCCCCCCACACGCCACTCCCGAAGCCTGCGTCAAGGTCGTCGACAACCGCCAAGTCAACACACCTTTCCGGTTTCAGGAGATCAAGCACACGTGAACGAGAACACCCGCCACAACACTCTGGCCGCGGCCACCGCGGGCGCCTGGGACGCCTTCGTCATCGTCGTCGGCATGCTCAAGGGCGGCACCGGCAAGACCACCAGCGCCGGGTTCATCGCCCTCTACTACGCCCTCTACTACGCCGTCGTCCTCGATCTGCCCACGCTGCTGTTGGACGCCGACGCCACCAGCCAGTCCGCGTACGACTGGTTCAAAGTCGCCCAGGCCGCCGGCTTCGACATCCCCGCCAACCTGGTCATCGAGCGGTACCCGTTCGACGACATCGCCGAGTACATCTCAGCCAAGCGCGCCGAGTTCGGCGCGATCGTGGTCGACGCCGGCGGCGGCAGCGCCCGGATCTTCCACGAGGCTGTTACCGAGGCGAACCTGCTGCTCGTGCCGGTCGCCCCCACCAAGATCGAGCGCCGCAAACTCGTCGCCACCTTCGACGAAGCCGAACGCGCAGCCGCCCGCAACACCCACGGCGTCACCGCCCACGTCGTCATGGTCAAGGCCGACGACCGCACCAGCCTGCCCCGCACCGCGAAGGACCAGCTCCTCGACCCGCCCATAGGTGAGGGCATCGGCCCCGACCGCGACGAGCCGTTCCCGCTCGCCGACACCACCGTCCACTCCTGGGTCCACTACATGGAGGCCTTCGGCGAAATCCCCACCGAACTGAGCGAGTACGCCAACCTGATGAAGGAGCTGACCCAGGCATGACCGAAAAGAACGAGAAGCTGAAGCCCCCGGCCCGCCGCACGGGCGGTCGCACCCTGGGCGCGGCCAGGAAGACGACCCCGCCGCCTCCTCCCCCAGCCGCCGAACTCACCCCCGAACAGGCCACCACACCCGTTACGGATCAGGCGTCCGAGAACGCGCTCCAGGCAGACTCCGCCGTCGCATCCGCGCCCGTCCGGGCGTATGCGGTAACGGACGTTGCGGTGGCGGACACTGCGCCGATTGCTGCGCCCACGGCTGCTGCGGATCGCTCCAGCGGTGCCGTCCGGGAAGCAGCCAAAGGCCAGTCACTTCAAGAGGCTGGTACCACGCCCGAGCCGAATCCGGTCACAGTTGAGGAGTCGGTAGCGCCCACCGATAAGCATGGCGAGCAGCCCGCAGTGCAGGGTCATCCCGCCTCCGAAGTTCCCGGTACGGCTCCGGCTGCTGAGGTAGCGGTCCGCCCGGCAACGTCTGCGGTGGCAGGGGGTACTGCGTTTCCTGTGCAGGGTGCTGAGCTGATTCCGGAGCACCACCAGGGAACTCAATCGAGCGAAGCGCCGACTGAGAGCGCGCCGTGGGCACAGGGACCCGGCCGTCCGGGAGACATTCCCGCCCTTGCCGTTCTTCTCAATCAGCGCGTCATCGCCAGGGAGAGTTTCGACTCGTCCGTGCCAGCCGCGCTGAAACTGAAGCGGCGGATCAAGCGCTTCGCGCTGGACAACGAACTCGACCACCTGCCGATCGGCGACTTCGTCGCCGTCGCCATGGACGAGTGGCTGACCACCCGCGGCTTCTGACCATCCGACGCTTCACTTCGGCACAGGGTGGACGCGGTCTAGCGGGACCGCGTCCACCCTGCCGACTATTCCAATAGCCCGATAGTCGACTAGGCGGATCACTATTCGACTAGTCGCAGCAACCCCGGAGCACCACCATGCCCGCCAACACCCACCACGTCCGCCTGCTGCGCGACCTCGCCAACCTCCTCGAAGCCCAGCCCGGACCCACCGACGACCCCTTCATCCCGCACCCCGACACAGAAGCGATCATCAAAACACGCCACACCTCGCGGGGGCAGCTCAACTACGCCGTACCCGAAGCCCTCCAGCTCCAGCGCCGCATCCGCCGCTACAACGCCGACAACGGCACCCCCCACGGCGACATCGTCGCGCTGGCGCTTGATAGCTGGCTGCGCGCCAAGGGCTACCCGCCAGATCTCAACCACCCCAATGGAGACACGCAATGAACGAACTGCACCCTGACGGTCAGAAGAGCCGGTAGCGGTCTGCCTGTGGCAACGCCGGTACGCGAACTTAAGCTCCAACCTCTTCGGGTGGCTCGGTGTTCGGGCGCTTGTGCTGCGGTATCCGGTACTCCCGGCAGCTCTGCGGGTGTCGCAGCTGGCGCGCTCGCAAGCGTGGCACTTCGGTGACCGATGGCCGGTGCGCGCCGCGGTGTTTCCCCGTCCGCGTGGCACCTGTCGGGGTTGCGCGGGGCGTGCTCGCTGTCGGACTCGGAGTCGGACTCGCTGTACCGGGCCGGGGTGACGGTGAGGTGGTCGACCCCTCGTCGGGGGCGGCGGTGCTGGGAGCGGGCAGGGGGTTGAACGCGACCCAGCCGAGATGCTCGAACTTCACCTCACCTCAGGCGGTGGCGTTGCTTCCCGCACGACGTAACCGGCTCCCGGCTGCTGCTTCCCCGCAGTGAAACCGACCATGACCCTGGCGGGCAGGTGGAGAACCCTGGTGGCGAGGACGAAGGTCACGGCGAACGCGGTCGCCGATCCACGGCGTTCGGTCAGGAACCGTCCGACGGCGCCATAGGACGCGTCGTTCTCGGCCGTGGGGACATACGTGGAGTTCCTGCGGAGCCCCCGGGCAAGCGCTGTGGCCTTCTCGTACGGTGTGGCCGCTCACTAGTGGGTCGACTCCGCAAAGTCCCGTAGGCTCGCGGGGATTCCCAAGGGCAGCTTCGTCAGCTGCGGGTCATCCCGACTCACCCGCTGCGCCGACTGCTGCGCCGGGGTGCGTACTCGTGTCCGTACGGCGTCGAGACCGTAGCGATAGCCCTGCTCCAGTCCCTGGGCGTGGAGGGCGAGACCGGCCGTCGCGTCGGCTGCCAGACCGTCGCCCACCAGACGTGCGGGCTGCTCGGCGACCGGGAGTAACTGCCCGGTCAAGTCCAGGATCCTGACGTCCTCGCGCAGGGGCGAACCGTCCGGGGCGGGCATGGTGATGGTGGGTCCGCCAACCCGGAACACGGCGTCCGAAGACCATCGCACCCCGTCGAAAAGGGTGAGGACGCCCACTCGCCATCGGGCGGGCTCTGAAGCCTCGAAGAGCGACGGAGTCGGGCTCTGCCGTCGCCATGCGGGCCACGAGCGCCAGGAGATCGGGCGTCGTCGCGGGGACACTGGGGGCGTGCACGTGCGCGCGAGGGTCGTAGGCTTGCCAGCCGGGATGCCGACAGTCAGCAGATCCGGGCGGACCGGAGCCGGGATCGACACGCTCAGCAGTCGGGCCCACCCGTTGACCTCGCCCTCCAGCGTCCCGGTCAGCCCGACAACCACAGGTTCCCCCATCCTCAGCGTGAGAGACGAGGTCATGAGCCAGAGCACCGCCGAGACAACGCAGGTGACCTCCAAGGATGCCCGGCGCAGGAGGTAGGAGAGGGTTACAGGAACGGCGGCGGCGACCGCCACGGGCAGGAGCAGCGGGCCGTAGCCGAACACTCCGTGGAACGCCGCCCCGGCTGCGGCAGCGGCCACCATGAGCGCAGGCAACGCCAACCGGCACCGGTGCAAGTCGTTCATCGGGACACCCCTCGGCCGGCGAACCGCCGGGCCTGCATGGTCCACATGGCCGCACCGTGCATGGCGCTCGCGCAGCGCAGAACCTGCACGTGCTTCGGATGCCGGTGGCGGATCGTTCCACGGCTCCCATCTCCCACACAGAGTACGAAGACGGTGGCAAACCGCCTGGTCAGTGCCGCGAGCAGGATCGGCGAAAGATCCCGGCCGTTGCCGGTAACGGACGTCAGCATGCCGGACCCGTCCCCAGCCCAGTGCGGCCAGGATCCCGATGGTGTACCAGCGCCGTCCCGCAGCCCGATCTCACTCATCTCGGGAGTGTCATGAATCAGGTGTGATCTTCCCCAAAGGAGTCACCTGATGAGTACGACGACGGATCACCGGATCGAGACCTCGGGCAGCGTGTCGCTTGCCGCGGCCGACGACAGTGTTCAGGGTGCCGACGTGAAGTCGATGCCGGGCGGTTTCCATCGGTGGTTGCGACACCCGACGGTGGCGGCCGATCGTGTCGATGATCGCGGCCTGGTGGGTGTCGGTGTGGGTGTCGAATCCCGCCGATGACGCCTATCTCATCCGCTGCCATGCTGGTGTTCGCTGCCCTTCCGTACGACACGTGAGGGGCGGTATGCGCGCCGGTCGGGCAGACGGACAAGACAGTGATGAGACCTCTGGCCGGGCTCCTGACTTGTTCAATTGAGCCCAGATGCACGGTCTGCAGCCGTAGCGTCCAGGGTGCCGGTCGGCACGGGCCCGCAAGTGCTCCTTGCCGCTCCGCGCGGGCTGGCTCACTCATAGCGTGCCGCCGCCGGCCGGCACCCGCGCGGTGTGGCTCGACAGAGGCATGAAGGTGACACGGTGACTTCAAGTCAGGATGCCCACCGCACCCCCTTCCCTGTCTCAGCGAGTACAAGGCCGGCTGCCCGTGATCCTGATCGGTGTCGATCCTCACAAGTCCTCCCACACCGCCGTCGCCGTCGACCCGGCAGGCCACCTGGTGGCCCAGCGTCGGTTCGTCGTCAACGCCGGCACCTTCCGCCAGCTGATGCGCTGGTGCGAGCAGTGGCCCGAGCGCCGCTTCGCCGTCGAAGGCGCCCGCGGCCTGGGCCGTACGCTCGCCCAGCAGCTGGCCGCCGCGGGCGACAACGTGGTGGACGTGCCCTCCACGCTGTCGGCCCGGGCCCGGCTGCTGACCACCGGCGGAGACCGCAAGACGGACGCGAAAGACGCTTTCCATGTCGCCCAAGTCGCCCTGTTCCGCCACGACCTGCGGCCCGTCGAGCCCGAAGACCAGACCACGATCCTGCGGCTGCTGACCGAACGTCACGATGACCTGGTCCACGAACGCACCCGCGTCCTCAACCGGCTCCACGCCGTCCTGCGCGACCTCCTGCCCGGCGGCGCCCCCACCGGCCTGTCCGCCGACAAGGCGGCCGTCGCCATGAAGGCCATCCGCGCCGTGACGGCCACGGATGCCTGCCGCCGGGACATAGCCCGCAACCTGCTGGCCGACCTGCGGCGCCTGGACCGGCAGGTCAAGGACAACGAAGCCGAGATGCGCGACGCCCTCGCGGTGACCCGCACCGGGCTGACCACTCTGCCGGGTCTGGGCACCGTGCTGGCCGCCAAGGTCATCGGCCACGTCGGCGACGTCAGCCGCTTCCCGACCGAGCACCACTTCGCCCGTTACACCGGCAGCGCACCCCTGGACGCCTCCAGCGGCAACAACGTCCGCCACCGGCTCAACACCCGCCGTAGCGCGTCCAGGAACTCCTCGACCCGGCCGACCCGTTCCTTGAGCAGATAGCCGAGGCCGTTCACCCCGCCGCCGAGCAACTCGGTGGCGAAACTCTGCTCGACGTACGCGGACAGCACGAGCACAGCAAGATCGGGCCGTCGGCGCCGGGCCTCGACCGCGGCGACGATCCCTCGTCGGTGTGGGTCGGCGGCATCCGTACGTCGCGGATGGCGACGCCCGGCTTGTGCACGTCGATGGCAACCAGCGCCTCGTCGGGGGTACCCGTGGTGGCCACCACGTCGAGCCCCTCGGCGCGCAGCAGCAGGGCGAGCCCCTCACGCAGCAGGGGATTCGTCCTCGGCTATCACGATCCGCATGTCAGGCTCCACAGGATCCACAGGTCGGGCTCCACAGGTCGGGCTCCGGTCGTCACGATCCACAGGGAAGATCCACTGTCAGGACGGTCGGGCCACCGGGCGGGCTGGTCAGGGTGAGGCCGCCGTCGTGTGCCGCGATGCGGCGACGGATGCCGGTAAGCCCGGAGCCGCCGTCCTCTCCTCCGGCGCCGAAAGCCCGGGAGTTGCCCCCGGCGCCGCCCCTGCCATCGTCCTCGACGGACAGTACGAGTCGGCCCCCGCCGCCGCGTGCCGTGACGACGGCGTGCCGGGCGCCGCTGTGCTTGGCGATGTTGGTCAGGGCCTCGGCGACCACGAAGTAGGCGGTCGCGTCGACGGAGGCGGCGCGGCGTTCGGGCACGTCCACGTCGATCCGGCAGGGCACCGCGCAGTTCGCGGCGAGACCGGCGAGCGCGCCCGCGAGGCCTCGGTCCGCCAGCACCGGCGGCAGGATGGCGCGGGCGACGGTACGCAGCTCGGCCAGCGCCTGTTCGGCGGCGGACTGGGCGCGTTCCAGGAGTTCGTCGGCGCCCGCCGGATCGCGGGTCACCATGCGGCGGGACGCCCCGATCAGCATGGCGACGGAGAGGAGCCGGTTCTGCGCACCGTCGTGCAACGAGCGTTCGATGCGACGCAGTTCGGTGGCGTGGGCGTCCAGGGCGGCAGCACGTGTGGCGGTCAACTCCGCGACGCGCAGGGACAGATCGACGTCGAGACCGGCCGACAGGAGCCGTCGCCCGAGGCCCGCCTGGAGCCGGGCCATACGGGGCGTCAGCCCCAGGATGATGGCGATCCAGCCCACGCCCAGCAGCGTCACAGCGACGGCTTCCGGCCAGGTGTGCGCGTTTCCGATGCCCACGGAGGTGGCAGTCGCGCCCTCGGGCATGAACGTCCAGTACAGCGGGAAAGCGGTGTCCCGCACCGCGAAAACCGGCAGCAGGACGCCGAGCAGGCCGAGCAGCGCCCCCACGGTGGAGTGCCGGACCAGCCAGCCCAGTTCGCGGCAGGTGGTGCGGTCGACGAGGGCGGCCCGCAGCCGCGTGGGCGGGGGCTCCGGGGCGGCGACCTCGGGGCCCCAGCGGGCGAGCCGGCCGCGTTCCCGGTCAGCCAGGGCGTGCAGGGTGCGCAGGAGCGCGGGTGCCATGAGCAGTCCGACGCCGACGACGCTCGTCGCGGCAGTGAAAGTCAGCCACAGCAGCAACAGGATGGCGAGCAGAGCCGTGTTGAGCCCGGACGCCAGCTGGGCGATCGACACATCGGCAGCGCTCAGGCTCCGTAGCGCGATGCCCTTGAAGCTCTCGCGGCTCTCGCGCCGGTCTGCCGCTCCACTCCTGCCCGCCGTCATGTGAACGACCCTATGCCGCCACAGAATCCGGATGAACGCCGTACTTATCCACGGACAAGTTGTCCGTGGCAAACCATGCGATGCAGGCGAGTTCGCCGTCACCCAAGCGGCGGGGCAGTACAGCCTGCTGTACCCCGAACCGGGCGGGCTGCGGGATCGGCCGCCAGAGGTGCTGATCCATAGCGTCGGTGACGACAGCAGGAACGGCACACGGCCACCGCAGAACCACCCCACAAGACTTCGGGAGCAGCCCCCATGCAGCACACGACGACCCCCGATCCCACCGACCGGCTCAGCTCCGGAGACATCGCCCGCACCCTGCTCTGGATGGTGGTGGTGGCCAGCGCGCTCGCCAACATGACGGCCTCCTTCGGCGGCGCCGACACCTGGGTGCACCTGGTGTGCGGCGCGATCACCGTCCTGTGCGCAGGCACTCTCGTCGTACGGAACCTGCGCGGCCGGCGATGAACGCCGCCAACACTGCCGTCGGCGCCCCCGCCATCGCTCTGGCGGGCGTCAGCACGGCCTACCCGGGCAGCGTACGCGCCCTCGACGACGCGTCGTTGACCGTGCAACGCGGCACCTTCCTCGCCGTGATGGGCCCCTCGGACTCCGGCAAGACCACGCTGATGCACTGTGCCGCCGGGCTCGACTCCCCGACGTCGGGAAGCGTTCTGCATCGACGGCCACGAGATCGCCGGGCTGAACGAGTCCCGCCGTACCCAACTGCGCCGGTAACGCGTCGGGTTCGGGCCCCAGGCTTACGACCTCGGGGGAAATTTCGATCACCCCCGTTCGGGCCGTGACATGAGAAGGACCGCACGGGTTGGCTGAGTTGCGAAGCTGACCTGGGCCCGTGCGGTCTGTTCCCATCCTGCCCTGTCTGGTGTCTCCCGCGCACATTTCGGCGAGTTGTTCGCCGAACTCGCCGGACCGTGGGAAGCGGCCCGCCAGTCCGCGCTGCGTGCGGTACGGGGTGGCCCGCACCGGCGGGCGGAAGGGGCTGGGCGCAAGCCGAAGCTGGTCTTCTTCGGCTGCTGGTCACCCTGGTCCATCTGCGCCACCAGCTGCCCCACGCAGTGCTCGCCGAGCTGTTCGCCGTGGACCGCTCCACCGTCTCCGAGGCCGTCCGTCAGGTCCGTCCGCTCCTCGCCGCCCGCGGGTTCGCCGTGCCCGACCGGGCGGGACTGCGGCTGAAGACCCTGGCGGACGTCTTCGCCTATGCCGAGGCCGAGGGCGTCGAACTGCGGATGGACGGGGCCGAGACTCAGGTCCGCCGCCCTCAGGCCCCGCCCGGGCCGCCGGGCGCTCGTCTCCGGCAAGCGCAGGCAGAACACCATCAGGACCACCACGTTCAGCGACGGCCAGGGCCGCACGCTGCTGTCCGGCGCGGTACGGCCGGGCCGCATGCACGATCAGACCGCCCTGCGCACCGCAGGCATCGCCGAGCAGTTCCGGACCCGTCCCACGGTCAAGGCCAAGGTCGACTCTGGGTACCAGGGACTGGCCAAGCAGTTCCCCGGCCAGGTCAGCGCACCGCCGAAGAAGCCCGCGGACGAGGCGTGCGACGGCGACAAGTACGCCTGGCAGGAGGCCAGGCGCCGCCAGTCCTCGGCCCGGATCTGCGTCGAGCACACCAACGCCGAGCTCCGCCAGTGGGCGCCCCTGCGCAGGTTCACCGGACGGCGCCACACCTACGCCGAGACCCACCCCGCGATCGCCGGTCTCGTCTCCGACCGATCCACCCAGCGCGCAACCCGCCGACAGACCAGCACCGAGCTCGTCCTCGTCCGCGACACCGCCTGCTGATCACCCACCAGCCGAACCACCAGACCAGCACGCCCAGATCTCAATTTCCCCCGAGACCGTTGACCTGGTCCCCTCCCTCTCCAACGTTGACCTGGTCCCCTCCCTCTCCAACGAGGACAGCATCACGCTGCCGCTGAGGCTGGCGGGCCGACGGCGGACCGCGACTGGCTGCGGACGCTGGCGGAGCGGGTCGCACTGGCCGGCCAGCTGAGCCATCGGCCTGGCGGAGCTATCCGGCGGCGAGCAGCAAGGGGCGAGCATGCGAAGGCTCTGGTGGGGACGGTTCTCTCTTGGTCGAAAACTCCTCCACCAGGGCCGGGGCCCGGTCAATACAGCAGGCGCTACCCGTTCCGGGGTGGCCGCACCTCCACCGGTCGGCCCGCCTGCTTGATCGTGGCGCACGGCCGGAGTTCCTAGCGTGATGGTCATGTCAGGGCGGTGGCCTGAACGAACGCAAGGAGTCCGCGACCGATGAAGACCGAACTCATCTCCCGTGTGGTGACCACGACATTGGCGGCCGCGCTGGCCAGTATTGCCCTGGCAGTTCCCGCCGAGGGCGCGACCGCAGCCGTTTCGGTGCGCGGCGGGACGCACCACGCGTCAGACAGCACGGCGCTGCAGGCACACGTGGACACCATCATGAAGACGGGTACCGCCGGGGTGGTGGTCCGCTCGACCGGACCACACGGTACCCGGAGCACCACCGGAGGGGTGGCCGACCAAGCAACTGGGGACCGTGCACGTCCCGGCGACCGGTTCCGGATCGCCAGCACCACCAAGACGTTCGTCGCCACGGTGGTGCTGCAACTCGTCGCCGAGGGACGCCTGTCGCTGGACGACACCGTGGAGCACTGGCTGCCCGGAGTGGTCTCCGGCAACGGCAACGATGGCAGCAAGCTCACCGTCAGGCAGCTGCTCCAGCACACCAGCGGACTGTTCGACTACACGGCGGACTTCCCCGAGTTCGCCAGCAAGGCCGGATACCAAGCCAACCGCTACGCCACCTGGACCGCCGAGCAGCTGGCCGCCATCGGCATGCGGCACGCCCCGAATTTCCAGCCCGGCACCGGTTGGAGTTACTCCAACACCAACTACGTCCTCGCCGGAATGATCATCAAGAAGATCACCGGGAACGACTGGACCCAGGAGGTCAGCGCGCGAATCGTCCGCCCGCTGGGCCTGCACGACACCCTCGCTCCGACGACGGACTCGCGGATCCCCGGCCGCCATCTGCACGGCTACTCCGCCTTCGACGAGGCGGGCCCGGAGATCGACGTCACCGCGCTCAACCCTTCCGCCGGGGGCGCGGCGGGCGCCATGATCAGTACGACGGCCGATCTGAGCCGCTTCTACCAGGCGCTCCTGGGCGGCAAGCTGCTGCGCCCCGCGCAGCTGGCGGCGATGAAGACGACTGTACGGGCCTCGGAGCTGGATCCCGGGTGGGCCGGCGCGCGCTACGGCCTTGGCCTGATGGAGGTCCCGCTGTCCTGCGGCGGTGTCTACTACGGTCATGGCGGCGACATTCCCGGCTACACGACCCGCAACGGATTCAGCGCTGACGGCCGCCGTGGCGTGGTCCTGAACGCGTCCGGCGACGGCTCCTCGGACTCGTCCAGCCAGCAGACCCAGAACGACCTGATCGACGACGAGCTGTGTAGGTGAGGATCAGCTGACGCACGAGAACCAACCGTGTGAGAACAGCTGATCAGGCTGTGACGGCACCCGCTTCGGAGCCGTCACAGCCATTCCCGCCCGTAACGGGTCCGGCGTGCCGTCGGCGCCGTGATCCGAGGCAGTGCCCGGCAGTATGCCGGGCCCTGCCTTTCGTCGTCCCCTGTATCTGCTCTTCGCCCGCGACCGGCTCCACCAGGCGGCAAAGCCACGACGTACGGGCGGTGGCCCGAGTCCCGGGGTAGTGACACGTGCGGGGGGTACCAGTCACGTTGCCGGTGGCCGGCCCGCCCGGCAAGCCGTACCAGCCCGCCGTCGCACAGGTCGGCGACCTGCTGCACTACGCGATCATGTGTGACCAGTGGGAGCGCCGCAGCCAGGGCAAGGGCTCCAAGGGGCAGCGGTACTACGACTGGGCTGGTTCGACGTGGTCCTGCCCGGCCAGGAGCCCGCCGACGGCTTTGCCCATCATCTGCTCATCCGCCGCTCCACCAGGAAGAAGCAACTCGCGGGCGGGCGCGTGGACTTCGAGTACGCCTACTTCCTCGTGCACCACCGCCGCGACGCCGCCTTGCCGGAGGCCGTGTGCCGGGCCGGAGTGTGCTGGAAGATCGAAGAGAACAACGAGCAGGCGAAACAGATCACCGGGCTGGGCCAGTACCAGGTCCGCCGCTGGAACTCCGGGAACCGTCACGTCACCTGCGCGATGCTCGCCCTGGCCTTCCTGACCGTCCAACGCGCCCAGCACCCCGAACAGCAAGCCGCACCGGAGAACGACGCGGTCTCCGATCACGAAGTTGATCAGGACGATGAGCAGGGAAAATCCGGACAGACCAGGGAGACCAGCGCCTACCGCTGATCCGCCTGACCGTCCCGGCACTCGCCGGCGTGCTCGCCGCCACCGCCCCCGCCGGCCACCACTAGCCCGCTTACCACCTGCAGCAGCACCACTGGCGAGCCCTCCATCAAACCCGGGCAACCGCCAGCCACTACAAACGGCGCGGCGACCCGCTACCGCACGCCTCCGCCCCTGCCGACCACCACCCGCACAACCGATCACACCACGAAGATCTGAGGCTGTAGTACGAGGCCATCAACACGGCCCGAACACCTCCGCGGCTCCGCCCTCGGATTCCGCAGCCTCACCAGCTACATCGCCAGATCCCTGCTGGAAAGTGGCGGCTTCAGGCCACGACTGCACCCTGGATTGCGAAGGGCTCGGTAACTACGCCTACGAGCGGTTTTCTTCCGATTCGATCACTTGCAGGCACCTCGCGAGGGCGGCCACCATGTATCGGCGCCAGAGGGGAGTGAATGGACCGGCGAGAATCCAGCGACGACCCGGAAGAGGCTTGAATTCGTAGGTCCACCGAATGAGGGTGCCATCGCCGTCGGGATTGAAGTTCCATTCACCTCGAACGCCTGCCGCGAGCCGAGAGAGGATGTTCGTGAATCCCGTCAGCTGATACGCAAAACTCGAGCCTTCCGTGTACTCGATCAACTGTTCGTCGGCCTGTGACCCGTCGTCGAACTGCGGGTTCCTGGTGGGACCGACGTGATCCCATGCTTCGGTCTGGTTTGCCACACCTTTGACACCGGGAAAGGGTGCCACCCGGTGGAAAACGCTCGACAGGTCGATGGGAACGATCAATCGGAACGCGTTGGCGGGCGCCACCGAAGTTCGCCGCTGGACTGTGATCGGAACAGTGTTGTCGGTTGAGCCGATAAGGAGGGGTATCGCCTGGACCACTGCGGCCCCCTGAGGCTCGGTCGTTTTCTTCCCCGCGATCGGTTTCTTGTCGGACATCGATGTTCTCCTGTCTTGGCGATGTGAATCCACTGTGAAGCATTAACGAACATGAAATGCTTCGAATGGGAAGCAAGCAGATTCGTGATGTGAGTGACCCGACCACCGGCCTGAACATCGAGTGCCTGCTTCACTCCTGACAACGGTTCAAGTTCCGTATCGCGTGCCTGTCGCCGCCAGTCGTTGAGGTAGTGCAGCGATATGTGGCTGGAGACGTGGGTTGGTAAGTGACAGCAGGCCGCTGGTCACGGCTCAGATCGACTTGAGCACCCGGACCCGATCGGCGATGGCACGCCGGGCGACGTCGGCGCCGAAGGCGATGGAGTCGAACTCGTGCGGGACGCCGGGGTGAAGGTGGAACTCCACCGGCACGCCGGCGCGGCTGAGTTTGGTCGCGTAGGCGGTGTCCTCGTCGCGGAACACGTCGAGTTGGCCGACCTCGATGTAGGCCGACGGCAGGCCGGCCGCATCCTCGAGACGGGCGGGAGCTGCCGTGGGCGGGACGTCGGGGCCGCCGGCGGCCTTGCCGAGCAGTGCCGGCCATGCGGTGAGGCTGTCGTCGTAGGACCACAGAAGGTAGGGCTCGATGTGGGGGTCGGGTGTGGTGGTGCGGTCGTCGAGCATCGGCATGAGCAGGATCTGCCTCGCTATCCGCGGGCCGCCACGCTCGCGGGCGAGGATCGTCAGGGCCGCTGCCATGCCGCCTCCGGCGCTGTCGCCCATCACACCGATGCGGTTGACGTCGACGCCCAGCTCGGCGGCGTGTTCGTGCAACCAGCGCAGTGCGGCGTAGGCGTCTTCGAGCGGTGTCGGGAAGGGGTGCTCGGGGGCGCGGCGGTACTCGACCGACAGCATCGGCACGCCGCTGGAGGACACGTAGCGGGAGACCGGACCGTCGAACAGGTCGATGTGGCCGAAGACGTATCCGCCGCCGTGGAAGAACAGCACGGCCGGGCCGGGCTCGGCGCCGTCCTTGACGTACCAGCGCATTTTGATCTGTGTGCCGTCGTCTGCGGTCGCGGAGTGCTCGTGGGTCGTCACGTCGGCCGGGATCGGCTGCGCGGCTCCCGCGGCGCCGATGATCGGTTCCCACATGGCGCGGCGGCCCGCGATGTCGCCCACCGCCGGCGGCTTGACCTCGGCCATCGCGCCGGCCATCGGGGCCAGCGCCTCGGCGATCTCGGGATCCAGGGACAGTGTCATGGTCATTTCCTTTCGAGGCTGGTCGGCCGGTGTCAGGCGGCGGGCGCGACGATGACGACCTTGCCGTGCAACTCGCCCGTGGCGGCCTGGGCGTGGACTGCCGGCAGCTCCGCCAGCGGCACTCGCTGCGCGACGTCGACGCGCAGCTCGCCGGAGTCGATCAGTGCCACCAGCCGCGACAGCTGGTGGGCGTCGCTGCGGACGAACAGGTCGATGCCGCGCACGCCGCGCTGTTCGTCACTGGGTGCGGGCATCCACACCGTGGTGTTCACCAGCACTCCACCGGGACGGATCAGGGCGGGCAGCGCGGCCAGCTGCGACGGGTCGACCGGCGCGAGGTTGAGCACGACGTCGACCGGCTCGGTCACCGCCTCGGTCACCTCGGTGGTGGTGTGATCGATGATCTCGTCGGCGCCCGCCGTCTCGACCTGCTGGCTGCTGCGCGGGCCGGCGGTGGCTATCACGTACGCGCCGGCGTTCTTGGCCAGCTGCACGGCGTAGCCGCCGACCGCTCCGCCCGCGCCGTTGATCAGCACGCGCTGGCCCGCCGTCAGCTTGGCGTGGTCGAACAGCGCCTGCCAGGCCGTGAGACCCACCAACGGCAGCGCGGCGGCATCGGGAAGCGGGATGCTCGTGGGCGCCGGCGTCAGAATCCCGGCCGGAGCCACCACGTACTCCGCGGCCGCGCCATCGCCCGCCATCGGCAGGAAGCCGACGACCCGGTCGCCGATTTCGAGGTCGGCCACGCCCTCACCCAGCGCTTCGACCGTACCGGAGACGTCGATGCCGGGAGTGTGCGGCAGCGTCACCGGGATGGGACCCTGCATGAAGCCCCCGCGGATGTTGCCGTCGACGCCGTTGAACGATGTCGCGGCGACCCGCACCAGAACCTGCCCGACGCCGGGAACGGGCTGCTCCACGTCTTCATAACGCAGGACGCTCGGGTCGCCGTACTCGTGGAAACGCACTGCCTTCATGGGAAAACCCTTGTCTCTCGATATGCGTGAGGTGCTGCGCTTTCGAAGCACCAACTTCGATGTGTGAGCCGACCGGCAGCCGGCGAGGCCAGGCGCCTGCGGGTGCCAGGGACCGGAGTTTTTCGTGGCTCGGTGAGCCGGGCATGGTGGAGAAGATCAACAGTTTCTGGCCCTGCTCCGGATCCACCAGCCGCTGGCAGTACGACGTGAACTCGAGGAGGTGGCCGAGCTGGCTGGTACGTCGGTCGATTACTACAGCCGGATCGCGTAGCAGTGTGGTCCGGCCGCAGGGAAGTCTGACGTCCTCCGGCTGCAGCACCTCCCGGCGTACCCGAAGTTAGTCGGCCGGCAGTACCCGATTCATCTCGTCCTCCCGTGCTCGACTGATCAAGCATCGCGTGAACCAGGAACCGGATGAAGGCCGTACTTATCCACGGACAAGTTGTCCGTGGCAAACCATGCGATGCAGGAGAGATGACCCGCCTGTCGTCACAGAGCACCAGATGTTCATTCCACGTCATCGGCAAGTGGCGGACGTCGTGCCGGTGCAGTCGGCTTTGGACCGGTGCGGTACACCCGAGGACGTGGAGGTTGTCGGACTCGGCGTCGGTGAGCTGCAGTGTGCTCGCGGTCCCGGCGCGAACGTCGCTTACCTCGCGCGATCACCCGATCAGGAACCCTGTTCGACCAAGCCATCCCCGTGATCGATTAGCGAATGGCGTCTCAGCCCTTGAGGGCTTCCTGGAGGATGTGACTGTCGGCGACCTGCCGCATGCTGACGGCCTTGCCGTCACGGACGGTCCACAGGTGGATGAACCGGACGTCGGCCTTGTCCCCGCTCTTGGTCTCGGCGTGATAGTGCCCGAACACGAAGACGTGGCCTTCGTCGTCCGCGTAGAACTCCTCGGGCACCGCGCCGAAGGACGCGATGTTCGGCATCGGCGTGCCGAAGAAGTCCTTCGCCACGCTGTCCCAGCCGTGGTACACGCCGCTGTTCGGAAAGCCCGGGGTGATGTCCCAGACGAAGTCCGGGGGCATGACCTCCTTGATGACCTCGGGTGCCATTCGGGATTCGTAGACCCGGCGGATGAGGGCGAGGTCGGGGGAGTCGGACATGGTGCGCTCCTTGCGGGGATGGGGGAATCGGATACGGAAAGGAAGGCCTTGTGATCAGGCGGGGCTAGGCGGTAGCGGCGGCCCCGGACCCGCCGGGGATCGGGTATTCGCCCCAGCACTTCGGCCAGGGCGGTGAACTGCTGCGATTCCGGATCCGGGGAGGCGGAGTCGATGTCCTCGTGGTGGCGCTGCAGGACACCGATCAGGGAAGATGACACGCGAACGCGTCCCCTGTTCGTGATCAAAGGATTCGACAACCTTGATCATCAGGGGTCGCGTCCCTCGTTGCCGAACCGGGCGAACCCATCAGCCCCCGGGCTAGAGCAGGAGCTCGGGGGTGATGGGCAACTGGCGGATGCGCCGGCCTGTGGCGTTGAAGACGGCGTTGGAGATGGCCGGCGTGACACCGATGCAGACGATCTCGGCTAGTCCCTTCACGCCGATCGGGTCGGCTATGCGGTCCTCGCCGCCCGCCAGGTAGATCGCCCTGATATCGGGTATGTCGGCATGCGTCGGAACGAGGTAGTCGGCGAAGTTGGCGTTGACGATTCGGCCGTCGCGATGGTCGGTGATCGTGTGTTCGAGCAGGGCCGCGCCCAATCCGCCGATCATTGCGCCGAGTGCCTGGCTGTCGGCGAGCGCGGGACTGATGATGCGACCGGCGTCGTAGACGCCCAGCATGCGCCGGACCCGCACCAGGCCGAGCCGGGAGTGCACGGCGACCTCCGCGAACGTCGCCGCGTAGGCGTACAGGGAGTACCTTGCGGGTCCTTCCGGCGGAGCCCATGAGCCGAGTACTTCGAGGTAGGCGGAGTTGTTGCGGGCCAGCAGGCGCTGGTACGTCTCCCCCCGCCCCGGGGCGTCCTTTACGTACAGCCGGCCGCCGCGCACCTCGACATTGGCGGTGTCGGCCCCGTGCAGCGGAGAGCCCTCGTCTCTGACGGCGAGGGCGATGGCCTTTTTCCGCAGCTTGTCGCAACCGTCCTGCACGGCGGATCCGACGCTCGCCATGGTCTGCGATCCGAAGTGTCCCGCGGCCGGAGGCAGGGTCGAGTCGCCGAGCCGAAAGATCACCCGGCGCATGGTCAGGCCCAGGGCGTCAGCGGCGACCTGTGTCATGGAGGTGGCGGTGCCGGGCCCCATGTCGCTGGTCCCGGACTGGACCAGGGCGGTGCCGTCGGCATTCAGCCGCACGGAAGCCTGGGCTGCGGCGCGCTGGGTGTCATATACGCCGGCGGCCATGCCCATGCCGAGGTGCCAGTCGCCGTCGCGCCTGGAGCCGGGTTTCAAGCTCCGCCGTTTCCAGTCGAATGCGCGGGCGCCGGTGGTGTAGCACTCTCGCAAGCGGCGGGTGGAGAACTGAAGACCGTTGGACTGGTCGTCCAAGGGTTCATTGCGCCGACGCAGTTCGATCGGGTCCATGCCCAGCTCATGGGCGAGTTCGTCCATCGCCGACTCCAGGGGGTAGGCACCGCTGGAGTATCCCGGGCCGCGCATCCACGTCGGTGTGTTGACGTCCAGGGGGACGGACCGGTGGATCTGCTTGACGTTCGGCGTGCTGTAGAGCATCCGCCCGGGGACGAGAGTGTCCTCCAGGTGCGTTTCATAGCTGGATGTCTCGGAGTCGACGTCGTGCACGGCAGCGGTCAGACGGCCCCGCCGGTCGCTGCCCATCCGAAGCCCATATGAGTACGCGGGCCGGTAGCCGATCCCGAAGTACAACTGCTTGCGTGTGAGTACGAGTTTGACGGGACGGCCCACCTGGCGGGCGGCCATGACCGCGATGACGGAGTGCACCCAGGTACGGAAGGCGTTGCCAAAGGCACCGCCGAGCACGGGCGAGATGACATGAATGTTCTCCGGCGGTATCCCGAATTCGCCTGCCATGTTGAACGTGGCGAACTGGACCGCCTGGGTCTTCTCCCAGAGGGTGAGCTTGTCCCCGTCCCAGCGGGCGACGATGCCGGCTGGTTCCATCGCGTTGTGGTGCTGGCGGGCCATCCGGTACGCCAGGTCGAGCTGGACGTCGGCGGATTTCAGTGCCTGGTCCGCGTCGCCCCGTGCATAGGTCTCGGGGTCGTCGGCGGGAGGCGCCGCGCTCATGTCGGTCGAGGGGCGCTCGGCGTGATAGGTGACCTGCATCAGGCTCGCGGCGTGCTGGGCGACCTCGAGTGTCGTGGCCACCACGACCGCGACGGGCTGTCCGAAGAAGCGCACTTGGTCGTCCTGGAAGGCCCTCAGCGGCTCGCCTGGTGGGTAGCCGTTACTTTCGACGGGCGGAAGCCTGGGCGCGTTGAGGTGGCTGATGACGGTGAGGACACCGGGCTGGGCGAGGGCGGGACCTGCGTCGACGGCGGTGATGCGGCCGCGGCCGACGCTGCTGTCGACGATGACTGCGTGAACGACGCCGTCGGGGTTGTTGTCGCCGGCGTATTTCGCTTTCCCGGTGACCCGCAGCCGTGCGTCCACCCGGGCCACGGACGCGCCGACGGCGGCTTGTGGCTGGCTCATGAGGTGCCTCCGACGGTGCGCAGTTGCTGCTCGACGGTACGTTTGAGCAGCTCAACCTTGAAGCCGTTGTGCCTGAGGGGGTGCGTGCCTTCGGCCGCATGGCCGGCGGCCTTGTGCCACAGCCGGGCGGAGGGATGCTCGCCGATGAGGGCTTGTTCGACGGCCGGCAGCTTCCAGGGCACTGTGCCCACACCGCCGGCGGCGACCTTCGCATCGAGGATCGTTCCGCCGCGGATGTGGAGGGCCACCGCGGCCGAGGTCAGTGCGAACTCGTAGGACTGGCGGTCGCGGACCTTCAGATACCCGGACTTCAGCGGGCGGGGCAGGGCAGGAATCTCCACCGATGTGATCAACTCACCTGGCTGAAGTGCCTGCTCGCGGTCAGGCGTGCTGCCGGGCTGAAGCAGGAAGTCCGTGATGGGGATGGTGCGCCTGCCCTTGTCCGGAGCCATCAGGTGGACGCTCGCCTCCAACGCGGCGAGCGCGACAGCCAGATCGGACGGATGTGTGGCCACGCATTGGTCGGAGGTGCCGAGGATCGCATGGCTGCGGTTGAAGCCGTTCAGTGCGGCGCAGCCGGTACCCGGCTCGCGTTTATTGCAGTCGGCGGTCACGTCCCGGAAGTACGTGCAGCGGGTGCGCTGCATCATGTTCCCGCCGATGGTGGCCATGTTGCGCAGTTGGGCGGAGGCGCTCAGCTCCAGCGCCTGGGAGATGACCGGGTAGCTGTCACGTATGGCGGGGTGAGCTGCGGCTTCCGCCATGCGGACCAAGGCGCCTATGCGTAAGCCGCCGTCCTCGGTACGGTCCACATCGTGCAGCGGCAGAGCGGTGATGTCGACCAGGACATCAGGGCGCTCCACGGTTTCGCGCATCAAGTCGACGAGGGTGGTGCCGCCGGCTATGTATCGGCCGCCGCGCCCACCGGCCTCGAGGGCTTCCGTGGTGTCGGATGCCTTGGTGATGGTGAAGGGGTGCATCGTCCACCTCAGTTCTGGCCCGCGGCCTGCTCGACCGCGCGAACGATCTTGATGTAACAGCCACAGCGGCAGAGGTTCCCGCTCATCCACTCCCGGATCTCGTCGGACGTTCCGGTGTGGCCTTCCTTGATACAGGCGACACCGGACACGATCTGTCCCGAGGTGCAGAAGCCGCACTGATAGGCGTCCTGATCTATGAACGCTTGCTGCAAGGGATGCAGTTGGTCGCCGTCTGCCAGTCCCTCGATGGTGGTGACCTCGGCGCCGTCCAGCCGGACGGCCAGGGTCAGACATGAGTTGACGCGGTGGCCATCGACCAGGACGGTGCAGGCGCCGCAGGCTCCGGCATTGCAGCCTTTCTTTGAACCGGTCAGGTCGAGGTGTTCGCGCAGCAGGTCGAGCAGAGAGGTGCGGTTGTCGACGGTGACAGTGTGTCGGACGCTGTTGATCGACAGGTGAACGGTGCTTCCAGGTGGCCCTTCGGCGGCCACCGCCCTCCGGCCGCCCAGGGCAGCCGGTGCCGTGACCAGTCCGCCGGCGACGACGGCCCCTGAGACGGCCGTGGCCGTAGTGATGAACGTGCGTCGAGACGGTGCCGAAGTGGCCTCGGCAGTGAGAGGTCTATCAGGCTCGGGATTTTCGACGGACACGCTCACTCTCCTTCGCGTCAGGGTGAGGGCTGTGGATTTTTCGGTGTGGATTCGGGGCGGCGTGCCTGCTCCTCGATTCGAGGGGGCTGCAGGATGGTCATGGCTGGTCCATCGAGGTTGGTGGGCGGCGGTGCCGTCCTCCTGCCTCCCACCCTGCCTTGCACCGCTGCCCGGTCTTTGCGTCTTGCAGTGTTCACTCGGGCTCAGCACTGCCCACGCCGATAACGCCGACGTTCTCGCTAACTGGACACGCGCGGCGGGCGGATGGCTGTTTCCACATACGCCCTCCTGTGCTCGACTGATCAAGCATCGCGTGAACCAGGAACCGGATGAAGGCCGTACTTATCCACGGACAAGTTGTCCGTGGCAAACCGTGCGATGCAGGAGAGATGACCCGCCCGTCGTCACACAGCACCGGATTTTCGTTCCACGTCATCCGAGCGCGGCGGTGCTCCGAGGCGACGCCTCGCGCTGCGAGCAGGGCGTCCGACTGGGCAGCGTCGAGCGGCCGCACGACGATTTCGGCGAAGAGCGGTGGTCGGTGAGAAGCAAGACGCTGCGCTGGGGAGGGAAGGACTGTGACGGGTACAGCCGGTGCCGTTGTGTCAGAGGTGGTGCCCGGCCCGAGGACACGGGGTGGTCAGGTCTTCCGTGCGAGCGCTTCGCGGACTGCGGGTACGACTTCGGCGGCGAACGCGCTGATCTGTCGGGTGTGGTCTCGTTCGGGCCAGATGACGAACCCGTTCATCCCGACGGTGCGCACGAGCGCGACAAGGTGCTCGGCCCACTGGGCGGCGGGCCCCTGGAACGGGCCGGCCGACTCCGGTTGGATGACACCGGCGATGTTGTAGACCCGGCGGATCGTGTCCGGATCGCGGCCCGCCGCCAGAGCTGCGTCGTCGATGCGGCGGACAGCCGTGGGCAGTGCGTCGAGTCCGAGGTAGGCATGCGAGGGAAGCCAGCCGTCCGCCTTCGCACCGGTCAGAGCCAGCGTGCGGGGCCCGTACGAGCCCAGCCACAGCCCCAGACCGGGGCTCGGCGCCGGACCGGGGTGGACGCCGGCCAGCGAGTAGTGCGCGCCGTGCGTCCGCACACTGCGCTCGCCACTCCACATGGCCCGGATGACGGTGATCGCCTCTTCAAGTGCGTCGACGGCCTCTTTCGGCGTGCGACGGGAGCCGCCCATGGCTTCGATGGCTTCCCAGAAAGCGCCGGCACCCAGGCCGAGCTGGACCCGGGAGCCGGTCAGTCTGTCCAAGGTCGACACAGCCTTCGCCAGCACCGCCGGCGGACGCAACGGCAGGGAACTGACCGTCGGGACGAGGGTGACATGTCGCGTCCGCGCGGCCAGGAAGGTGAGCAGTGTCCAGGTGTCGTCGAACGCCGCTTGATACGGGTGGTCCTGGATGGTGAGAAGGTCAAGGCCGAGACTGTCGATGAATAGTGCCTGCTCACTGGAGCGGCCGACGGGGAGGGCGTTCGGATCTACGTTTGCGCCGAACAGGACAGGGAGGGGCATGAAAGTCTCCTGAGCGACCGGCGCTTGCTTGACGTCGGCCGCGGTGGTCGGGAGCGGGAAAGGAAACGGGCCCGCCGTCGGCTCGGAGGCGACCGGGTGGCAGCCAGGGGGCGGCTGTTCCGGCACGGGCACTCGGGTCCGTGAGCGGTTCAGCGCGGCGGGCCGAGGATGACGCCGCCGTAGAGGTCGGATGCTTCCGCCAGGAGGGATGTGGGGATTTCGAAGCCGTCGGGGCTGGGGTGGTGAGGTCGCGTCCGGCGTGGCGGAACATGCCCTCGATGCCGCCGGGTGTGGCGATCATCAGGAGGTCTGCGCGGTCGGAGGTGATGCGGTAGGCGTGTGGGACGTTGCGGGGCAGGTAGACAATCCCGCCTTCGCGCAGTTCGTGTTCCTCCTCCCTGACCAGACCAGGGCCGTGCCCTTGATCAGCATGAACACCTCGTCCTCGCGGGTGTGCAGGTGGAACGGCGGGGCTTCGCCCTTGGCGACGTCGAAGCGGCCCACGGTCAGCTTGCCCTCGGTGGCTTCCTTGTCGAGCAGCACGGAGAACGTTCCCCCGTCGAGCCATTCGAGCTTCTGCTGCTGCTCGGGTTGCGCCAGATAGCCATCGTCATGAGAACTCCGTTCTTGGAGGTCGGCGGGGAAATTGGTCCGGCCCGCCACTCGTAGGCGGGCATGGGCATCGGCGGGTGTCCGGAAATCAGACCCAGGGTGCGGCGCCCCCAGACGGAGCGGGCGGCAAGATCCGCTGCCGAGAGGGCAGCGGCGGGGGTGGCGCCGTCGAAGATGTGGAAACCGCCGGCCGGACGTGGAGTTCGGCATGCACGCCGCAAACCCACAGACGGGAGGCAAGATCCTCGTGGCGGAAGGCCTCCGCGGAGCCGACCTCGACGAAGACCGCAGACGGACCAGCGGTCACTGATCACGGGCCGGGTACGGGGCGATCGTCGATGAAAGAGAGCAGTAGGGAGTTGACGAGGTCGGGGCGAGTGGCGAAGGCGAAGTGGTCGGCGCCGGGGAGTTCGGCCAGACGGGCATGTGGGATGGTCCGGCGGAGGTAGAGGGAGACGCTCGAAGGTACCTCCTGGCCGATCGTGCTGCTCATCACCAGGGTGGGGACCGTGATGGCGGGCAGCAGGTGACGGTCGTCGTCGAGTGAGATGTTGTCGAAGAAGCCGAGCAGGGTCGCAACGCCCGCGTTGTGGCTCATGTCGCGGAACCACGAGCCGAGTTCCGCGGCTCGGGCAGGGCTGATATCGGCGAAGACCAGGCCCGGGTCGAGAACTGCGTCGGTGAGTCCCGCGATTCCGTTGTCACGGGCGGCATCGGTGAAGTGGGCGATGCCGATGTCGTCGAAGCCGTACGGCCAGTCGTCGCTGCGACGGAACTTGGGTGAGCCGTTGAGGACGGCCAGCTTGCCCAGCAGCTGGGGGTGTTGAGCGGCGAATCTCAGCGCGACGTGCCCTGCGGAGGCGAAACCGATCACTGTGGGGCTCTGCAGGCCGAGGTGGGTGATGAGGGCGGCGAGGTCGGCGGTGTACAGCGCGGTGACACTGTCCACGGCGGGGGGCAGTTTGTCGGAAGCCCCGTAGCCGCGTAGATCGAGGAAGACGTTGTGGGCGTGAGGGTCGAAGAACTCCTGTTGGGCGGCCCAGGAGCGGGAGTCCAGAGGCAGGCCGTGCACCCATACGACGGGGTGGTGGCCGGTGCCCGTCTCGTAGTAGGCGATCCGGCCGCCGTCCACGTCGAGATGGCGGGCCTGGTCGAAGGTCAACGGAGGCATGTGCTGTGCTCCTGGCTTCGGGCGGAAGGTACCGCGGCACGGGACCTTCCGCTTGCGGTGATCACAGGCCGGTCGGGTAGGTGACGTTGTCCAGGCCGGGGACGGTCACCTTGGCCGGATCGTTGTCGGCGGCGACGAGCTGGCTGACGGCGAAGTCGGTGACCGAGCCGGACAGCAGCTGCCTCGGGTCCTCCAGCACCATGCGCAGGCGGGTCGTCATGGCGCGCCAGTCGTTCGCGCCGTGAATGACGGGCATCTCGCTTATCTCGTTGACGGACGAGTCGGAGATGTCTGGGAGGGTGAGGTGTCCGGGGGCGTAGCGAGGCAGTCCGGGAAACATCAGATCGCCGAGTTCCACGGTGGCGCGGGTGTTGGACCAGATCTGGCGCAGCGGCTCTTCCAGAGCTGCCACCTCGGACAGGTCACCGTTGGGCGGCGTGGTGAAGGTGGGCGCGTGGGGTGCCATGTAGAGGCGTTCGAGAGGCAGTTGGTAGCCGGAGGCGCCCAGGAGCATGGTGGCGACGCTGGAGGTGTTCCAGGTGACACCGGCGGTGGGACGCCCCTGCTTGCCGGCGATGACCGCCATGGCCCGGCTCCAGTCGATCTCCTGCTCACGGAACCAGCTGATGATCCGGTGTGAGATGTCCAACCCGGTGAGGAAGAACGTGGCGATCATCATGTGCATGATGGTTCCGTGCCCTTCGGCACTGCCCTTTTCCAGGTACTCGCCGCGCAGGGTGGCGGCATCGAGACGGCTCTCGTCATCGAGAGCCGCGCTGAGGAAGCGGTCGGTGACGGCGAAGGTGTAGTCGGCCATGTCGGTGATGGCCTGCTCACGGCCGCGGTAGGTCTCGACCGCAATGGTGTCGCGCCACAGCTCGACGCTGTTCGCCTCCCGGCTGCGCCGCACCTGGGCCAGAAGCCGCTCCGCGTCCGCGCGCCAGCCGAGGGCGCCGTACTTCTTCCGCAGCTGCACCAGGGTGGCGAGGGCGGGGCCGAGGTGGGAGATCCCGGCGAGTTCCTTGAAGCCCTTGGTGGAGAAGCGGAAGCCCTCGACCGTGGGGGGCTTGCCGCCGCCGGGGTAGAGCGCGAAGTCGGTGCCGGTGGCGACGATCAGTGGCGCGTCGGCCGTGTCGGAGGCCGCGGTACGGGTGAGGTGGGAGCCGATGCTGGTGGGACCGGCCGTGTAGGTGGTGAACAGGTCGACGAGCTCGGGGCTTTCGTTGGCGGTCATGGACGTTCCTTGTCGCTGGTGGAGGAGCGGGACACAGGAATCGGAGAACTCAGAGGGTGAAGCGGTAGAGGACCGTACGGGCGGCGAAGCGCACGTCGGCGGTGAGGCTGTGGGAGACGGCGATGAGCAGACCCTCTTCGTCGTGGAGGGTGGCGGCGTCGGTGGCACCCGTCGTGGGGAAGGTCTCCGTCTGCACCAGCTGCCCGTCTCGCCACTGGTAGATCTCGGAGTCGAGGTCGGTGGTCGGTTCTGCCGGTGTGCCCAGGACGAAGTTCACGCGGAGGATGTACACGGTCCCGTCCGGACCTGGCACGACGGCGAATTCACGTGCTCCCGGTCCGTGCAGTGTCTGATGGACGACGAAACGGGTGCCGTCCCAGCGCAGCAGCTGCGAGTCGCTCTGCAGCCGGGCCACCAGCAGGAAGGTGTCGCCGTCCGCGGTGAAGTGTGCGAACGCGCGGCCGTGCCGGTCGGCCAGCTCCTGGTGGGGCCGGAACTCCTCACCGTCGAAGCGGTAGAGCACCGACGGGCCCACGTGCTCGGCGTGCGCCAGGAAATGGTGACCGTCGACGGTGAAGGCGTGCCAGTTGTAGGCCCACCGCGAGTCGATGTCCTGGAAGTGGGCGAAGCGTTCACCGTCCCAGAGGAAGATCTGCGAAGGCCGGTTGTCGGCCTCCTGTTCCGGAAGGATGACCCCTTGGGCGAGGGCCAGGAAATGCCGGTCCTCGATCGTGAAGTGCCTCCACTGCTTGGCGGCGAAACTGTCGAAGGACTGGAACTCGGCGAAGGAGGTGCCATCCCATTCGAGGACATGGGACGAGGTGGCATACCGGTACGGGCCGTTGCCCGTACGGATGCTGGCCACGGCCAGGAAGGCACGGTCGCCGATACGGAAGAACTCCGCGTCCTCGCCGCCCGGCGCCGGTACGCGCTGGAACGGCTCGTATCCTCGCTCCCCTCGCTTGAGCAACAGCAGATCCGTGTCGCTGTCTCCTCCGTTCATGTCCGCCGGGGTGTCCGGCATGTCATAGGCGAGCTGCGGTATGGCGAGCAGATGCATGCCGTCCAGGTCGAAGGGCTCGACGCCTCGTGCACCGGAGGTGGGGATGGACTGGATTTCGGTCAGGTGTGTGCTGGGCATCGGGTGGTCATCTCCTCGGCTTCAGTGCGGGAATGGCACCGACGGCAGGGCAAAGTTGTTGTCGAAGACGTGGTCGGGGTCGTACTGCGCCTTGAGTGAGACCAGCCGGTCGAGTACCTGGCCGGGAAAGGCGTCCTGCAGTTGTCTCCGCCCAGTACGCGTTTCAAAGCTCAGGTAGAGCCCGTTCACATGCGGCTGGAGCCGTTCCCAGTGCTCGTCGAGTCCGTCGCGCAGTGCGGGCACGGTGGCGGCCATCAGGGAGAAGTTCTGGGTGCGATGCGAGTAGGCCATGGCCGTGGACGGTGTGTCGTTGACCGCTGCGCCGACCGAGCGCAGCTGCACCATGCCAGCCGCCTTCATGAGCGCTGCCATGCCCTGGGCGGCAGGCGGGGTGATGTGGTCCAGGAGTCCGGAGCGCGACACGGTGAGCGGTTGCTGCGCGTGCTGCGGCTCGTGTCCGGCGGGCAGCAGCCGGTGGTAGGGAGTGACGGTTGCATGGTTGCGCAGGACCGGCCCGGCCGACAACAGGGGGGCGAGAGCCGCGCGGGCCTGCGTCGCGTCGGTGCCGGCGTACACGGTCATCGCCTGGGCCACAGCTGCTCTCCCGCCGGGACCTGCGACGAGCGTCAGGAAACTGGTGAGCGAGCGGGGGGCCGCCTCCACTGCTGCCGCCCACCGGGTGAGGAACGCGGCGGTGTCGGCGGCGTCGTAGACGGTCATGGCGACGATCACATCGCGCACCGGCTGAGCCTGGAACTCGAAGGCCGTCGCCACCCCGAAGTTGGTTCCCGCCCCGCGCACGGCCCAGAAGAGGTCCGGGCGGTGTTCGGGGTCGGTGCGGATGAGAGACCCATCGGCCAGGACGAGTTCGGCGGCACGCATGTGATCGATGGTCAGACCGTGCAGACGGGACATGAGGCCGATACCGCCGGCGGTTGCCAGTCCGCCGACCCCGACATCTCCTGTGTCTCCGGAGGACAGCCCCAGGCCGTGGGGTGCGAGTGCTGCGGCGACGTCTCCCCAACGGGCTCCCGCTTCCACGCGTACCAGGCCGGACCGGCTGTCAAGGATTTCCACGGTGTTGAGCCGGGAGAGGTCGATGACCATGCCTTGGTCGTTGGTGGAACGGCCACTGATGCCGTGGCCGCCGCTACGGGCGGTCACGGGAACCCCGGTGGTGCGGGCATGAGCCAGCGTGTCCGCTATGTCTTGGTGGTCGCGGACGCGGATCACGGCAGCTGGGGATCCGAGGCGGGTGTAGGTGTGCCGTACGGCGTCGTATTCACGGTCGCCGGGCCGGATGGTGACCGTGGCAAGGCTCTCGGGAAATGTGTGCTTGGGTGCAGGCGGTGGGCTGGCGGGGGTCTTCATCGATGCTCCGCGTTGTCCGTGTGGATGAAGGGGCTTGCGTGCATCCGTCACTTCGGCGGTGTGGTCCGTACACCGTGGGCGCGGGTCACCAGGTACTGGAGCGGGTCTTTGGTGTGTGAGCCGTCGCCGGCGATGAGGCGGCCCGCGTGCCGGCCGAGGTCCTCGGCACTGAACCAAGCGGGGCTGTCCGCTCCGATCGCGGCACGCGGGCGGGTGCGGATGGGCCCGATGATCAGCTCGTGGACACGGGGACCGGCGCCGCCCAGTTCCGCCGTGAGGGAGCTCACCAGCGACTTCTTCGCCGCGTTGGTCGCGCCCACGAGTGCAGCGAACGGGTAGGGGATCTCCGCGCTGAACCCACTCAGATGCACCAGGGCACCGTCCCGGGACAGCAGCGGGGTGAGCGCTCGCAACGCGTGAAAATGACTCGTCAGGTTCGACGCGATCATCGACTGCCACTCGGCGTCGGATGTCTCGAGGATGCCGGTGCGCTCCGGGCTGCCCCAGTCGCCGATAGTGATGACGGCACCGTCCAGCGCACCGTACGCGGACAGTTGGGCGCGCACCGACTCGCTGTCCGCGTCACCGACATCGACCGTGTGGGTGATCAAGGTGCCCTCACCGGCGTCCTTGGCGTAAGCCACGAGGCCGGCCAGTCGTTCCTCGCTGCGGCCGGTAGCTACGACGGTGGCTCCCTGGCGCAGCAGCGCGAGAGTCATCCCCTCCCCGATGCCGCCGGTCGCGCCCGCCACCACGACGGTCCGTCCGGACAGCGGCACGTTCCCCTGTATGTCGTTCACGGGCGAGATCCCTTTCCTGAAGGCGGGGGCGGTCCCCGCAGGGCGGGGGTG
>NZ_JAAKZY010000099.1 GCF_011045015.1 Streptomyces scabichelini | reverse complement strand
TATAAGAGACAGGGGTGGAGGCGTAGGAAGCGGGTGTTGTGCTCGGTGACGCGCCAAAAGCGAGGGGAACGCGAAGCCGATGGCGCCTCCGCCGGCAACACCGATCAGGGTGGACAGCAGGGCTTCAGCGTAGTCGCGTGCCGCCCTGGGGTGGACAGCAAAACGCTCCAGCCGATACCGGAGTCGAAAAACTCGGACTAGGGCCTGTCCGGCGGATCATGTGACCGACCCACCCTTTGATCGTTGGCATGCCTATGGGGCGAGGGGATCTCACGAACGCGGAATGGGCCCGGCTGAAGCCGCATCTGCCGAAGTCCGGTAGTCGGGGCGGCCGTTGGGTAAACCATCGCAGGGTTATCAACGGGATCCTGTATCGCAACCGCACGGGGGTGCCATGGCGGGATCTGCCTGCACGTTTCGGCAAGTGGAAGACTGTGCACGAACGTCACAGACGCTGGTCGGCGGACGGCACCTGGGACAGAATCTTCGCCGCTGTCCTGGCTGACGTCGAGGCAGAAGGCCGCATCGACTGGTCGATGGTCAGCGTGGACTCGACCTCCTGCCGGGCCCACCAGCACGCCGCAGGAGCGCGCCGGAGATCTCCGCGGGTTCCGGGAAAAGACGCACGCCTCGGCAGCACCGCCCCGACGAGGGACTCGGACGCTCCCGGGGCGGCCTGACCAGCAAGATTCACCTCGCCGGGGAGGGCGGACGGCGCCCACTTGCCCTGCTGATCACTCCCGGTCAGTGGGGCGACGCCCCACAGTTCATCCCCGTCATGGACCGTATCCGGGTCAGTCGCCTCGATAGTGCCCCCCCCCCCCGCACCCGTCCCGACCATGTCGGCGGCGACAAGGCGTACTCGTCCCGCCGCAACCGCCGCTACCTGCGGCGACGCCAGATCAAGCACACCATCCCCGAGCCGAAGAATCAGCGCGTTCACCGCCAGAGCCGGGGCGGCCGTCCCACCGGCTTCGACAAGACGATCTACAAGAGGAGGAACGAAGTGGAGCGGACGATCAATGGCCTTAAGAACTCAAGAGCCGTGGCCACCAGATACGACAAACGCGCCTACGTCTTCCACGGCACCGTCACCGTCGCTTCGATCCGACTCTGGCTTCGCCCATGATCAGCTGGATAGACGCTCGTCTTCTTACGAGGGCGTCTGAAAACCCCCCGCGCCGAGTCAGTCGTCAACCGCCTTACGAGCATCGTGAGCCCGCCCCGCCATGACCGCGCCGATCACCACGGTCAGTGCGTACACGGTGATGCTCGCGGCGAAGCCTCCAGGTAGCCAGCCCAGCAGGCCGGCGTTGCCGTGGTCGACAAGCTGGCGGATTGCACCCTGGGCTCCGATGACGAGCAACGCCATGCCGAGGGCCTGGTAGAGGCCGTATTTCATGGGACCCTCCTGGGCCTGACTTCCGTTTACAATGCACTTGCACTGTAAACCGGTGGTACTCGGTTTTGCAATGCGATCGCATGGTGAAGATGGCGAGGAAGGCGGCGTCGTGCCGAAGATCGTGGACCACGAAGCGCGCAGGACGCGCCTCGTCGAGGCCGTCTGGTCACTGGCCGTGCGCGGTGGCATCGAGCAGGTGTCGCTGCGCAAGGTGGCCGAGGAGGCGGGCGTCTCCATGGGCCAGGTTCAGCACTACTACTCCTCGATGCAGACCCTGATCCGCGACGCCCTCGACCGGGCCGTACGAGCCGTGAACGCCACCATCGAAAACGCGGTCACCGCCGCTGACACGAGCAGCCCGGAGGCCGTCCTCCGCGCCTGCCTGCACGCCCTGATCAGCCCGGCCGAGGAGAGCACGCGGCTGATGCGCTTCGCGCTGGCGGCCGCGGGCCGGGCGGTCTCCGATCCGACGATGGCCAAGGTGCTGGCGCCGGGCGACGACGAGCTGCTCACCCTCACCGCCGCCCTCATCACGGCGGCCCGGGAGGAACGGGGCCATGAGCGGTACGGCGAGGAACGTACCGACGCCGACATCTGCTGGTCCCTCGCCACCAGCCTCGGCGTGGACATCGCCCTCGGCTACCGGACTCCGGAAGCCGCCGAGCGCATCCTCGACCACCACATCGAGCAGGTCCTCCGCTAGGGCCTGCCTGGCGGACCTTGCCGGTTCCCACGCCGCCTGCGCATGAGGACAGACCGAATCCCCTCTGCACTCATGGCACCACTTCGCGCTCGCTGACAAGATCCGCCGGACAGGCCCTAGCCGCGGTTTGTGGGTCTCGACGATCGCCGTCGGTGTGGCGCTGGTGTAGCCGTCTGCCCGGTGGCGGACCGCCGGGGTCTTGAGCAGGACGCTCTTGTTCTGCCCAGTCATCGCGGTGAGCAGTATCAGCCCGGCGGTGGCCTCCATGCCGGGCAGGTGCAGTTGGCAGACGAGGTCGTCGATCGCCCAGTAGTGAAAGACCTACCTGTGCACCACGTCTTGGCCGGCCCGCTGACCACGGGTGCAGGGCCGGCGCGGGACATCCCCGAAGGGGTCGGTCCAGTCCAGCAGCTCCAGCCGCCGCCGGTCCCCGCCAAGGTCCTCGCCCTGCCGGAACCGGCGCAGGACTTCGCGGCCTGCGACGGGCGCTCTAGGTCGTACCGATACACCTGCCAGCCAACGGAGTTGGCTACGACGTCGCTCTGACCGCGACTCGAAGTTCACGGCAGCCGTCAACGCTGTACTCGCCGATGCCGGACTGGAGGTCGTCACCAGCGGTATCCGGATACCGCGGATGAACTCCATCGTGGAACGCTGGATGCGGACCTGCCGACGCGAGCTGCTGGACCGCACCCTCATCCAGAACCAGAGCCATCTCCTGCACGCCCTGAGCGAGTTGGAGTCGTCCCACAACGGGCATCGGCCGCACCGGGCCCTGGATCAAGCAGCTCCACTCCGAACCGTTGCCCGACCTCATCGCTGAACTCGGCCAGGCACCGCACTTGAACATCCGCCGACGAGATCGACTGGGCGGAACCCTCCACGAGCACCAACATGCCGCGTGAGCAGGACGGGTGATTATTCGGCACCCGCAACCCGCAGCCCGGACCAGCTCGACCATCCGGGCCCGCGTCACCACATCTCGCGGCGCCTCGCGGGCCCGCGACAGCCGACGCACCACCACCCGCTCGTCCTCATCACGGCCCGGCCATGCCCGTAACACCACCGCCCGCACCCGCTCCCGAGCACCCGAACCACCCCGCCACCAGGACTTATACCCACGGAAAGCGGAATCCGGCTCTAGCGCGCCCAGGCAGGGCCCTGCCCGGTCCAGCTCAGGACGAGCAGGATGTCGTCGAGCGCGCCGGAATTGAACAGGGCACTTGCCTCGCTGCCGAAGCTGAGCTGCCAGTCCCCCGCTGGGCTGGTACCGAGGAACGACGTCCAGGCTGTGGCGTTGCCACGGCGGGTGCTGGCCATGCCGTTGGTTGCCGTGGCCGTGCCCCCGACAGCACCATGCCGCAGCGAGATCGTGGTCTCGGGGACCGTGGCGTCGCTCGACAGGCGAACGGCGACGGCCGCGGCGGCGAGGTCGTCGATCCCGACCGGAAAGTCGACGTCGCGCAGTGCGAGCGTCGCCGACCTGGCCGCCGGGTCGGCCGGGTTGTTGAGGTCGTACCACTGGTCGGGGAAGTCGCGGGCCAGGCTGAACACGCAGTCGGCGCCCCGGTCCCGGTTGGCGTTGAGCCTGGTGACCACCTGGTCGCGGTAGGTGTCGTCGTAGGCGGCGGTGTAATCGACCGTGACCAGCAGGTCGACGATGCTGGAGAAGTCGAGCGGGTTGGCAGCGGGCGGCAACCGGAACTCCCAGCTGGTGTCCACACCACTGCCCTCGAACGGCAGCAGCATGTCCGACTGGGCGTCGAGCTCGAACACCCCGCTGGCGTTGACCGGCGACGTCAGGGCGACGATACCGGGGTCGCTGCGTACCACGACATCCTGGAAGGAGCCGTCGCCTCCGGTGGTCACCCGGGAGATCCCGTTGGAGTACAGCGTGGCCCGGATTCCGCGGTCGGGCGGGACGAGGGCCACCAGACTGGCCCGCACCTGGCGGATCAGCCGCAGATAGTGCCCCGGGAAGTCGGCGTCGAACAGGGACGTGGGCGTGGTGAACGCGAGCGTTCCGGTGCGCCGGAACTCCTGGAACTCCACCGGCATGAGCCGGGCCAGCGAGAGCGTCTGCGTCAGGTTCAACCGCCGCCGGGCCGAGGTGAAGGCGTACTCGTCGAGGCGAGTGAGGTCCTCGCTGAGCTGCTCGGCGCCGGTCAGGCCCTGGCGGCTGGGTCCCGCGTTGGTGGTGAGTTCGGCGGGCGACTGCGTGTAGTCCTGACGGATCAGGACCCGGGCCGGCTCCGCCCGTTCGAACGCCAGTTGGGCCTGCGCCTGCCGGGCGGTGGCGGTGGCCTGCTGCAGGAAGTACCGGTACACCCCGCCCAGCGTGTTGCTCATCCACAGGTACAGGTCGGCGTTGGTGAACTGTCCGTTGAGGAACGTCAGGGTGCCCATCGCCTGGTCGTGTTGCAGCGTCGCGACGGCCTGTTCCCCCAGGGCGATCGTGACCTGGTCCTTGGCCACGGTGATCTGTGCCCCGGCGATCTGCACGTCCTGCTGGGCGGCAACCACCTGGCGCCGCCACTCGTCCTTGCGCTGCTCGACGCCGGCCCGCAACTGGTTGGCCTGCATCTGCGCTTCGAGGTCGTTCTGCTGGTGTTGGAAGACGGCCTTGGTCACGGTGGCCGCGGAGATCCCAGCAGCCAGCCCCACCTTCAGCCCGAAGGAGGAAACCGTTTCCCACATGCTGGCCGTTTGAGAAGCCGCCTGCAGGACACCGATCGTCGCATCGGTCTCCGAGATGCGGTCTCTGATGTCGCGCATCTCGGCGTAGCTGTCCAGCAGGTCCTGCTCGTACTGGTTCGCAGGCGCCTCGATGGCGGCGGTGTAAGTGGTGACCAGCGTGTCGGCCTTCGTCTTCTGGGCCTCCGCCGCCGTGGCGGCGTCCTTGGCCTCGCCGACTCGGCTCGCCGCCACCGTGGCCTGCGCCGCGCTGAGGTCGACCGCCTTGACCGCGTCGTAGAGGCGCAGGTTGCGCTCGTCGTACTTCTCCAGGGCGGCGAGGTAGCCCGCCTCCATCTGGGCGGCCTGCGCGGTGAGCTGTTTGGCCCGCTCCAGCAGGACCTTGAAGCGGTACGGGGTCGGCTGGCTGACCGTGGCGGCTGCGAGCCCTTGCGCGCGCGGCATGCCCGCAATGTTGCGGCCCTGGCGCAGCTTGGCCAGTTGCATGTCCACCCGGGTGCGCAGGATGACGAGTTCCGGGATCGGCAGGGCCGGCTCCCCCGTGTTCGTCGGCTTCTGCGGCACCAGAGCCGGGGAGTCGAGCAGCCTGCGTGCGGTGACGTACAGGGTGCGGGCATGCGCGACCGACTCGTCGGTCTCCCGGGCGAACTCGGCGTCCGCGTAGTCGAGATGGCACCTGATGATCGACAGCAGGGTGTATCGGGTGTAAGGCTTCGGACGCTTGGCCGACGCCGAGCCCACCAGCGTGAACGGGTCGAGGCCGGCCGTCCAGCCCGGCGGGAAGGTCAGATCGGGACTGGAGATCGTTTCGTTGTTGATCCCGCTGTAGATGGACTTCGGGCTGACGCGGTCGTACGAATAGACGGTCCAGTACCAGTCGAGCGCGGCCCGGTAGTCGCCGGCCGTCTGCAGGCGCTGGGCCAGCAGCATCGGCACCACCCAGAAGACCTCCTTGCGGACCGGCTCGTCCGGAGGCTTGGGGTCTTCCGGATGCTTCGGGTCCCCAGAGAGCCTGGTCTGGTGGTCGTCCGTACGCTGCGGATCGAGATAGGTGTACGACGCGGGGAACGTGATCTTCTTGTTCACCAGGTAGTCGGCCGCCAGCTTGACGGCGGTCCCGGCGGTGAATGTGGCCCCCGGCGCGCTGATCTGGGCGAAGAGGATGTCCAGGGGTAGTTGTGACGATCCTGACGTCATGGTTTTGGTGCTCGGGACCAGCAAGGTGGGGTCGAGGTGCCGCTCGGGGAACAGGAAGGCCGTGGTGGCCGCCCGCCAGCTTCCCTGCTCGCCCAGCCACGCCCATGCGGCGGCGAAGGTGTCGACGCCGTTTCTGAGCGCCCAGCCCGCCGCCGGATGGTCCGCGGCGAGTTCGCCCGACCGTTTCGCCGACAGCAGCGACTGCACGCTTTCGACGGCCTGCCTGATACGGGTGGTGCGCAGTGTCCCGCCCGCGAGCATGTCGACGAAGTACCGCGCGGACAACGCCTCGCCCACGCTTCCGGTGGTAGCGGCCGGTTCGGTGGCCAGGTCGGTGAGCAGCGCGTCGCGCAGGATGGGCAGAGCAGCCTGTTCGGTCGCCGCCACGGCCTGCGCGTTGGCGTCGATGAGGTCCTGGCGCTGCGCGATCCTGGCCCGCAGCACACTCTGCCACTCGGCGCGGGCATCCCCCTCTGCCCGGTACGGGCCGGGTGTGGGACCGGTGCCGCCACGGACGAAGAAGTCCGGCGAGAGTACGAAGCCCGACTCGGCCGCCCGCCAGGAGGGGTACAGGTTCCGCCGCTTGTGCGCAGCGGTGAGTACGGCCAGGCCGTCGTCCCACTCGGCGGTGGTGACGGTCCCGGTGCCTGCCAGGGCGCTCAGCTTCCTGAGGTGGACGAAGCCGGCGCGGGTCAGGCCCTGCGCGGTGAGGGTGCCGCTGATGTCGATGCCTTGTGCGTCCTTGGCCGCGAGAGCCGCGAGATCGAGGCCGGGCTGCGCCAGCGCGAGCATCGCCGCCAGCCCGGCCGCCGGGGTCTTGCCCGGCATGAGGGCCGACAGGGTGCCCGTGAACGCGGCCAGTGCCTGAGCCCGGTCCGTCAGCAGCTTGCGGACGGGATCACCGACCGGGCCGCTGATCACGTCGGCGGCGCTGATCACGTCGGGGTCGGCGAGCACTCCGAAGGCCCTCGGCGCGTTCGGGTGTTGGTCCTGCGCGGCCCAGGCAAGTGACTGGGCGGACAGTCGCCGGCTGAGCAGGAGTGGCACGGCAGGGGCGCGCAGCGGGTCGGAAGCGGTGGTCGACGGCAGGCCGAACAGTATCTCCAGCGCCGTCTCGGTGAGGGCGGGGCTGTCGATGAGCAGCTGGTCCAGCTCGTCGGGCGCGGTCGCCGACAGCGTGATGCCGAGCCGGGCGGCGAGCGCCTGGCGGGTCACGGTGTCGGTGCCCCGCGCCAGCCGCAGTTCCGCATAGGACGTTCCGGCGGCTGCGAGCAGCGACGCGTAGGACGTGGTGCGGTACCGCAGTTCCAGGTTGGCACCGGGGCCGGTGGGAGTGTTCGTGGCCGCGATGCGGGCTCTCAGGAGCTCCACCGGTATCCGTAGCTGATTGACTTCGCGGGTGCCTCGGTCGGCCGCAGCCGACAGCGGCTGGCTGAGCCGGTCGACCGGCTGCCCGAGTGCGGCGACCAGGGTCGCGGTGTCGAGCGGAGCGGCGGGCGGGCCGGGCACGTTGACCTGCTCGTGCACGAAGGACAACAGCGCGGCGAGATATGCGCGTTCGTTGAGCCGTTCTTCCAGTGTCGTGGGCACGTACGAGCTGATCACCGTGACCTGGATGTCCTTGGCCGCCGTGGTGCCCGCGTTGTCGGTCGCCCGCAGGTGGACGGTGTGCGCGCCGAACCCGGACAGAGGTACGTCCGCCGTCCAGTTGCTGAAGTCATTGCCGGACACCGGCTTCGCCGCCGTCCTCGTGCCGTTGGCGGACAGCGCCCATTCCACCTTGGCGCTGCCGCCGACCATGCCGCTCTGCGCGTCGGGCGCCGTCCCTTGCAGGGATGCCGTCGCGGCACCGTTGGCGTCGCCGACGACTGTCGTGGTGGCCGCGGCCTGCAACCTGGGCGGCGCCGCGTCCCGGCCGGTGAATGTGCGGGTCTGCGTCGCGGTGAGGCCGTCGGGATCGCTACAGGTGACGGTGATGGACCGTGCCCCGAGCGGCATGGGCAGCAGGCTCACAGGCACCTGGTACGAGGAGCCGCCGGTGAACGGCGCGGACGTGGTCGTACCGTCCCGGGTGATGGCGATCGTGAGCGGCAGGCGCTGGGCACGCGTGATGTTCAGCTGGACACTGACCTGTGCACCCCCCTCCAGCAGGTCGACCGTGCTGCCGGCGGCAGGGGCCACCCAGGTGAACGCCGGCGGTAACGCCATCTGCACCTGGACGGTCTGGGAGCTGCTGAGTGCGACGGAATTAGCCGACCATACGTCGGGCCACTGCTCGGGATACGGGATGTAGAAAGAAATCGCACGGTAATTGGCAGTCACCGTGACCGAGATCTGCGTGCCCGGCGCGACGGATGCCGGCAGGGGCACCTGGGCCGTCCATGCCCCGCCCACGCTGCTCGCCTGCACCGCGGGCAGTCCGGCGACGGAGACCATCACGGTGGTGAGAATGTCGTAGGGGTCGTGGTCTCCGCCCTGCGCGACGAGTCCGTTCACCTGGGCGGTCACGGTGACCGTGCGGCCCATCACCGCATTCGTGGCCGGTGAATTGATCTGTACGGTAACGCTCACGATCTTGCCTCCCTCTTGTAATTCAGTGGCGTCATTCCATGAGCCACAGACGCCCGACTTCATGGCTGGGATTCAACGACGATGCCCGTACACACCAACAAACGCGTCCACCATTTCGCGGAACGAAAAGTCCTGCTTGCTGACCATTTGATGACAATCTCGCCGTTGTTTATGCGTGAGCTTGAATCCCATCTGACGTTCCGCCTCCTTGATCGCGGCCTCGAATTGTTCGTTTTTCGCCCCGTTATTGCCGACCCGGCGAATTCCTTTGGAGAAGATCCCGCGGACCAGCCTTCCGGCGTCGTCGGCTTGGCCGGGCAGGTCGAGGTCGGGGGCGCCCGGCGGGGAGAGGACGCCCACGCCGAGGGCAACAACAGGGGCCACGCGGCTCGAAAAGTAGAGCTTCGGACCGAGCCAGTAGGCGATTCGGCTCACGCTCGCGGCGGCGAGCGCCTCGCCGCCGACGAGGATCGCGGCGGCTGCCGCGTGGGCTACGACGATCTTGTCGACGACGCTTGCGGCGTTGTCCATCCGCCGCTGCTGGCCACGAAGCCGCGCCTCTTCGCGAGCCCAGTAGGCGTTGTGCCGATCTTGCACACCGGCGTAGTAGTCGGCGTCGGCCCCCGGGTGGTCGCGGTAGTAGTCCGCCCGTTGTTCGCGACTAAGCGCATTGGGCTGCCGCTCGTATTCCCAGGTCTCCTGGCGTTCCATTTCATCCCGGGTACTGGCGTGACTCAGTCCGTTCGCCACGGCACGGTCGAGATTCGAAGGTGCGGGCGCTGTCCCCGTTACATGGATGACTTCACCAGGAAGTTGGATAACCCCATTCTCGTCTCTTGGATAATCTTGGGCAGGGGGCGCTTCGGGCGCCATTCCTTCGGGGTCCACGAGACACGAGGGATTGTCGTTGGCGTATTCGAAGCTGTTGAGACCGCCTGCGGCCTCAAGGGGGTCGCAGCTCGTCCACCTCCCGGCCCACGGCATCAAATACCTCACCCCGCAGCGTGTGAGGCCACTTTCTTCGTCGCGTTCCTTCCCGGTGAAGCGGTACCGCTTGCGGGTGTAGCTGCCGAAGCTGGTTTCGCCGTACGGGGTGTACTCCTCGCGGTTGACGAGTGCGCCGGCGCCGTCGACGACGGTGGTGCCGCTGCCGAGGTGGTCGGCGAGGTGGACGGCGGCGGCTGGGCCGCGGTCGTCGGGGTGAGCCGCGCCGACCCGGATGAGAGCGACCCGTTGGCGGTCGTCCATGACGTGGACGAGGTTGTTCGTGCCGGATTGCGGTCCGGTCCAGCGATGGTGCTCGAAGGCGTCGTCGAGGTAGTGGGTCACCTCGACTCCGCCGCCCTGCCGTCGGACGAGTTTCTTCACGCGCAGCCCGGTGGCGTCGTAGAGATAGTGGGCGTGCACGGAGGGCTCAGCGCCCGCTGTCTGCGTTGCGAAGGTGACGAGCTGATCGGCGAGGTTCCAGGCGAAGTGCCGGCTGGTTGTCTCGGCGGTCAGGTTGCCGTTCGGGTCGTAGGTGTAGTCGTACGGCGACGTGCCGACGGTCATCCGGTGCAGTCGGTTGCTGTCGGTCAGGACGGTGAAGTCGCGGGTGAAGCCGCCGGTACCCGCGTGGGTGAGTCGCAGGATGCTGCCGACGGGGTCGTAGCGGTAGGTCTCGGTGTAGGGCTGGGCTTTGGTGGCGTCGGTGCCGCGGGGCAGATCGATCCACGGATCCCCGGTCGGCGGCGCCTGGTGTTCGCGGCCGGTGGCGGTCACCAGCCGGTAGGTGGGGTCGTAGGAGAAGCGCCTGTTGAGCGCGTCACCGCTGCCGAGCAGGGCGCGCAGTGGAGGGTTGGCACTGGTCAGTGCTTCGGGGTTGTTGGGAATGCCGCTGCCGGGTGTGCGGTCGCGCAGGGTGATGAGGTTGCCGGCCAGGTCGTAGTCGTAGCCGTGGTCCTGAAGAGCGGGTCCCGTCGGCCGGTATGTCGTCGCGTCGACCTGGTTGTAGTGCTCGCTGCGCAGCCGGACCAGTCGGAGCGTGTGCGGGTCGTAGGCATAGCGGGTCATCACGCCGTTGCCGTAGGCGATCAGCGATCGTTGGCCCTTGGCGTCATAGGCGATGCGCTTGACGTGCACGGTGCCGTCGAGCTGCACCTGCTCCAGCGCACCCGCGCGGTTGTACGTGTGGTACAGCACGTGCCGCTTGCCCTCCACGTCGGTGGGCAGGAAGCGCCTCTTGACACGGTTCAGGGCGTCGTACTGGGCAGACGTGACGTAGGCGGCCGGCTCCAGCAGTTGCCCGTCGCGCTGGGCCTGGGTCTGGCCAGGGCCTGGCGTCCAGTCGACCCGGAACGGCTGCACCTGCCAGCCGGCGGTGGCCGCCCGGTCGTAGGTGGCCAGGACGGGCGCGTCGGCGATCACCGTGCGGGTGCTCTGCACCGCGTTGCCCTTGAAGTCGACAGAGACGGTGGCGACGTACCCGGCTTCGTCCCGGTGGTGGACCGCCCGGCCGAGCAGGTTGCGGGTGCGGGCGCCGTCCCGTTCGACGGGGCGCTGGGCGGGCGTGCCGGCGTCGCCGTAGTCGATGCGTTGCCGCAGGGTGACCGGGCCGGTGGCGTCGTCCCTGGCCCAGACCCGCGTCGGCCGGTGCAGCAGGTCGAACGCGCCCAGGATGAGCGCGCCCTTGCTGTCACGGCTCTCGACGACGCTCCCCAGGGCATCGGGGACGGTGTCGCGGCGGCCGGCGTCGATATTGTCGGTCCGCCAACGACGCTTGGCCAGGTCGAAGGAGTACCGGAACGCCTCGCGGCCCAGCGCGTCGGTGATCGCCACCAGGTTGCCCTGAATGTCGTACGCCGAGCGGGTGGTGAACCAGTCGGACGGCGCGTGGCCGTTGCGGTCGACCGCGGTGACCGCGCGGCCGAGCGCGTCGACCTCCACGCCGGACGGGGTGTTCCAGTGGCTCGCGTACGGCTGTGCCTGCGCCGGGTGGGTACGGCCGGCGTTGTCGTTCGCGTCGTAGGTGCAGGACTCCCACGGCGTCGGCAGGTAGTGGTCCGGATCCGCCAGGTCGGCAGGGATACCGAAGACCACACGCTGCTCGCTGCCGTCCGGGTTCACCGTGCGCTCGACCCGTCCGCGCGGGTCGTAGAACATGATCGCCTTCTGTCCGAGCTGAGCGTCGAGAGGCGGCGCGTAGTCGTACCCGGCGGAGAAGAACGGCTCGTACTTCTGCACCGCCCGGCCCTTGTTGTCGTACACCTGCCAGCCGGACACGACCACGTTGTCCGGGCTGCCCGGCGCCCTGGTCCGGCCCGTCGAATCGCCTGGGGGCGTGAGGTCGCCGGCCGGGATGGCGTTGCCGCCGAAGGACGGGTCGCCGAAGAGTGTCTCCTCGGCCTGCGACCGGGTCTGCAGCACCCGGCCGAAACCGTCGGAGTATGCCACCGAGACGATCACCTCGTCCCGCTCTCCGGCTGCGACATCGGGTTCGGTGTCGTGGTGCACCCGGCTGATGCTGCGCACCGAGGCCGGCCGTCCGCGCCCGGCGAACGCGTGCAGGTCGTACACCGTGCGCACACCGGGCGCGTCGCGGTCGCCCTCGCCGTTCTTGCCGCGCACGTACTGGGCGGTGACCAGCCCTACCGGGGAGAACGTCACCGAGGTGGAGTTGCCGTTGACGTCGGTCACCTCGCGCGGCTGCAGAACCCGGTAGTCGTTCACCGCCGAGACCGCCAGGCCCGCGGCGTCGACCGTGCGGACCGCCAGCAGGTCGTGCTCGTCGTAGTCGATCGTGCTCTGCGCGCCGACCGGATCGAGGGTGGCGACCGGCATGCCGCGCTTCACCCGGCCCGGGACATGGACGTCGTAGCGGTGCCGGCCGGACACCACGTAAAAACCGCCCGGCGATCCGGGCACGTCGCCGACTGCATAGCGCCGGTACCCGGCCAGGGCCGGTAGCGCGGCACGGAACTCGGCCGGATATTCCGCCGGCCACCCGCTCACCGGCCCGGGGCCCAGGACGACCGGCCGCGGCCCGACCGCGAGCGGGTCGCCGGCCCGGTACAGGTCATCGAGGAATGCGTCGGTGAACGCGAGGGACTCGGTGCGCACCGGCAGGCCGTACTCACCCAGCACGCCGAGGGCCAGCCCGACGAACGCGTCACCGTCGAAGTACGTACGGGTATGTCCGATCATCCGTAGCGACAGTCCCGTCCCTGTCACCGGGCCGGCCAGGACCGCGTCCCACAGGGCGGGCACCGGCAGGCGGCCGTCGTTGACGACCTCGTAGCTCGATGTCCTGGCGACCCGGTCGACGAGATAGCGGTCGGCGTCGTCGCGGCGGGCGTACTCCGTGGTCGCATACGTGGCCAGGTAGGGCTCGGGCACCGTGGCCGGCGCGGCGCCCGCCAGCGGGTCGCGGCCGCGCGGCACGGCGATGGAGACCTCCCCGGTCGCGAACCCGTACGCGTCGTGTCCGGCGGGGAAGGTGAACTGAGTCATGGGCTCGGGGCCGCGCTCCCACTGGGTCGTGCGCCCGCCGAGCGAGAACGGGAAGAAGATGCGTTCCCGGTCGGGCCCGCCGCCCGCTGCCTCCTCCTCCCGCACGCCCGACAGCGTCTCCGTCACGGTGTAGGGCCGGTCGGACAGCGCGCTGCCGTCCACCGCGTACACCTCGGTGCGCAGGGCCTGCCCGCGCAAGGTGCGCAATGCCGAGCGGCGGGCGCGGCGCGGCAGCCCGGCCAGGAACGCGAGCTGCTCGGCGGGCCTGGACAGCATGGGCGCGTCGCCTTGCCAGTACTCGTGGCTGAAGTCGAGTTCGGTCCAGTCCCCAGCCTCGTCGGCGGCGACCGGACCGGAGTGGAACCAGGTTCTGGTGAGCACGGGTGGCGCGTAGTGGCCCTCCGGCACGCCCGAGCCCGCCGTGCCCGCCGCCCCGGCGAACGACTCCGTGTCGAGGTGCTCGACCAGCGCGAACCCGCGGAACTCACGCTCGATGCCGTCCCAGTAGCCGTGGCGGTAGCGGTATTCGGTGGCCAGCGTGCCGCCCGAGATCCGGTCGGCGACCTCGACCTTCGTCACCACTTGTACGGGGAAGGGCAGCGTGGTGCGCCATCGGGTGGCCGGATCGGCGGCGTCACGCAGGTACTCCTGCGTCGACGGCGTGTACGTCACCCGGGTGACGGCACCGAGTCGGTTGTCCATCATCGTGAGCAGGTGCGGCTTGACTCCACCGGTGAAGTCGAGGAATCGCGCCTGGGGCCCGCCGGAGACGCCTGCCGCCCGGCTCAGCAACAGCCCCGCCATCCCGGTGCCGTACAGGTCGGACAGTTCGAGCGCGTCGATGTCGGCCACCACCGGGGTGCCGCGGATGACGACCGGCGCTTCGCTCCAGCCGTTGCCGGACTGATTGCCCCACAGCAGGACCCGCCCACTGTCGACGTACAGCAGGTCGGCGGCGCCGTCGCCGTCGACGTCGCCCAGCAGCACACGGCGCGGGTCGTACCCGTCGGGCAGGCGCGGCGCGTGGCGCATCGATACCTGCGCCCCCCACCTGTTGTGCCCCAGGTTCGGCCAGTAGGACACGTTCCCGTTGCGCAGCAGCACGATGTCCTGCAGACCGTCGCCGGTCATGTCGGCCAGCCGCACCCGCGGATCGGCCAGGTCGACCTGCGGACCACTGCCGTTGCTCACCGCGGTCCGCCGCCACGCCAGGCGGGGATCGCGGTCGTTGAACCACGCTTGCAGCCGAGTGCCCGACCTCAACACGTCGGTCAGCCCGTCGCCGTCGAGGTCGACCAGCTTCACCTTCGGGTCTGCGAGGCTCACACCCGGGGACTGCGGATAGGCCGTGAAGGCGCGGCGGCTCCACCCGCCCGCGAAGGCCATCGGGAAGTAGCCCGCCGTGGGGCCGGTGTCCCTTCCTGTCCTGCCCATCGACGGCACGACCAGGTCGGGCCGCCCGTCGCCGTCGGCGTCCAGGAATCGCACGCCCGCCTCGCCGAGCGAGAACGGGGGCGCCTCGGCCATCGAGCGCGGTAATTGGAACCGTCCGCCGCCCATATTGCGCCACACTCGCGCGGCCGCGCCGAGTTCCACGATGTCGGGCAGGCCGGCGCCGTGCAGGTCTACCAGGGCGAGCGTCGGGCTGTTCAACGCGGTGGCCGGGAAGCCGGGTCCGGTCACCGGGGAGAATCTGCGCCCGCCCGGTTCAAAGGCCGAATACCCGAACACCAACGGCGGCAGCGGTTCTTCCGCAGGAGCTGTGACGGCCGTCGCCGACTGCGGATCGGATCCGGGAACGCCACCGGGTCCGTCGCCCTGCCCCGGCACATCTGGCGGTTCCGTCGGCCCGTCACTCGGGCTGCCGCTGCCCGAGGTCGTGACCGACTCGTCGATGCCCACCGCGGTCACGCTCGCGAGCAGCGACACCCCGTTGAACGCGGCTTGCTCATATGCGAGCCGGTACTCACGTGTCGTCCGCGCCACTCCGTCCGCGGCATGCGTCGTCGCCCGGATCGTGTCGCAGCGCAACGACGTCCTCACCTCGAATCCCGCCCGGTAGTCGGAGAACGGGTCAGGGCGCGATGTGTACTCGAAGTCGACGCTGACCAGGAACACCGGCCCGGCCCGGTCGCCGTAGTCGGCATAGGCAACCCGCGCGAGCAGCGGCTGGGCCCCGAACCGTCGCTGCCCAGTGCCCGCGTCCGGACGGTAGGTGTACCTGACCAGGTTGCCGAGCGCGTCGACGGTCTCGGTCACCCGCCAGCCGAACACCCGGCTCGCATCCCCCGGGTCGGCGATCACCGCGGGGTCCTCCCAGGTCTGCGGCGCTTCCGCGGGGCGTGGCGTCCCGTACCTGGTGAGCGAGCCGTCCTTGCTCCGGACCTCCCAGTAGTCCCCCGTCGCGTCCCTGACGTGCTCGATCCGGGCGAACAGTCCCTCGGTACGAGGCCGGTACCGCACCCGGCCCGGGTAGCTGCCTGCGACCGGCACCAGATCCTCGGCGCCCGCCAGCACGAACACGTCTGCCGGGTCGTCACCCTCGCCGGGGGCGTCGACGTACCTCGGAACTCCGTGCGACGTCTTCCGCGACACCCCGGGCAGGCTCAACTGCCAACCGAGGCCGAACGGTCCGTTACCGCCGCCGGTGCTGTACCCGAGGGACAGCGTGGGTGTCGCTCCCTGGCGCCCCGCGGGCACCGTCAACGGCACTGACATGTTCCCTGTCCCCGTGAACAGGTCGGGGGTGAACTTCTCCCCCAAGCCGCTCACCGCGCCGCCTCCTTGCGGCAAGGAGATCACCGAGCCTGCTGCCGTCGCGTCCGTCGTCCCAGCCATCTCGCGGATGCCCCCCGTAGGTCGATGCCCTGGCAGCGGTACGGCCGCCAGGGCAGGTGAGCGCCTCGAACCGACGGTCGGGCCGTGGACGACAGCCCGGAAGGACACAAAGCCGGTCCGGGCCGTGATCGCGACGGCCGGCTCGAAGATCCGGTCATGGCCCTCAGCAGGCAGACCGCCCGCTTCGTACGACTCCCCGGCTCCTCACGCCGCCGCTCCCCGTGTGCGGAGCGCCGCCCGTGCATGGACGCCGTTTCCGCCTCACCAGACTGAAGTCCGCGTGTGGGTCAGGACGTTGTCGATAGGTTGTCGCCCAGCGTGAGGGTGTGCGCGACTTGTGAAGCTGATATGCGCGGGGGGTGCGTACATCGTGGCGGAATTGCGGCTTCTTGGTCCGGTGGAGCTGTCGGTACGGGGCCGGACGACGGAGGTCGGGCCACCACAGCGCCGGTCCGTGCTGGCAGCGCTGGCGGTGGACACCGGCCGGCCCGTCGCGGCCGACGTACTGATCAAACGGGTCTGGGACGCGGATCCGCCGGACGGGGCACGGCGCGCGCTGCATGCCCATATCGCCCGGCTCCGCCGGGTGTGCGAGCAGACCGGAGACGAAGGGGATCCCGGGTTACGCCTGGTGCGCCGTTCGAGCGGGTACCTTCTGGAGGCACGCCCGGACCAGGTGGACGTACACCGGTTCCGGCAGTTGGTCGGCCAGGCCCGGGAGGCGGGGCGGACTGATGAGGCACGGGCGGCGCTGTTGCGCGAGGCGCTCGGACTGTGGCGCGGGGAGCCACTGGCCGGGCTCGGCGGGCCATGGGCGGCGCGTGTACGCGAGGCATGGCGGCGGCAGCGCGTGGACGCCGTCGTCGGGTGGGCCCACATGGAGTCGCGCGTCGGTGATCCCATTGCTGTGATCGGTCCACTGACCGAGCTGCTGGGCGACTATCCGCTGGTGGAGCCGCTGACCGAGGCGCTGATGCGGGCGCTGCACGCCGCCGGGCGTGGCGCGGAGGCGCTTGACTGCTACGCCGCCGTCCGGCAGCGGCTTGCCGAGGAACTGGGGGCCGACCCCGGTCCGGGGTTGCGGGAGGTACACCAGGCGATCCTGCGGGGAGGCCTGTCCGAGCCCCACTCGTGGCCGGCACCCCGGGTGTCGGTCGGGGCCGCTTCCCCCGCTCCTCCCCCGGCTGCTCCCCGGGCGCGGCCGTCCTCGGCGGCCACAGTGCCATGGCCGGGCGAGATCCCCGTACAACTGCCCATGGGCGTACGCGGATTCACCGGCCGCGACGAGGAACTCGCCCGGCTTGAGGAAATCCTCGCCTCGGCGGCGGATCAGCCGTCGGCGGTGGTGATCTCGGCAGTGTCGGGCACCGCGGGGGTGGGCAAGACCGCGCTGGCCGTGCACTGGGCACACCGGGCCCAACAGGCCTTTCCTGACGGGCAGTTGTACGTGAATCTGCGAGGGTTCGCTCCCGGCGGGTCGGCGATGAGCCCGGCGGAGGCGGTACGGGGGTTCCTGGACGCCTTCGGGGTGTCACCGGCCCGTATACCTGCCGGTCTGGAGGCGCAGGCCGGGCTGTACCGCAGCCTGCTGGCCGGGCGGCGGGTGCTGGTGGTGCTGGACAACGCCCGCGATGCCGAGCAGGTCCGTCCGCTGCTGCCCGGGGCGCCCGGGTGTCTGGCGCTGGTCACCAGCCGGAAAACGCTGACCGGGCTGGCCGCGGCCGAAGGGGCCCATCTGCTGACCGTCGGTCTGCTCGCTCCCGGTGAGGCCCGGGAGCTGCTGACCGGCCGACTGGGCGCGGACCGGGTGGCGGCCGAACCCGTCGCTGTACGGGGGATCGTCGGCCGGTGCGCGGGCCTGCCACTCGCGCTCGCGATCGTTGCCGCCCGCGCCGCCGCCCAGCCCGGTCTCCCGCTCGCGGCGCTCGCCGGGGAGCTGCGCCGGGCCGACGGACGCCTGGACGCCCTGGACGGCGGGGAGGCGACCAGCCAGGTGCGGGCGGTGTTCTCCTGGTCCTACCACGCGCTCAGCGCCGAGCCCGCCCGGATCTTCCGGTTACTGGGCCTGCACCCCGGGCCCGACGCCGCGCTGCCGGCCATCGCCGCACTGGCCGACGTACCGGCAGCGCGCACCCGTGTCCTGCTGGCCGAACTGGTCCGCGGACATCTGCTCACCGAACATGCCCCCGGCCGGTACGCCTTCCACGACCTGCTGCGCGCCTACGCCGCCGAACTGGTCTCCACGCACGACAGCGACGACGCCCGGCACACCGCGGCGCACCGAATGTTCGACCACTACCTGCACACCGCCCACAGGGCCGACGCCCTGCTGACTCCCCGGCCCAACCCGACTCCTCTGCCACCCGCCCAGCCGGGCGCCGCACCTGGGGAACTGTCGGACCACCGGCAGGCACAGGGCTGGTTCACCGCCGAGTACCCGGTCCTCCTCGCCGCCGTGGAACAGGCGCCCACCGCCGGCTTCGACGTCCACACCTGGCGGCTCGCCTCGGCGCTCACGACCTATCTCGACCGGTACGGATACCGGAGGGCGCTGACCACCGTCCACACCACGGCCCTGGACGCCGCCCGGCGCCAGGACGACAAGGCCGGACAGGCCCACGCCCACCGAGGTCTCGGACTCGCCCAGGACCGGCTGGACCGTCCCGACGACGCCCGCGCGCACTACCTGCTCGCGCTGGACCTGTTCGGCGAAGTCGGCAACCACGCCGGGCAGGCCCGCATCCACCAGCACCTGTCCCGGATGTCCGAGGCCCTGGGCCACCACCAGCAAGCACTCGGCCACGCTCAGTACAGCCTCACGCACCACCGGGCCGCCGAGGACCGGGCCGGGCAGTCCGCCGCACTGAACCACATCGGCTGGATCCTCGCCCAACTCGGCGACCACCGCGAGGCCCTCGCACACTGCCGCCAGGCCCTCGATCTGGCTCAGGAGACCGGAGACCTCAACGGGCAGGCCCACATCTGGGACAGCCTCGGCTACATCCATCACCACCTCGGCCGGCGTTCCCAGGCCGTCGACTGCTACCGGCAGGCCCTCGACCTGTTCCACCAGACCGGAGACCGCCACAGCGAAGCCGCAGGGCTCGTCCGCCTCGGCGACATCTACCACGGCGCCGCCGACCCCGACGCAGCCCGCGCCGCCTGGACCCAGGCCATGACCGTCACCGGCGAACTCGGTCTCCCGGACTCGGATCCGCTGCGCGCCCGACTCCTCCATCGGCTCGGCCGCGTCTCCGCGGACGCCACCACCCCACGACCCCGTCCCGGTCCGGTCCGGAGCCCTCACCAGCCACGTCCTGCACCGGCCTGAGGCTGGGGCGCATGAGTAGTCCTCCTCAACTCCTTTCCACCGGGCGAAGGGAGCGACCTGCCGTTCGGCGTGGCTGCGGCCGAACCGGTTCGCCGTCCGGAACGGCTCGCCCCGGTCGTATTCCGCGCGGCGGGCGACATGCGTAGAGCGGCATGTGGCAGCGGCTCGCGGCAGAACGGCATGCGGTTGCGTGGTCCGCCGCAATGGAGCGGCCAGGGCCATGACCCCCGAGGTGATCGACCGTTCTCCCCTCCCCCGGCAGGATCAAGCACATCGACGGGAACCCCGCCAGGATCCAGCCGCAACGGCGAGGAGAGCGCCATGTCCGTCAAGTCCCCCGCCGCCACGACGAGTTCAGCCACCACCGCAGGTTCCGTCGCCGAGGCCACCCGGGCCGTGGTGCAGGAGTTCCTTGCCGCCCCGGATGGCCGGGGGCACCGGGTGGCTCGTCGCGCTCTCCTTCAAGGGCCCTTTCGCGCTTCACCTCACCGTCGAGGACGGCCGGATCACCCGGCACCGCCTCTACGAGAACAGCCTGTCGATGAGGCCTGCGCCCCATGAGTGCGCCGGCGGCCGGGCCCCGAAGGGATCCCGGAGGCCCGGCGGACGCGTCACCGTCATCAGGCTCTGACCGCGTCACCCGGGCCTCCGCCGAGCCGGGCCGACGTCGAAGGAGGCGGGCACGCGCCTACCGGCCTGGGATTTTCGGCGCGACGGTGCCCCCGGCACGCTGAGCGCGTACTCGCGTGAAGGAGGTAGAGGGTGGTTTCGGCGGAGGTGCGGGCGATCAGCCGGTTGCCGTCGGCGTCGTAGAGGTACGAACCAGCAAGAATCCAGCAACCGGAGCCCCCGCCCGGATCCAACTACCGGACGGCAACGCCCTGACCTGCACAAACAGCTTGCTGCATCTCGTGAAAGCAGACCTTGAACGTTCCGCCACAACGTACGGATCCGGGCATCGAATCGTCCCCTGACCTGCGCAAACGCAGATGAGGGGCGATTCGAGGTGATGCTAGACGTTGAAGCGGAATCCGCAGGGCAGGGCTCCCACCTGCGGAAACATGGTTCTGAAGGAGGTCATCCCAGCACGATCCCAGCACGGGAGCTTCATCCCAGCACCATGCAGTTCAGACGCCCCCTCCGGTGAAGCGCACTTGCTCGGACAGCACAGCAGCCGCAGATTCGAGGTCCGCGAGTCTGATCGCCAGTGTCGCCTCGGCCAGTCGCGAGGGAAGAGCATCGCCGAATTTCAGACCTCGGGCAGCCTTCTCGTCGATGTCCGGCAAAGCCAGGCGCTCCGTCACATCCTGTCGGACCAGTCTCCAATCCGTCGGAGTGAGGTCGTCCCGTAGGCGTATCCAGTGATCATTGAGACGCTGTCCTGGCACCGCGACGCCACCGAGGGTGGCTGCCAGAGTGGCATTCGCCCTGTGTCCGGCCCATGTCCACCAGCGCAGCTGGTCTGCTCTTCCTTGTTCCCGCACGATCAGAGTTCCTCCTGGATGCACTTGCTCCATGAAGTGCTCCCGTGCTTCTTCCAGGCAGCCCTGAGCTCTCCGGGTCAGATTCACCGGGGGGTCGGTGCCGAGGAGCACTTCACGCACCGCGCGGACAAGCCGGAAGGACGCACCCTGGCCGAACCCAGCCCCGCTCCATTTGGCTTTGCCACCTCCGTCGACCGGTTCGACGAAGCACCGCTTCCGTTTCCAGTCGATATAGGTGACCTGCCAGTTCCGCCCGGCAAGCAGGAGCCGACGGGGGCCCGCGATGTGCTCGGTGAGCAGGCTGGGGTCGGTACGGCCGATCTCGGTCCGGCCCTGCAGGACGGTGAACTGGGGCGGGGCGGTGAATACCGCGGTGAGGTCCATGAAGTGCCGGTGCCCGAAGCGGCGTTCGGCCTCCGGGCCGATGAAGAGCAACCCGTCGTCTTGATCGAGATACCCCTCTGCCACCAGGTGTTTGACAATCGGCTGCGCGGACGGGCCGAACGGCCCGAGACCGTTCCACCCGTCATGCCACAGATTGCTTCCGACGCCGCCCTCCTGGAGGCAGAGGGCAAGCAATTGCTGAGCCACGATGTGCCGCGGCTCGGGAGGTGCGACCACCGGCTCGACCCAGCCTCGCGACCACTGCAACAGGAGCCCTGCCGCACTCAGCAGGCCCGCGCTGTCGAGGGTGAGGAAGAGACAGTTCCGTGAGGTCCCGGAGCGGCGCCCGGTACGGCCGATCCGTTGCAGGAAGGACGCGACCGACGCCGGGGCGTCGATCTGCACGACCCGGTCTAGGTCACCGACATCGATGCCGAGTTCGAGCGTACTGGTCGACACGATCACGCAGTCCCGCGCTTCGGCGAAAGCCGCTTCCGCCCGCCTGCGCTCGTCGAGCGAGAGCGATGCGTGAGAGAGGAACGTGGTCACCCCTCGGCCTCGTAGCGCTGATCCCAGTTCTTCGACCAGGCGCCGTGACTCGCAGAAGACCAGGCGTTTCTCACCGCGGTGCAAGGTGCTAATCACAGTTGCCGCGTTGTCGAGCGAGCCCACGTAGTCAAGCTGAATGTCCCCGGGCGGTACGGAGACAGGGGTTGCACCACTCGCTGCACCCCTCGGCGCGTCCAGGTGAGGGGCGACGACCTGTCCGGGGCGTGAGCCCGCCCCCGATCCCTGGAGCCAGGTGAGAAGTTCGCCGGGGTTACCGACCGTCGCCGAGAGCCCGACGCGCTGGAGTGGGCGTCCCACCACGCGCTGCAGTCGCTCCAGTACGGCCAGCAGGTGCCAGCCCCGGTCGTCGCCGGCGAAGGCGTGCACCTCGTCGACCACTACCGCCCGGAGCCCCGAAAAGAACGACGCGTGATCGACATTGACGCTCACCAGCATCGCTTCGAGCGACTCAGGGGTGGTGAGGAGGACATCCGGCCGACCGGCCAGGACGCGCCTGCGGGTACCGGAGGTGGTGTCGCCGTGCCAGAGTGCGGCGCTGCGTCCGAGCCAGGAGGTGTACGTCTCGACTCTGGGCAGCAGGTTGTTGAGCAGCGCCTTGAGGGGGCAGAGGTACAGCACCGACGTGCCGGACCACCGGGAGCGGTGCATCCGGGACAACAGCGGGAAGCACGCCGCTTCCGTCTTCCCGCCGGCGGTAGGAGCGAGGAGCAGGGCGTCCTCACCCCGAGACAGCGGCTCCACCGCTGCTTCCTGGAGCGGACGCAGGCCCTTCCAGCCAAGGGTGTTGACGATGTGGTGGACGAGCGCCGGTTCCAGTTCGCCGACCGCGCTCATGGCAATTCCAGCGCGATGTCGTCGGCGTCCCCGGCCGCGGCGTTTCGCTCGGCGCTGTTGAGTTCGGCCTCCGCAATCGTGAGTGCATAGTGCTCGCGCGGGTCGAAGTCCTCGAACTCGTCGACCCTGTCGAGGACGTCGGCGACGAGTTTGCGCAGGTAGACGCGCGGTGCGACGCCGACTTTGCCGCCGAGTCCACCGGTGACAGCTGTGGCCAGCTCGTCAACGTAACGGTCGTCGACGCGTGCGGCCACCCGGTCGGGATGGGTCGCTGCTGCCTGGTAGAGGTCGCGGACGTTCCGGCCGAGTTCGCCGAGCCTGGGCAAGTCGAAGCCTGGCAGGCGGAGTTGCACCGCGCGCGGCGAGTCAAAGCGCGGGTCGGTGGTGAAGTCGGTGGCCAGGCGCTGGGCCAGCGGGGGCAGCCGCTGCGCGCCCTGTTGACCGTCATAGAAGGCAGGGGTGCCTGTGATGACGAGAAAAAGCCCGGGGAACCGGCCCGCGTCGATCTCGTCGAGGAGTTGCCGTAGTGCGTTGAGGCCCTTCTCCCGGACATCGCCGCGGACCCGCTGAAGTGTCTCGATCTCGTCGAGTACGAGGAGAAGACCGGGATGGCCGCAGTCCCGCAACACGGTGAGCAGGCCCTGGAGAAAGCCAAGCGCGGCGAAGTGGTCGAGGTCTCCGCGCACTCCTGCCGAGCGGCGTGCCGACGCCGCGACGGACTTCTGTCCGCCGAGCCAGGCGATCAGCGCTTCCGCGGTGGCCCCGTCCCCCTCCGTGACCGCTCCACGGTAGCCGCGGAGGGCTGCGGCGAACGCGGGGGTGGTACGCGCGACATCGGAGAGCCGTCGCTCCATCAGTGCGGTCACGGCCTCGGAGAGCGCCGCCTCGTCCTCCTCGTCGAGGTCCTCGCCGTCGAGGACCTCCTCCTCCAGCGTGTAGAACCAGGAGTCGATCACCGCACGCAGTGCGCTGGGTTGGTGCGTGGCGGTGGCCAGGCGTTCGGTGAGCCTTCGGTAAACCGTCTCCAGCCGGTGCAGGGGTGTTTCCGTCTCAGAGATCTGTACTTCCGCGGTGGCCAGGCCGGCCCTCTTGGCGCGCTCGGTCAGCCAGCGTGCGAAGAACGTCTTGCCGGAACCGTAGTCGCCGCGGATCGCGTGGAAGGCGGCACCTCCGCGGGTTACGGTGGCGAGGTCCTCGTCGAGGGAGCTTTCGAACCGTCCGAGTCCCACGGCGAACAGATCGAGACCGGCCTGCGGTACGGTGCCGCGTCGCAGCGCGTCGATGACCTCGCGGCGTCTGGCCACGCTCACCGGGGCGGACGGCGACATCTCGTTACTCCTTCGGCTTCGGTTGCGGCAAGAACTGCTCCCGCAACAACGGAACATCGAGCTTCACCGCGTGTCCGGCGTCGACGAATCCGAGGACGGGGTAGCCCTCGACGTTCAGCAGTCGCTGGACGGTTGCGACGAATCCCTCAATGTTGCGCCGGACCCGTCCGGTCGCGGAGATCTCCGCGGCGAGCGCCGCCGGGGACATGGTGCCGCCTGCGGCGATGAGAGCGTCGATGACCGCGGCGACGACCTTCGCTTCCGGCGCTTTGCGGACGTATTCCTTCTGTGCTGCATAGACCTCACTCGCCACCACCTCGCTGCCCAGGCCGACGGTGGCTTGGGGGACCGTGGAAGAACTCTTGCGGGCCTCGGTGCCTGTCGTGTCCTGACGAGACACTGTCTCCACCGCGGCTCCCCCGCGCCCGGCTGCGGGAAGGGTCTCCCGTGCCGGATCGGCTCCCGGCAGGGGTTCGCTCCACCACGAGGGGGTCGACCGCTCCCTCGGCAGCCCGACCCAACCCTTGGGCGTCTGCTCGGCGACGGCGACCAGGGTGAGCACAGGGACGGTCACCTCCGCGAGAGATGCGCCTCCGTGGTAGCCAGCCTTGCGTGCGGTGTACCGGATGTCCTCACGCCACGGCAGAACAACACTTCCGCCTCCTTCGAGAACCCGGTCGCCCCGGATCTCGATCTCTCCGTCCTGCGCCGGTCCTCCGGTACGCCAGCGCGGCGAGACCGCTCCGGCTGCCGGCACCTCCGCGCTCCCGCTGCGGCCGCCCCGTTCCAGTACGTGTCCGTGGTCGGCGACCAGCACAACCGGACGCCCGTAGCTCCTGGCCGCGGACAGTAGGTCCCGCAGATGGGTGATGTCGTCGAGGCCCCAGGTCGTACCTCGTCCCTGTTGTCCCTTGTCGAGCGCGTCGTCGATGGTGTTCAGGACGACGCCGACGACCTTCTCGGAAGCGAGTGTGCCCATGAGCTCGTGGGAAAGGGCGTGGCCCGTCTCGCCACCGATATCCGCTTTGTGGAAAAGAGCGGCTTCCTTGTGGCGCCGCTTCCAGAAAGCGTTGAAACCTGTGGCCTCCACGGACTGCCCGCCCTGGACGGCTTCTCCGGCGAGAAGCGAGGCACGGCTCGTCCGGGTGACGGAGGGCAACATGGACACAGCTGCCTGCCGGCCTGCCGACTGTCCGTCGGCCGGTCGCGGCACGACCTCCCGCCAGCCTTCGCGCTCCGTCTCCTCACCGAGCTGTATGGCGACCGCGCAGCTCATCCCGTCGAGTACGACGACCAGGGGCGCTCCTGCGCCGGCCAGCGGACGTACGGCCGTCTCCAGTACGTTCTCGATGACCAGGGTGCCGTTCGGCTGATGCGCGGAGGCGCGCGCGGACCAGGCCGCGAGGTGGCGGGCGAACTGCTCGTCGAGGCGTTCTCTGCGCGCCCGGCCCTGCCCGTAAAGGCCCTGCAGTTCGTGGCCTGTGGCCAGATCGCCGCCGGGGTCCCCTGCCCACAGGAGGGTGAGCGCGCGGTCGGCCCAGCCCCAGTCGGTGATCTGGGAGCGGATGCCGCTCTCGACCGTGGACACAGTCGGTTCGGGCTGTTCCAGCCAGCGGGCGATGCGCACCGCCATCTCCGCCACCTGCACCCGGTCCGGGTAGAGCGCGGCAAGGCTGTGTCCTGCCAGGTCGGCGAGCGCCGTCTCTCCTGCCGTGGAGGAACGGCGTGCTTCGGCGACGGTCCTGCCGAGTTGCGCGGCGAATCCGGTGGGCAGGAACCGGCTCCTGGTGAGGGTCTCGGCCAAGCCTGCTGTTTCGGCCAGCTGGTCGGCACGGTCCAGTACGGCGAAGACCTGTCGCCGGGTGGCCGGGCTGGTCCTGGCCTGGGCGATCCAGCGGGTTAGCGTCCCTTCCACCGCGTCGGTGAAGGCGCTGAGGGCTGCCCGGCGGGGCATGACCTGGCCGAAGAGGCTGCCGATCGTGAGTGCGGTGTCGGGAGCCACAGCAGGATCCCTCAAGACCGCCGCGAGGACGCCGAGCGCCATGGCGTCGTGGCCGAGTCCGGCTTCCGCGAGGGAGAGAAGCACCGGTGCCGCGGGGCCCGCCGTGTCGCCGAGCCACTTCTTCAGTTCGGTGCGTTCAATGACGGGGAGTTCGGCGAAGCGGAGTGGGCCCGCCGGCGTACGCGACCAGGCGAGCAGGGTGTCGGTGTCGAGCGTTGGCGGCTGCGCCTGGGGACCGGCCCCGGTTCCGCCCTCGCCGGAGCCGAGGCCGAGCCGCTGTACGGTCAGGACACGCAGTGCCGTGTCAAGGGTGAGCAGTCCCCCGACGCGCGGCCAACCGGTATCGGAGGGTTCGGCTTCCAGGAGCGCTTCGAGGAGCCACTCCATGCCGTACATGCGGACATCGAGGCTGGTGGCGCCGAATCGCTGGGTGACGACCTCCGCATTCTCGACGGTGAGCGTGCGGCGAAGAATGGCCTGCCCGCGCAGGTCCCAGCCGAGCTGCTCGTCGTCGACCCCGGTGGTGACCACGAGGACGTCGCCCGGTCCGGCCGTGTCCCGGTGATCGTGCCAGGCGGCTGTCACGCCAAGGACGGAGGATTCGTCCCGGACTTGCACGCGGCGGGGCTCATCCTCGACGGCTGTCGTGAACCGGGTGGGCGCTCCTGGAAGGTAGCGGCCGTGGATCAGGACCAGGCTGCGTTCACGCAGGCTGTCCTTGTGCGCGGTCAGGAGCGCTTCGACGGTGCGTCGCCCGACCCGCGGCGCGGCAGGGGCCATCAGTCTCCGGTCCCTTCACTGTCGCTGCCCTCGGCGGCGATCGGCTTCCAGGTGACCTGGACCCGGCTGTCGGGATGGGCTACCAGAAAGGTACGGATCTCGTCCTCGATGCGGGTGACCGTGGCGGCCAGACTCGCTTCGAGCCGCCTGGGTTCCACTACATGCACAGGGCGGGAGGCCTCCGAGAGGCCCAGGTGCGCGGGCGCGGACCCGGTGCCCGCAGCGTCGGCGGGAGGTACCGTGACGGGAGGCGTGGGGACACGCGGATTCCCATGCTCGGTGAGACTGACGTCCTGAGCCGTGCGCTCCGACGACACCGCAGGCTCCGGAGGCATGACGGGCGGGGCTGCTTGTGCGAGCCGGGCCACCTCGCGCATCAGCGCCTTCGTGCTGTCCCGCAGCCCATCCAGTACGGGAACGAGCGAGGACTCCTCCTCGTGCTCATTTGCGGTCCGGGACACCTGGTCGAAGAGCCGGCCGGCTCGGTCACCGACGCTGTCGCCCCGGTTCGTGAGGGAGCGGACCGTGTCGAGGTCCTCCGTCCAGTCGGGCGAGCGCAGCGCGGTGAGCACTTCAGGGGCCTGAACAAGCGCTGCCCCGATCTCCCCGTCTGTGACGTCATACGCCGCGGCAGCGAGCTCCCTTACCAGGGCGGCAGGGGAATCGGCGCGCAGCAAGCGCGCGACGAGATCGGCCGCCGCCTTCATGGACTTGATACGCGGGGCGTCCGCGCCCCCCGGCCCTGCCAGGCCGAGACGTGCCGCGTTGTCCTGCAGCAGGGTGCGAGCATCGCCGACCGCCCGCTGATTGTCCTCGGCGACCTTACGGACCTTCTCCGCGAGACTGGCAACGTTACGGGCGAACAGCACCCGCGAGACGGTCTTGCCGAAGATCTTACCCGCGCGTCCCAGGGCGGTGGTGAACTCGTCCTCACTTGGGAGTTCCACCGCCCGGAGCCCGTACCCCTGGCCGATTCGTTCGAGGTCGGGGGCCTCGGTCAGCGGCGAGGTCTGGTAGACCCAGGTGCGGTCGTCGAGCAGGGCATAGGTCGCGATGATCAGGTTGCTGACGTTGCGGTCCAGGCCGGTGTAGCCGAGCTCCTCGATCCAGGTACGGATGTCCTCCACCGACAGGTCAGGGCCGACGTCGGGGTTCTCCGCAGCCTTCTTGTTGATCCGCAACCGCCAGTCGTTGGTGACGTTGAGCGGTCCGTCGTGCACCTCGCCGAGACCAAGGGCGTGGACGATCTTCCGTACGCTGGCCAGCTGGTGTCCGTCGACGACGACGCGGCGACTGCCGTCCGCCATGGCCCGGTTGATCCACGTCAGCGTGGTCTTCAGCTCTGCTTTGGTGATGGCCTTGCGGGTGAGGCGCGGGTCGAAGTCCGGGTGCTTGGGGTGGCGTGCCGCGAGGATGTCGTCCGCGACAAAGTAGAGGTTCTCCTCGAAGCTGACGGCTGCCTCGGGGTTGGTGCGGGTGAAACCGGGCTGGAGGGTGAGCAGGTGCTTCCCTTCAGGGACCTCGGCTCCTGTGGTGCCGGGCTCGGCCCGGGCGATGCCGTACACCTGCTGGAGCGCTTCGGTGAGCTGACCGGTGAGATTGTCCCTGGACGCCTTGAGCTGGTTACGGATCTGAGCGCGTTCGTCGGCAGGGCGCGTGGCGGTGTGCTCCTCGAGCCGGTCCCGCTCAAGCAGGTAGTTGATCTTGAGGAGGCGTCCGAGGTTGCGGCTCTTCTGCTCGGAGAGGAAGTCGGACAGCCAGACGACGGTAGGGGCGGACTTTCCTGCCCGCTTCATCCGGTCGACCCGCTGCACGTCGTCCATCGGCGAGTGGTCGCCGTCGTCGAAGGGGTAGTCGATGACGATCCTCAGGTCGCTGCCCAGCTGCGGCCTGAACTGCTCGTCGGGCAGATGGGGGTCGCGAACATTCCCGAAGACGAACTCGGCTGTGCGCTTCGTCCCGCGCCACACGACCTCCCGTATGCAGACGAACGCCTGGGTGTCGGGGACTCCGAGCGCAGCCCACAGCTGGTCCTTGATCCACTGGCGCCGGTAGCCGAGCTGGTCGGCGACACCCTGCACTTCTTCGAGGAGCGGTTCGACGTCGAGGTCGGACAGGTGGAGATGGAACACCGGGTCGGTGCTGTCGCCCTCGCTGCGCAGTTCACCGTCGAAGCCCTCGGACTGCAGCTCAAGGAGTCGCTTGACCGCGACCGCGCCCGCGTCCCCGACCCGAGTCCGGATGGTTCCGTGGTTCAGGGCTGCGAGCTTGCCGCCGGTGAGTCGGGACAGCGCGGGCACGTGCGGGGCGAGGGCGGCGAGAAGCAGCGTCTTGATGAGCCGGTCGTCGGTCTGGAATCGCTTGTCGTCGGCCGATCCGTACTTCGTCATGAGGTGGTCGCGTACCCGCTCGTGGAAGCGCCGGGCAGTCTCCGCCTCCGCCTTCAGCTTGGCCGTGAACGCCTCGCCGGTGCGCTGTGCGATGACGTCCCACAGGTCCCCTATCGGGATGAGTTCGCCGAGCTTGAGGTCGTCGAGGCGGCGCCCGAGGAGTTCCTGTACGAGCTTGAGGCCGGTCCGCTCTCGCTGCAGCGCCCCGGAGAGGTCGACCAGGACGTTGAGCAGGGCGGGCGACAAGGGATAGAGCGTGCGGAAGTCGTCCCAGTTCGCCTCGGTGCGGCCTTGTGCGTCGAGAAGGACCTGCCGCACCTCGTCCCGGGACGACTCGACGAGCTTGAACGCGTCGTCGCGGGCCTGCTCCATACCGGGACGCGGGGCGAGGACCCGGTGCTTGATGATCTCGACGAGGTTGCTGTCCTCCAACTCGACGACGTCGATCCGCCCCGCGAGGTAGTCGATCTGCTGCTCGAGGTTCTGCACTTCGGCGCCCGCGACGTCCGCACCGATCAGCTGGGACAGGTCACGCTGGCGGGAGATGAACGACACGATCGGCACCGGCCGATCCCCGTCGCCGGACTCGATCAGCTTGACCAGCCGCTGCACCTGGTCCCGGACGAAGTCCTGCTCCCCCATGTGCGCCTGGAGCCAGAGAATCAGCTCGTCGAGGAAGAGTACGACGCCGTCGTAGCCGCGGTCCTTAGCATGTCGTGAGATGACCTTCAGTCCGTTCTCCAGCGGAATGAAGGAGTCCTTGTCACCGCGGGCCGCGCGGGCGTATGCCGCCATCGGGCCGCTGACCAACGCGGACACCAAACGGTCGCGTTCTGGATCGCCGGCCTTCGCCGCGAAGGCCTCGTCCAGCTCGGCGGTGCTCCAGTCGACCGGGACGGCGATGTCGCCCGTGCCCGCGTCGATCAGTGGCACATCGTCGGCATCGTCCTCGTTCGCCACGGCGGCCTGCGCCGTCGGCGCTCCGACTCCGAGCCACTGCCGGAACTTGTCGTCATCGGCGAGGAACTCGCGCTGCCGCTGCGCATCGGCGAGCAGCGCATCGGCCCGGTAGACGGCAGGCGTCGGCGCCTCGGGGTGGAGCTGACGCACGGTGTGCACGTATCCGCCGAGCAGCGCGGAGTCCAGGTCCGCGGAGCCGACCAGGTGGTAGGGCACCATCAGGAAGCGGCTGCTCGGCAGCCAGTCCTGGTGCTCGGCCATCACCTCGGCGAGGCGGGGCTTGGCCTGCGCCGCCGGGTGGTTGTTGAGCGCCGCATGCAGCACGGTCAGGAAGTGGCTCTTACCGGCACCGAACGAACCATGCAGATAGGCGGCGTGCGAGTCGCCCGTGCGCACGGCGTCGGCGACCAGACCGAGCGCCTTGCGGAACTGCTTCTGCAGCTGCTCGGTGACGACGTACTCGCCCACCCGCTCATCGGTCTCGCTGAAGCCCTGAGAGAGGTCGACCTTGAAATTTCCGGCGTGGACGTCTTCCTTGACGGCGATGACGTCACGCAGGACGAGCTCTCTGGTCGACATCAGGCGATCATTCCCTCACTCGGCTGGACCCCGGCTGCACCGGTGACACGCTGCTGCTGCGCGCCCCCGTCAATCTTGCCAGGCCATACGTGTGCGGAACCGGCCCTTCGTACCCTTCACGCACGGGTCGATCACTCTGCGCAACCTCTCACACCCCAGAGGCCCCTCTACCTCACCCAGCGTTGCACCCGGGTGCCAGGACCCGCTCACCAGTCATGGCCGAGTCGCGCCCTACCTGGCGCTCCATCTTGCTGCTCCCCTGGAGAAAGGGCTGTCGGCGCCCTACGAGGGGGAGTGCTGATGGGTACGTCGTCACGGTGGCCGGGGCCGAGAGGGAACCCCGGTACGCCGGCCGGCGAGTGGAGCCGTGTCGGAAGGCGTCTCTCGGCGTGGCGTTCTGGCCGCCTTGAGGACCTGGAGGTGATAGCCGAGGACTGCTTGGGCGTCCTGCATCGCACTCTGCGAGCGGACCCGTCCGCCTTCGGTCTGCGGGACGCCGCCTACACGGCCGGCGAACGGCTGACGACCGTCATGGACACCCTCGCAGCGGGCCGGGACACCTCTGCAGGCGGTCCGCCTGATCCGGACGGGAGTGACGCCCGTACGGACTTCGCGGCCCGGCTCGTCCGAGCCGTGGGCGGTGAGGGCGGCACGGTCGCTGACGCGGCTGTACGGCGGGCGGCCGCGGCGACCGCGGAGCGGCTGGCCGCACAGCATCCAGAGGCGCTCGCCGCAGACGGCAAGGGTTGGTCCGGCGACCTGCTCTGCCTGATCTACCAGTGGTTCTTCGCGGACGTCGTGGCCGAGTTCCTGCGCGGCGTCATCGCCGAGAAGATCAAAATCGCGGTCCCGGTGCTGCCGCTAGCCGATCCCGAGGACCACGTCGCGGACTGGGTCGCCGAACAGGTGATGCACCTGGTGCCGAATCCGTGCGAGGAGGCCGAACATCTCAAGAACGCGGTGGAGCAGGCCGAGGACGCGATCAGTGCCTTCGAGGATCCCCCAGTCGGCACACTCGCGCAGGTCGCGCGGGGCCTGGTCCCACGTGCAGTGGGCGCCGCGCTCGGCCTGCTGACCCCGTCCGGCTCCGCCCTGGAAGAGGGTCCGGACGCTGCACCGAGCGAGGGGACACCTGCCGCATGACCGAGACACCGGCCTGCCACTTCTGGCTCCCCCACCCTGGTGTTCCGGCGCCCGGCCCTGGCTGGCAGCCGCTGAGCGACGCCCTGTACTGGGAGTCCCCTGCCCGCGCACCCGACCGCCGCCACCTCCTCGCTCCCGCCCCGGACTGGGCGGACGACCTCCAGCGGGTCGCCCGTGCCGTCTTCGCCGCGGACCGCTGCACCTCGCGGGATGCGACGTTCGATCGCTGGACCCGGCACATTCGCCTCTCCGTCCCGGTCACCGCTCCCGACGCGTGGACCCGCGCTCTCCCGCACCTCACCCCGCTGCTCGCGACGGTGACGGGCGACCGCTGGGAGGTCGAGTTCCGCCCCTACGACGCCGACGCACGGCCCCGATCCCGCCCGCTCCCCTTCGGCCCCGAGGAATACGCCCACGAGGTGGCACTATTCTCCGGCGGCCTCGACTCCCTCGGGTGGGCGGCCCAGCGCGCCACGGTACGCAGCCCGCGCGCCCTGCTTCTGGTCATGTTCGAGGAGCGGAACTTCGAGGCGCTCCAGGACACCGTGTTCGAAGCCGTGTCCCGTCGGAGCGAGCGCGACCTGCGCCGCCTGGAGCAGAGCCAGACCGTACGCAGGCCGAAGGACGCCACCTTCGCTCTCGAACGCTCCACCCGCTCACGCGGTCTGCTGTACGCCGCCACGGCTGTACATGCGGCAGCGGCCGAGCGCGTCCCTCTCGTCCACATCCCGGAGAACGGCCAACTCGCCCTCAACCCGCCTCTGTCCGCCGCTCGTTGGGGCGCCTGTTCCACCCGCTCGGTGCATCCGTGGACACTGCACCATCTCAACCAGATCATCGAGACGATCGCGGACCGGCCGGAGCAGGCGGTCCGGGTCGTCAACCCCTTCGCGGCACTCACCAAGGGTCAGGTGTGCGAAGCGGCCCGGGACGCCGGCCTGCCCCAGGAAGCCCTGGAGGCGACGCTGAGCTGCGGCACGTCTCCCGTGCGGCAACACGGGCGGTCCCGGCTGCGTCGCCTGCCGCACTGCGGCCTCTGCTTCCCTTGCCTGGTCCGCCGCTCCGGCCTGCTGCACGCATACGGCGAGGACCGCACTCCGTACGCGGCCGACCCGTGGGACCCGTCCTTGGACGCGGACCTCGCCGAGCACTGGCTGGCCCTGAGGCGCTGGCTGGACACGCCGTGCACGGTGCTCGACCTGGTGGCCGATGTCCCGTTGCCGCCGGAGGTCCGCCCCGCGGAACTCCTGGCCGTCGTGGAGAACGGGCGGCGGGAACTGCGGGCGCTGGTCGCACAGGCGCCTGCGGTGCGGCGGCCCGCCTGAACCGCCCCTTGCCGCTGTCGCTCTTCACGACCCGCCGACCGGCTCGGTTTCGGCCCATACGGTCTTGCCCGGCCCGGTGCGGTCGTCGACACCCCAGCGGTGGGCGACGGCCTCGACGAGGGCGAGCCCCCGGCCGCCGTCGGCATCCAGGTCGGCCATGCTGACGGCCGACGGGTCGGGTCGTCGCAGGTGAGTGTCGGAGACCTCGATCCGTACGACGGCGGTCTCGTGCTCGTACAGCAACCGCAGCTCGAAGTTCCGTCCCGGCACCCTCCCGTGGCGGGCGGCGTTGGCCGCGAGCTCGGCGACGAGCAGGGCGACGGTGTCGCGGAGCGGGGCGCCGGGCCGGATACCCCAGTCATCGAGCTGCACCAGGGCGAACCGGCGCGCGAGGCTCGCGCCGAGGGAAGTCGCGGGGAACGCTTGGGTGAACACATGTACGGTTACGGGCGGTTGAGCCTGCGGAGCTGTCATGGGCCCAGCCTTCCGGCCGCTGCGCCGCAGGTGACAGGAACGCCACTGGTACAGATCCATCTGCATGGGTTCACACACTGGACCGGTCGGGTAACTCCCCGTAACCATGGACAGGTTGACCGGGCGCGAAAGGCGGGGCGGCGATGACGGCGGACCACGACAGCGGCACATCGGCAGGCGGTGGACCCGAACTGTCCGACGGCCTCAAGACGTTCGGGGCCGCGCTGAAAGCCCTCCGAGAGGCCGGGGGCCTCACCCAGGAGGAGTTCGCACCCCGCGTGGGGTACTCGGCGGCGTACATCACCAAGTTCGAGCAGGGCAAGCGGTTCCCGCCGGAGAACCTGCCATGCCGGGCCGGCGAGGTGCTGGGACCGGTCGCGGAGAAGGTCCTGACGGCGACGGCGAGGAGCCTGCGGAGGAAGGCCGGGCTGGCGTCGTGGTTCCTGCAGTGGGCGGGGATCGAGGAGGAAGCGATCACGCTGTACGCGTATGAGTGCTGGGGGATTCCGGGGTTGTTGCAGCCGGAGGGGTATATCCGGGCGATCTTCGACCGCAGGCTGCCACCTGTGACCGAGGAGCAGCTTGAACGCGAGGTCGCCGCTCGGCTGGACCGTCAACAGCTTCTCGCTCAGCGGCCGAACGCTGCCTTCAGTTTCGTCATCGAACAAGCGCTCCTCGCACGTCACTTGGGAGGAGCCGAGGTCACACGCAATGTCATCGACCACCTGCTCAACGTTGGCAGCCAACGCAACGTGGAAATCCAAGTCATGCCGCTTCGCCAGGAAGACCACACCGGCGTCGACGGTCAGATGTACCTGGCAGAGCGGCCTGGCCACCAGTGGATCGGCTACGTCGAAGGCCAGCGCTCTAGCAGCCTGATCACTGCTCCAGACGACGTGAGCGTGCTTCTCCAACGCTATGGCAAGCTGCGTTCCCAGGCCCTGGATTGCAGGGCTACGGTGAGCCTGCTGGAACAGATGCGAGGAGCGCTATGAGCACTACTGAAGACCTGGACTGGTTCAAGAGCAGCTACAGCGGAAGCGAGGGCGACAACTGCATCGAGATCGCCGTCCGCTTGGACGTGGTCCACGTCCGCGACTCCAAGGACACCGCCCTCCACCCCTTCACCGTGACGCCCGATGCCTGGTCGGCCTTCACTACGTATGCGTCCGGATCCTGACGCCTGGGCAGGTGAGGCGGCAGACCCCTGCCGCCTCATGGGGCTCCTGCTCCCCTACTCCTCGCCCAACTCGACCTGCTCGACGGGCTCCTTCTTCGGCGCGGCAGCCTTCCGTCCGCGCGGCTTTTTCACCGGCCGCCACGCCTCCAACTGCGCCTCACCCACACCGTGCCTGCGCAACAGCGCCTCATAGTCGGCTTCAAGCACCTCGGCCGGCACCTCGTCGTCCCACTCCGCGTCCGGCTTCCCGTGCCACTGCTTCACCCACGGCATGACCTCCCGCAGCCCCGCGAGCAGCGGAACGATCCGCTCGGTGCCCCAGCCGTCCCTCTTGGTCCGGGCATCGATCAACTGCGACAGCACTTGCGCCTGATCCTTGTGGTCCCACCCGGCCCACCCGAGCATCAGCGTCGGATCCCCGTCCGGGCTCGCATCGGGGTACGAGATGAAACGCTCCTTCGGCACGTCTAGCTTGCCGCGGTTCGCCCAGTACGAGAACCGCAGGAAGTCGGACGTCTTGTACTTGTTCGGCGGCTCAATGTCCCTGCGCACACCGTCCTTGTCCTCTTCCCGCTGGTCCGCCCAGGCCTGCTCCCACTGTGCGCGGATGCGCAGCCCTGAGTCCTTGTAGCGCAAGGCCGCGAGAAACGGCACGTGTTCATCGGCGATGACTTCGGTGAGTACCTGCGCAAGCGGGAGATCCGGCATGCCGAGATGGTCAGAGGCGTACAGAGCCGCTACAGACACGAAGTCCGCATCCGAACTCAGTCGGTCAGCAAGATAATTGACCGTCATCGACCGCGGCTGCTTCATCCCGTCCCGCAGCTCGTACCAGAGCTCACTGCTCTCGCACCGGTCGAGCAACCAGGTCCGCAGTGCGGCTCGCTCCTTCTTCTCCCACGCCTCGGCGGCCCACCGTCGCTTGCACTCAGGCCGCTCGATCAGGCCAAGGTCCTTGGTTCGCGAGGCGATGATGTCAAGCCGCGCCTGCACCACAGTCTTGTACTCGTCCGGCCAATGCCCAGGGATGTCCACGATCGGGGTCGCAGCATGGCGATCGAACCAGACGGTCGTCGTCTCTCCTTCAGCCACGCGCCTGGCAAGCGCGATCTCAAAAGCCCGCTCGCCCAAGGCGACTTCGGGAACCTCGTAGGAGGCGGGCAGAGTCACCCGATCCACTTCAGCCGGAGTCAGCAAGCCGTAGAGGCCGTAGACAGTCCAATCGAGCTCTTCCTGAAGTGCGATCATCCGCCCCCTGGCAGCTTCGCTACCCCGACGCGCCTGATCAAGGTTGGCGCGAAGTGGAGTCTCGCGCCCAGCTACAGCATCCGGCTCGCTGGCTGCCAGCTCACTCGCCGAAAGGTCCAGGGAACGCCCCAGCTTAAGCGGGAGAGTTGCAGGAAGAGGGAACCCTTGAAGTTTGGTTCCAGTGAACTCGTAGAACCGCTCCCATTCGTCATGCATGAATCCACCAGTTCCTGACTGGCTCCCCTTGTCATGACTGACCTGCTTCAACCAGAAGCAAGCCGTCGACGAATTGAGCACACCCAACAACTCCAGGTGCGCATCCTCATCCGCCCCTTCCGGCAGCTTGATAACTGGCGCAGACCTGTTGAACACCTTCCCACCTCGATCCAGCACGAAGTGGTTATGCGTCGACACAAAAGCAAACGCGATCGACAACGGCGTGGAGTACGCAGATGCGGTGTACTGCATGTAGTCCCACCATTCAAGACCCGCGTCCGCCATGTCGCCCTGGAATGTCCTCCGCGCCGCCAACGTCGCCCGCCAAGGCCACAATTCTTCTCCAAGGCGGCCCTCATTCACCGCATTGGCATCTGGCCTCCAGATAGCGACATCCGGCTCAGCATGCCAGTCCCGAACCACGTCCCCGAGAAGCAGCGGCCGCAGCGCTCGCTTGTCTGCTCGGGGCTTGTAGGTCTTCCGCAGCGGCCTCATGTATGCCTCATCGGCACCCGCGCGAATAGCGCGACCGATAGGCTTCGAGATCGTCTCCTCCAGCGGCATCGTGCCAACAGCCAGCCGGTCCAGCAAGGGACCGGCTCCTCCCCCACTCACCGACCACGGGTGAGTCACGAAACTCGCCGCAACCGCGTTCTCTACCGACACCCAGTCCGACTCACTCCCTGGCCGCCCAACCTGCTCCACAATCGCCCGCCAAACGGGCCCCTCCGCTGCAACCAGCGGCTGCGAGGGCTCCCCCCGAACCCCCAACACCGCCCGAACCGTCCGCTCCGGGCTGGGGATCCGGTTCCGCCCCACCAGAATCACCGTAGGCGTCCCATGCCCCGGGATATACGCCCCCGACGTATCGATCACATGCGACAGTTCGGCCCGGTTCCGGAAGAAGACCTCGATGAGCTTCTTGCCGAACTCCCGCTTCATGAAGGAGTTCGCCGTGATCTGCCCGAC
>NZ_JAAKZY010000098.1 GCF_011045015.1 Streptomyces scabichelini | reverse complement strand
GCCCGTCGCGTAGGTTCGGTCTCAGGTCACCAGGGCCGTGTACCGACACCGGGCCGTATGCCCACCCTGCGACGGGCTGACGCACCGGCCCACGGCCCCGACCCCCAACGAACCCAGGGGCGCGGGGCTGTATCAATTTGCGGCTCCGCCGCGCGGGCGCGACAAGCCACAAACAACCCGCACCCGAAAACCGCTCAAGCCAGCGCTAGCGCAGGGCCTCGGCCACTTCCTTGGCCGCATCAACAACCCGCGCCCCCACCCTCTCCGGCACGGAATCCGCGAGCATCACAACCCCCACGCTCCCCTCCACCCCGGTCACCCCAAGCAGCGGCGCAGCCGCCCCGCTCGCGCCGGCCTCCAACTCCCCGTGCGTGAGCGTGTACCCGGGATCCGCCACCGTCCCGGCCGCGGCCCGCGCGGCAAGGATCGCCTTGCCCGCGGCCCCCCGGTCCAGGGGATGCCGGAACCCGGCCCGATACGCCACGTGATAGTCCGTCCACGTCGGCTCGACCACGGCAACGGCCAGCGCTTCCGTCCCGTCGACCAGAGTGAGATGCGCCGTCGCCCCGATGTCCTCGGCCAGCGACCGCAACGCGGGCAACGCGGCCTCGCGTACCAGCGGATGCACCTGCCGCCCGAGCCGCAGCACCCCGAGCCCGACCCGGGCACGGCCACCCAGATCACGTCGTACGAGAGCGTGCTGCTCAAGCGTGGCGAGCAGGCGGTACACAACCGTCCGGTTCACCCCGAGCTTGCTGGACAGCTCGGTGACGGTCAGCCCGTGATCGGTGTCGGCGAGCAACTTGAGGACACGCAGTCCTCGGTCGAGCGTCTGAGAGGTCTCCGCGGTCACGACGCCCACTCCTTAGTGGTGAGAGTCGGCGGCCCCCTCCGCGGCGGATGCGTCGCCGGTCCCAACGGCGACGCGCTTCAGAGGCCGCCGGTCGGCAAGCGTCCCGGGCACTACCCGGGCGGGCACCGGCTGCGCTCCGCGGCGGCGCTGCCACGGGGCGTGTGCGTAGCGGGACAGTAGCGAGCCGGTTCGCTCAGCGGAAGACTCCGTCCAGAATCCGGTCAGTGTCCGGTAAGAGTGTTGCATTCGTTTGTCCTGGTACGCCCAGTGCACATCACTCCCCGTGCACCACCCTCACACACAGCGCACACAAGAGGGCGCCGGTCTCGCAAGTGCGAAACCGGCGCCCACTCCCGTACAGATTCCCGTACAGGAGCTGTCACCGCATACGCGTGGCCCACTCCTGCACCTTGGCGATCCGCTGCCTCAGCTGCCCCGCCGTCGCCTCCGCGCTCGGCGGCCCGCCGCACACGCGCCGCAGCTCGGTGTGGATCACGCCGTGCGGCTTGCCGCTCTGGTGGACGTACGCGCCGACCATCGTGTTGAGCTGTTTCCTCAGCTCCAGCAGCTCCTTGTGCGTGACCACCGGCCGCCGCTCGGCGGGCACTTCGAGGAGGTCGGCCTCCTCGTCGGGCTTCTTGCGGCTGTGTGCGATCTGGCGCGCCTGCCGCTTCTGGAGCAGGAGCTGCACCTGATCGGGTTCGAGAAGCCCCGGAATCCCGAGGTAGTCCTGCTCCTCTTCGCTCCCCGGGTGCGCCTGCATGCCGAACTCGGCGCCGTCGTACAGCACGCGGTCGAAGGTGGCCTCGGACTCCAGCGCCTCGAAGGCGAACTGCTCCTGCTCGCCGGTGTCCTCGTCCTGCTCCTTGTTCGCCTCCTCCATCTCCTTCTCGGATTCGGCGTACGGGTCCTCCTCGCCCTCCTTCTTGGGCTTGTCGAGGACGTGGTCGCGTTCGACCTCCATCTCGTTGGCGAAACCGAGGAGGTCGGGGACGGTCGGGAGGAAGACGGAGGCGGTCTCGCCGCGCCGCCGGGACCGTACGAAGCGTCCGACGGCCTGCGCGAAGAACAGCGGCGTGGAGATGGTGGTCGCGTACACCCCGACGGCCAGCCGGGGCACGTCCACGCCCTCGGAGACCATGCGGACGGCGACCATCCAGCGGTCGTCGCTGTGGCTGAACTCGTCGATCCGCTCGGACGCGCCGGCGTCATCGGACAGCACGAGAGTCGCCTTGTTGCCCGTGATCTCACGGATCAGCTTCGCGTACGCCCGGGCCGAGTCCTGGTCGGAGGCGATGACGAGGGCGCCGGCGTCCGGGATGCCCTTCCGTACTTCCGTGAGCCGCTGGTCGGCGGCGCGCAGCACGCTCGGCATCCACTCGCCGCGCGGATCGAGTGCGGTACGCCAGGCCTGGCTGATGGCGTCCTTGGTCATCGGCTCGCCGAGCCGCGCCGCGATCTCGTCGCCCGCCTTCGTACGCCACCGCATGTTGCCGCTGTAGGAGAGGAAGATGACGGGCCGGACCACGCCGTCGCCGAGCGCGCTGCCGTAGCCGTAGGTGTAGTCGGCGGCGGACCGCCGGATCCCGTCGTTGCCTTCCTCGTACGCCACGAAGGGGATGGGGTTGGTGTCGGACCGGAACGGCGTACCGGTGAGCGCGAGGCGCCGGGTCGCGGGCTCGAAGGCCTCGAGGCAGGCCTCGCCCCAGGACTTCGAGTCACCGGCGTGGTGGATCTCGTCGAGGATGACGAGCGTCTTGCGCTGCTCGACGCGGTTGCGGTGCAGCATGGGCCGTACGCCCACACCGGCGTACGTGACCGCGACGCCCTGGTACTCCTTGCTGAGCGGCCCCGCGCTGTACTCCGGGTCCAGCTTGATCCCTATCCGCGCCGCCGCCTCCGCCCACTGCTTCTTCAGATGCTCGGTCGGCGCGACCACCGTCACCTGCTGCACGACATGGTGATGCAGCATCCACGACGCGAGCGTCAGCGCGAAGGTCGTCTTCCCGGCGCCGGGCGTGGCGACGGCAAGAAAGTCACGCGGCTGCTCCTGGATGTACTTCTCCATCGCCCCCTGCTGCCAGGCACGCAGCTTGCTGGCCGTACCCCAGGGGGCCCGGCCGGGGAAGGCGGGTGACAGGTGATGCGAATGGGAGGCACTGGCGGCGGTGGTAGTCACGGTCTCCGTGGGGTGGTCGGGCGGCTCGTCTACGTATGACAACCGGGCCACCTTATCGGCGGCCCGGTCGCGCCAACGCGCGGACTACGCCGCCTCGGCCGTGGATGGGATCGAGCTCACAGTCCGGCTCCTCAGCGCTCCCGGACCACCGCACCGCTCCCTGGGTCACCGTTCCCGCACCCGCGTCGTCACCCAAGCCCCCACCAACGCCACCCCCGCCATCGGCAGGAACACGGCGGCGAAGGCAGCCGGATGACCGCCGGAGGCCGCTGTGGCGGCATGCGTCACCGTGCCGCCGCCCAGGGCCGCGAACGCCGCCCCGCCGGCCGCCAGCAGGAGGACGTTCGACAGGCCGTCGGATATCTGGAGCGCGGCGGAGTTGGCACCGGCCTCCTCGGGCGGGGAGAGGTGGAGCAGCAGCACGCTGGTGGAGGAGATCACCAGGCCCATCCCGAAGCACCCGAACGCCCAGGTCACGGCCAGCGTCCACACCGGCACCGCATCGATCAGCACACTCGGCGCCGCCGCGATCGCCGCCGCGACCAGCACCATCCCCGTCAACATCAACCGCTCCCTGTACGGCTCCACCCGCGCCCGGGACTGCACGAAGGACCCCAGCGCCCAGGTGGCCCCGCCCGCCGCGAGCGAGAACCCGGCGAGCGTCGGCGAAAGCCCCCGCTGGGTGACCAGCATCAGCGGCACGAACGACTCCGCCGCGATGAACGACCCGGCCGCGATCCCGCGCAGCAGCACCACGGAAGGCAACCCGCGCGCCGCCCGGTACGTCCCGCGCGGCAGCAGTCCCAGCACCGCCGGCACCAGCAGCGCGGCCCCCGCCATCGCCGGGAGCGCCGAGAGCCACCGCACGCTTTCACCAGACCCTTCGTCGGACACGGCCTGGGCGGCGTACTGCAGCAGGCCCGCGCCCAGCGAGATGCCAAGCGCCAGCCGGATCCGGCGCCGGTCGAAGGGCCCGGCGACGGCCCCCTCCGCCGGGCCGGACGCCCGCCGCCGTATCTGCGGCAGGGCGAGCGCCAGCGGGAACACCACCAGGACCGGTATCCCGATGAACACCCAGCGCCAGCCGAGGTGTTCGGTCACCGAACCGGCGGCAAGGGGCCCGACCACGGACGGGATCACCCAGCTCGCAGCGAACGCCGCCATGATCGACGCCCGCAACCGCTCCGGATACGCCCGCCCCACGACCACGTACAACGCCACGATCACCAGTCCGCCGCCCAGCCCCTGCACCGCCCGGCCGAGGACGAACAGCCACATCACCCCCGCCGTGCCGGACAGCGCAAGGCCCGCCGCGAACGCTCCGATCCCCGCGGTCAGCGACGCCAGCGGTCCGCGCCGGTCCGACCACTGCCCGGCCAGCACCATCCCGAAGAGGCTCGTGGTGAAGTACCCCGAGAACGCGAAGGCGTACAACGAGACCCCGTCGAGCTCCCGTGCCGCCACCGGCATCGCCGTCCCCACCGCCGTCGCCTCGAAGGCGATCAGCAGCACGACGGACACGATCCCGATGCTGAGCGCCCGGTAGGGGCGCCCGAGCACGCTGTCGTCGGCGCCGGGTTCGGTCGGTGCGGCCACGGTTTCTGCGACGTCGGCGTCGCTGGGTTCGAGAGTGGTCATGGTCGTCAGCGTAAGGGGCACGGCACGCATTGGCCCCTGTCCCAAGACGGTGATCGCCCGGGACCTTGGTCGTACGCCCTCTCCTCCTTTGTGAACGCGGTATGGCAGTCCCATTGCAGCCCTGGCCCGTCGCTTGAGCTCCCCTCACCCGCGGCCTACGGTCGACGACATCGAGTTCGGAACAAGCGAAACGTTCCCGACCCGGCCGTGTGCCCGAGTGGTTGAGGGGCTCGCCTGCAAAGCGAGTTACGCCGGTTCGAATCCGGTCACGGCCTCTGGCGTCTGACCAGGCAAAAAGAAAGGGCGGCACCCCGGAAGGGTGCCGCCCTTTTGGTCCTCCGTCTCAGTTGCCGTCTCAGTTGGGGCGCGGGACGGCATCATTGCCCTGCAATGACTCGCTCACAGCATCAATCAGGTCGCTGTGTGCACGTCCGAGTCTGTACCTCTGCCGCTCCTCGCGAGCCCGCCACTCGGCCCTGGTTTCGTCGGTCGCGGTCATGATGCCATCAGCCCACTCCTGAATCCCTTCGTGGTACTGCTCGATCAACTGCCAGAGCTCACGTGCCGCCTGATGCACCCGAGCGGGCCCGAGAAGACGGAGGGGGAAGTAGGCCCCCCGAACCTGGTTCATGCTCATGCTGTAGGCGCTCCAGACATCGGTTATACGCCGCTACCTCCGACTGAGCGAGACACACCAGGTCAGACACTCACGCTGCCTCACGTTCAACGAGACGGGTCAGCCCGGCAGGACCATCGCCCGCTACGGGCGTGTCGAGGTCAGCTCCCGCTGCGGAGCACGTCGAGAACGTGGGGCCATGCAGACGTCCCCAAAAGCGCGTCGGCTTCGGGCGCGCCTCCGTACCGGAAGCGTGGGGATGCCGACGCCCACCAGGAAACAAGTGACCCGCCGGTAGCTTTCAGGGCTTCGCGATGGTGGTTTCCTTCGGCTGGCGGGGCACGTCCGGCCGGCCAACGCGCACAATCTGAACGTGGCCAATCAGAGGACACCTCCCGAGGTAGGCATCTCGGTCCGTGAGGCCGAGGTCCTTGCCGCACTCGGTGAACATCTGACCAACGCCGAGATCGGCGCTCGGTTGTTCATCTCTATCCGCACCGTCGAGAGTCATGTCTCCTCGTTGCTGCGCAAGCTCCAGGTGGACGATCGCCGTGCCCTGGCTGCCGTATCGGCGAACCTGCTCTCTGATCCGGAGGGCGCGCCGGCCGCAGTCGCGGCGCTGCCCTCGCCGTTGACGCCGTTTGTCGGGCGGGTGGCCGAGCGGGCGGCGCTGACCAAAGCGCTGCGCGAGCATCGGCTGGTCACGGCTGTGGGACCGGGCGGGGTCGGTAAGACCCGCCTGGCCCTGAGCGTCGCTGCTGAGGCGAACGATCGGTTCGCCGACGGCGTTTGGTACGTCAACCTGGTCCCAGTAGCCGACCCAATGGTGATCGCGGCGGCGATTGCGGACGCGCTGGGCCTCGGGGAGAGTGCGGGCCGCTCAGCGACAGACAACGTCATGGGCTGGATGGCCGGCCGGGAAACGCTGCTCGTGCTGGACAACTGCGAGCACCTGCTGGACGGCGTGGTGGTCCTGCTGGAGCGGCTACTGGCCGGCAGCCCCCGGCTGGCGGTGCTCGCCACCAGCCGGGCCAGGTTGCTGGTGCCCTTCGAATGGGTGTTTGCGGTGCCCGGGATGTCCGTCGAAGCCGACGACGGCGGCCCCGGTGACGCGGTCGAGCTGTTTGTCGGGCGGGCCTCGGCCGGCGGGAGCCTGCTGACGTCCGACGACAACAAGCGCATCGCCGCTGTCTGCCGGCGCCTGGACGGCGTGGCGCTGGCGATAGAACTGGCCGCTGCCCGGTACGCGTCGCTCGGACTTGATGGCCTCGAGGCCGGGTTGGCCGACCGGCTGCGGCTGCTGACCGGCGGACCACGGATCGATGACCGGCACCGTTCGTTGCGCTCGACGCTCGACTGGAGTTACGCGCTGCTGGCCGAACCCGATCAGGCGGTGCTGCGCCGGATCTCGGTTTTCGCCGGCCCGTTCACCGCCGGCGCCGCGGCGACGGTTCTGGCCGGTTGGCCGCCGGAGCCGGCCGGCTCCCTGGCGACCATCCTGGCCGGGCTCGCCGACCAGAGCTTGCTGATCGCGATCGCGGAGCCGAGTGGAACGCGCTACCGCGCCTTGGAGACGATCCGTCAGTACGGCGCAGATCGGCTCGAAGACGCCGGCGAGTCGGACCAGGCACTCTCGCGCCACCTCAATTGGTGTCTGGATGAAAGCGCAGATCTCCAGGCCACCTCCCGCGAACTCGCCGGTACCTGGCGAGGGGCGTTCGACCGGGTCGCCGACGAGTTGCGAGGTGCCCTGGCCTGGGCGGCCGGCAACACTGCCTACCGTCCCGAGGGGTACCGGTTGGCGATCGGGTTGGCCGAGCTGGCCTTCACCCGGGGCATGCCCGGGGAGTCGCAGCGGCGCTACGAGCAGGCGGCCGAGCTCGCCGCGGACGACTTGAGGGCCGCCGGCGCCTTGCGCTGTGCGGCAGGTGCCGCCGAGTCTCGGCATTTCGGCAACGACGCGCTGCGGTTGCGCAGGGCTGCGGCCGACGCGGCGATACGAGCGGGTGATCGGGTCGGTGCGGCTGGTGACCTCGCCCGGAATGCCGAGTTCATCAACCGCGCCCCGGGGCTGATCGCGACCAAGCCCGCGGATGGAGAGGTGGAGGCGCTGATCGCCGAGGGGTGGGCGCTGGCCGACAGCGACCTACCTGCGCAGGCGCGCCTGCTCACCGCCGAGGCGTGCAACGGCGCGATCGCCGATCCGGCCACCTTCGAGCTCATCGAGCGCGCGCTCACGCTGGCCCGCCGCATCGACGACCCACTGATCGAGAGCGCCGCGCTCTACCAGCTCACCGCGGTGCAGCTGGGTCGCGGCGAGGTCCGAGCCGCGGCGGCCAGCGCGATGCGGCGCACCGAGCTGCTGGCCCCGCTGCAGGTGACGGCCACGACCGGGTTGGAGTTCTTCAACGGGTTCGGCATGGCCGACCACTGCGCCGTCGCGGCCGGTGACCTACGAGCCGCGAGGGGACATGCCGAGCGCCTGCGGGATCTGCCGTTCTACCGTGAGGAGGGCCACTTGGCGACGCGGCGGCTGCTCGTCGTGACGGCGCTCGCGGGCGACTGGGACGAGACGATCACGCTGGCGGAGCGTTTCCGCGAGGGGTGGGACCGGGCCGGCCGGCCGCGTGCGGGCAATCTCAGGAGCGGCGCGTACGCGGCAGCGACGGTCCACGGGCTGCGCGGGGACGACGAAGCCCGTGCTGTGTGGCTGGACATCATCGACGCCCTCGGGACGCCGGGCCGCTCGCCGTCACCACTTCGCTACGGTGAGTTCTTCGATGCCTTGCTCCTGCTGCACCGCGGTCTGCCCCAGCAGGCGGTGCAGGTGCTGTACACGCCTCCAGGGCAGTTTACGGACTGGTACGACACCGTGTGGCGTAGCTGGTATGCCGCGGTGTGGGCCGAGGCAGCAGCCCTCAGCGGGCACCAGGACGCCGCCGCTCGCATTCAGCGCGCGCGCCTGGTGACGGTGGGAAACCCGATCGCCACCGCCATCGTCGACCGAGCGGCGGTCTTGGCCACAGGAGATGGCGACCGCGACGGTTTGACCGCCGCGGCCGCTGCCCTGGAGGGTGCCGGCTGCCGCTACCAATGGGCCCGGGCGCTCGTCTTCCTCGGCGGGGAGCATCGAGTACGTGGCGAGTCCGAGCTGGCGAGGATGGGTGCGACGGCTATGGTCTGGCCTCCACAATGATGTTGAACGGGGTCTTGGTCGCCCGCCGCACGTGTCTGAACCCGGCCTCGCGCAGTACGGCGGCCAGCCGGCGTTCACCGGCCTGCGCACCCTGTCCCAGTCCGACTTCCTGGGCGGGGCCGGCGAGTCTGGCGTGCAGATCACCGTGGACAGGCCGTCATAGGTTCGTCCGGCCGGGTTCAGGTTCTGCTCCGGTACGTCGCCGGCGTTCGGCTCGACCAGTAACAGCGTGCCGTCCGGTGCTAGAGCAGTTGTGCTCTGCCCAGCCGACGCCCGCGCCGGTGCGGAATGCGTCGACGAACACCTCGTGGTCGGCGTAGCACGACGCGATGGTCTCGAAGGTGCTGCCGAGGACGAGACCGGGCTGTCTTCGTTCGCGACGACCATGGCCTGTTCCGCCGGCAGTTCACAGGTGCCGCCGCCAGCCGGGTTGTAGACGACATAGCCGCTGGCTGCCTGGTTGCCGAGCCACGCACGGACATGGCGCTCAGTGGTATCGACGCATTGCGCCGGCACGGACGAGGTGATCGGCCCGACGCCGGCCATCGCCTTGTAAAGGCCCAGCCGGTCGCCGATGTGCAGCAGCAGCCGGGAGATGGCTGCCCCAATGTCAAGCACCGCCTGTCCGACGAACGCCTCGAGTTTCGGATCGTCGCGGCGGCGGTTGCTGTGGTCATTGGTGCCCCCGCTCTTCGGTGCAGGTCCCCGAAGGATCTGCGTGAAGGAACGTGCTCGCATGCCTGGGTGCAGCGCATCGGTGCCGAGCACGGATGCCACCACGCAATCCTCGGGTCCGTGGCGGGCACGGATGTCTGATAGCCCGCTCTGGCTCAGGGTTGGCACCGACCACAAACGGTCGCTGGTTGAGCACCCTCGAAGGAGCGTTGAAGATGATCCCACACCACGCCGTTGCCGCCCTGGCAGCCGCTCGGCGCACCAGCATGCCGGCGCCAGGCGCGAGCCTCATGGCTGGCTGAGCACGCTCTTCGCCATCGGCAACGGACCCGCGCTTCGGCTACCCGACGGTCGCCGCTGCGCCGGTTCCCAGGACTGCTGTCCACACCACCCGAGCCGCCGGCAGCCATGACCACGGCTGATGTCAGGGGCTCTGTCCACAATCGGGCTCCCAGCAGCGAACGGCGGGCACGTTGATGCCCACACCGCCGGGATCGTCCGGGATTCCCTCCCCGTTCCGCCGCCGCGCAACGCTCATCAGCAGACCGACCGCAGCCACGGCTGCCGCCACCGGACGTAGCGCACCTGCGGCGCGCATGGACCCAGGCCAGACCCACCGGCCCGTTCGGTCCAGACCAATAGAGAGCCAGACCAATAGAGAGAAGGACATCGTGAAGGCACGCAGCAAGATCTTCGGGACGCTGGTGATGGCCGCATCGGCCGGCGCCTTGAACACTCGTTCAATGAGAAAGTGGGCGCCGGCCGTGGCCGTCGGCCTCACCCTCCTCGCCACTCAGGCGTTAGGAGCCCCGCCGGCAGCGGCAGCCAGCATTCCGCCCGGCTCCGTGCAGGTCGTCGCCAAATCGTCCCCGCGCAACACCCTGGCGACGAAGGTCCCCTTCCGCGCGAACTGCCCATCCGGCCAGCGGGTACTCGGGGGCGGCGCGTTCACGGTCGGCGGCGTCCACGCCGTCATCACCGAGATGCAGCCGATCCACACCACAAGCGGGGACAGCTTCGAGGTCAGCGCGGCGGCGGACCAGTTCGGCATCCCCGTGGCCTGGAACTTCCAGGTGTTCGCGTTCTGCGCTTCCGTCCCTGCCGCGCTGGGCGTGGAGATCGTCTCCGAGACCAACGCACCGACGTCGGGCGCCACGGACCAAGCTGGGAAGCAGTGCCCGGCGGGTAAGCAACTGATCGGCGCCGGCGGCAAGATCGCCAACGGCAACGGGCAGGTAGACCTGGGCATCGCCACCAACAGCAGCGGATTCCATGCGAGCAGCAGCGCCGCCATCGCCAAGGAGGACGCCGACGGGTTCGCCGGCAACTACACCGTCACCGGCTACTCGGTGTGCGCGCGGTCGAACGTGTTCGGCGACTTCCAGCAGGTCAAGACCCAGTCCAACACCACCGCCGCGAGCCAGAAGAAGTCCCTCTCCTGCCCGTCCGGGCTGCGCCTCACCGGCCTCGCCGGCAACACAGACACGCCGGGCACCCACCTCCAGGAAATCGCACCGCGCACGACAAACGCACCCAACATCGCCGACTTCGGCGCCCAGTCCTCGATCCCGCCGAGCGGCTCTTGGACCATGGAGACGACTATCTTCTGCGCCACATAGACACTGCGCCGAACAGGCAGCGTGGGAGCATGCCCCATCCGGGCGTGCTCCCCGTGGCGTTGTCCGACCTGGTGTGAAACTGACCCATCGCTGATGGGGCTCCTTGAGAACGGGTCTGGGCGGAATTTCGTGACGGTCACGAAATTCCGCCCAGACCCGTTTTCAAGGATCCTCATCACCGCCAGGTCCAGGACGATCGATAAGGGCGCTGCACTCCGTCGCGCCCCGGTCCGACGTTGCACCAAACCCGGGACGTGGGCGACACCGCGACGACGACGTCCACGCGCGGATCGTGCACTGCCGTGAGCAGGGCCGCCTCGGCCCCCTTGGAAGTGCCTAGGATGCCGATGCGCTCCGCCCCGTTCAACCGGAGGAAGTCGACGGCGGCGGTGAACGTCTCCAGGGGGATCTCACAGATCCCCGGGGACTGCCCCGGACCGCCGAACCAGCGGATCGACACGGCCGTCCTGCCCGGCACCCCAGGCTCCTCTCGCGTCGCTCCATCGTTTGGTGCCAAGGGTCCCACGACCGTGGCAAGGGGTGGGCGCGCTTCCAGCATGGCCCCCTACAGCCGACTACCGGAGCGAGCTGGCCGCGCGAGACCTTGCTCGGGAACGGTTTTCGACCGAACGTCGTCCGCTTCGCATGCCGGTAGGCTCCTCATCGAGATAGCAGTTTCGTGTAGTCGGCCAACAAATCCATCGGTCCGCCTTCTTAGCCGACCGTAAAGGGAAGGCTTTTTTCGCACGGTTCGAGAGGGGATCTATATAAGTGGGCGGTGCGCCATCGACGTGGCGGCACCACGGGCTCAGGGTCGTCGAGCTCGGGGTCGGGGTCGGGGTCGTCAAGCTGACGCTCGCAGGGGTGCGCGGCCGTCTCAGTTTCCGTCTCATTCATCGCCGTACGCTGCCGTTCAGAGCCGTTCACTCGCCGCTGACACGCAAGGGTCTGTACCGGAATGAACGCCAGCGAACGGACACGGATCATGCTCTGACCAGCGCGGACAAACCTGCAAAGCGAGTAACGCGGGTTCGATTCCCGCCACGGCCTCTACGTGGATCCGGCGAAGTCCGGTGCGGTTCGGCAGCGCCCCGAAGGGGCGCGGGGAACTGCGCGACCAGCCACGACGGACCCGCAGGTGACGCACTGGACTTCCAGCGGAGCGCTCAGCGTTCTGCGCGATGCAGTAGCCAGAGTGTGAACGCGAGCGTGGATATGTCGGCGTTGAGGGGGCGGGGGCCGGTGTCCGGGGCGGACCACTCGTGGAGTGTCCCGGTGGTGCCGTCCACCAGGAGGTCCGTGTCCTCGAAGGGACGGTCGAGGCGGCCGAGGCGACCGAGGCGGATCAATCGGTCGGCCCCGTCCGGGAGTTGGCCCTCCGGGATCTGGGCCTCCTCAGTCCGCTCGGCCGCGTAACGCTCGGCGAGTGTCTGCAGCGGCACGTCCATCTCCAGCTGGAACATGACGCCGACCTCGGGGAGTCCCGTTTCCCGGAGGAAACGGCGGGTCGGCTCGTGCGTGAGCGTGGCCGGGAAGTCGACGTCCTCGAAGCGCATGATCCCGCCCGCGCCGAACTCCTCGTCGAGCAGCCGTGCGGGCAGTTCGAGCAGGAGATCCGCGCCCGGGTCGGCGATCCGGGTGAGGGAATGGACCAGCGCGGCCATCCTCCAGTACGCCGACACTTCGCTCCGAGCAGTCGCATCGGCCCGCACCTCCAGCCGACGCCCCGTGCCTCCGTACTCGTCGTCGGTCAGCGTGATCGCCCCCGTACCGGCGTCAATCGTCCTCATGGCTCCCCCGTGCATGTGATCGCATAGTGCATCCACAGCAGGGCACAGCCCGCCGTCCCGGCGGCCGCTCCCCACTGATCGAAAACCATACGCCGCCCCACTGACAACGCCCCAAATCCCAAGCGCCACAAGGCCGCCACGCTCAGATCCGACGCGTCCCGCGTCCGCCAAGAGCCCGACAAGAGCCCGACGAGCGAGGCCGGGACGACGGCATACAGAGGGTGTACAACAGCCGTCGGCCGTCAGTCGGCCGTCACTGCCCCGTCGTCACCACGGCCGCCTGGGGGCGGATCGGCAGGCGGTTGACCGGGCGCCCCGTCGCCGCCCGTACCGCGGAGGCGACGGCCGCCGGTGTGGTCACCACGGGCACGGCGCTGACCGCCTTGGCTCCGAAGGGCGCGACCACGTCACGCTCCTCGACGAGCTTGACGATGCGGATGTCGGGGGCGTCCAGGGCGGTGGGCAGGGCGTATCCGGTGAGGTCGGGGTGGCGGACCAGGCCGCGCGCGGTGCGCAGGTTCTCCGTGAGCGCGGCGCCGACGCCCTGCGTGACACCGGCCTCGATCCGGGCCGCGAGCTGCGCGGGGTTCAGCACCCGCCCCACGTCCTGGGCGAGCGCCAGTTCGACGACGCGTACCGAACCCAGCTCGATGTCGACGTCGACGACCGCGCGGATCGCGCAGAAGGCGAGGCCCACGAAGGCGTCTCCCTGACCGGCGGCGTCCAGCGGCTCCGTGGGATGCGGACGGCACTGCGCGGTCGCCCACAGCTCCTTGCCGTCCATCGCCTCCGAGACGGTGGTCGACAGCACGCCGTCGTACGAGGTGATCTTGCCGTCGGTGATCTGGAGCAGCTCGGTGGACATCCCGAACTTGTGCGCAAGGGGCTGCAGCAGCTGCGTACGGACCATCTTGGCGGCCCGTTCGACCGCGCCGCCGGAGACCCAGGTGTGGCGGCCGCGGCAGCCAGGGCCCGCCGGGGGCTGATCGGTGTCCACGGAGGCGACGTGCACCTCTTCGATGCCGAGCGTCTCCTGGACGATCTGCCGGGCCAGCGTGGTGAAGCCCTGGCCGGTCTCCACGGCCGCGCAAAGCACCGTGGCGACGCCGTCGTGGACCTTCACGGTGGCGGTCGAGACCTCGTCCGCGCCTTCGGCGCCGAGCATGTGGACCATGCCGAGGGCGTAGCCGACACCGCGCCGCACGGCTCCCGGTTCACCGGCTCCCTCGGGGCCGCCGGGCAGCAGCCACTCGTCCTCGGGGGTGTCCTTGGGCAGGGCGGGGAGCGGGAAGTCCCGTACGGCTTGCAGCAGTTCGGCCACGGGCGCCGGGCAGGTCACCGACTGGCCGGTGGGAAGTACGTCTCCTGTGGCCATCGCGTTGCGCAGGCGCAGCTCGGCCGGGTCGATGCCGAGCTTCTTCGCCAGCTTGTCCATCTGCGCCTCGTAGGCGGCGCACACCTGCATGGCGCCCTCGCCGCGCACGTGCCCGGAGGGCGGGTTGTTCGTGCGGACGGCCCAGCCCTCGATGAAGGCGTTCGGGACGACGTACGGGCCGCAGGCGAAGGAGACCGCGGCGGCCAGCGCCTCCGACGACGTGTCCGCGTACGCGCCCGCGTCGAGCAGGATCTGCGCCTCGACCTTCACCAGCCTGCCGTCGGCGTCCGCGTGATGGCGGTAGCGCAGGAGGGTGGGGTGGCGGTGGACGTGCCCCAGGAAGGACTCTTCGCGCGTCGCCGCCAGTTTGACCGGACATCCGGTCTTCAGGGCAAGCAACCCCAGGGGGAGTTGGAAGCCCTGGTCCTCACGGTCGGCGGTGGCGCCGGGCACGCCGGTGACAACGACCTTCACGCGGTCCGGTTCCAGGCCGTAGCAGGCGGCGGCGGTGTCGCGGTCGCCGTGCGGGTCGGTGGAGGCGAGGTAGAGCTCGACTCCCCCGTCGGGGCGGGGTACGGCGAGTCCGGCCTCCGCGCCGATCGGGGCGGGGTCCTGGCGGCCGATGCGGTACAGGCCCTCGACGACGATGTCGCCGGCCGCGTCGGAGTCGCCGTGCCGCAGCGGGATGTGCCGGATCAGGTTGCCGTCGGGGTGCAGGGGCTCGGCCTCGAAGGCCTGCTCGGGGTCGGTCACCGGATCGAGTACTTCGTACTCGACGATGACGGCGGCCGCGGCCATCCGCGCGGTGTCCGGGTGGTCGGCGGCGACGGCCGCGATGGGCTCCCCGTGGTGGCGTACGACCTCCGAGGCGAACACCGGGCGGTCGGCCGTGCCGCGGCCGTACATCGCACTGCCCGGCACGTCCTCGTGCGTGACGACGGCCCGTACGCCGACCATCTGGAGCGCGTGGGTGGTGTCGATGGACACGATGCGCGCGTGCGGGTGCGGTGAGCGCAGCACGGCGGCCCACAGCAGGCCCTCGGCCCACAGGTCCGCCGCGTACGGGAACGTGCCCTCCGTCTTGGCGCGGGCCTCCGCGGACGGCAGGGACGCGCCGAGGCCGTGCGGCAACTGGTCCGGAGCGGGAGCGGCCTCCACGGTGGTCGTGGTGGCGGTTTCGTTGCTCACGCCTGGCCTCCGTCCTGGCCGTAGGGCTGCTCACGCGGATCGTAGGGCTGCTCACGGGGATCGTACGGCTGCTCACGCGGTGCCGAGGCCTCGTATGCGGATGGGTTGACGCTACCCTCGCCGGGGCCCGCCTGGTGCGGGATACGGGCCTCCTCGGCGTCCGGGGAAGTTTCGGCGGACGCGTGCTCGCGCTCGGCGACGACCTCGCGCACGGCGTCCAGGACGCCCCGGTAGCCGGAGCAGCGGCACAGGTTGCCGCACAGCGCCTGGCGGGTCTCCAGTTCGGTGGGCGCCGGGTTGCCCTCGAGGAGGTCGTGCACGGTCATCGCCATGCCCGGTACGCAGAAACCGCACTGCACGGCGCCGCGGTTGGCGAGGGCCCGCTGCACGTCCGAGGGCTGCCCGTCGGCGGCGAGTCCCTCGACGGTGCGCACCTCGCTGCCCGCGGTGGTCACGGCGGGCACCAGGCAGGACGCCACGAGCCGTCCGTCGACCTGCACGTTGCAGGCCCCGCACTCGCCCTGCGAGCAGCCGTCCTTGGCGCCCGCGAGTCCGAGCCGCTCGCGCAGTACGTAGAGCAGCGATTCGCCGATCCAGGCGGCCGTCACGGGCCGGTCCACGCCGTTCACCCGCAGGACGTACGAGGCGATGGGGTGCATCTCGTCGTGCCGAGAGCCCGGGGAGTCGTCGGCCGCGGAATCCTCGGCGGAGTCCTCAGAGGCGTCCGCGGACTCCTCCTGGGACACCGCTTCGGGGTCGCGGGCCGGTTCGTCGGCGGGTTCCGCGACGCCGCGCTCGGCCGGCCCCTCCACGAGCTCTTCGCGCTCTGCGAAGGCGTTCTCTCCGGAGGCGTGATCTCCGGAGGGGTGGTCTCCGGAGGCGTTCTCTACGGAGATGGCGATTTCGTCGGCGTGCTCTCCGGAGACGGCGATGATCTCGGCAGCCTCGTCGGCGCGGGTGGTCGCGGGGCTCTCGGCGTGGGCAACGGCTTCCTCCGAAGGCGCCGGCTGCTCCACGTGCTGCTGCTCCGGGTCGGGCTGTGCCCAGGACTCCTGGGCCCACGGCGCCGCCGCACCGCCCGGCAACGTCGCCGGAGGAGTCCCCCCGCCCCACTGCTCGACCAGGGACGACGTGGTGAATTCGCCGGACTCGTCGGGCAGGTCACCGTCGGCGACGGGGATGGACCACTGTCCGGTCACGTCGTGTCCCGGGGCGCCCGAGCTCTCCTGTGCGGGCTCCTCGAAGGTCCACTGGCCTGTGGCCCTCGGGTCGTACCCGAAACCGTCCTGAGCGGGCCGCTGGGGCTCTTCGGGGAGCGCGTTCGGCTCCGGCCACCGCACCTCCTGCGGCTGCCCGGCGTCGGCCGCGATGTCCGGCGGCACATAGCCGTGGCCGGGAGCGGCGAGCGGGGAGTCGGACAGGAGCGCGTCGATGCCCCCTTCGGGGAGCTGGACGAAGGCGGTGGCGCCGTCGTCGTAGTCGCCCTGGGGCAGCGGATCCCAGCGGCTGCCCGCCTGTGGGGTGCCCTCTCCGTGTTGGTCGTCGGTCACGAAAGTGCCCTCCCCAGTGCTCGTCGGGCCAACGCGGCGACGGTGCGCCGCAGGTGCAGTACGGCGGGCGGCAGCGACTGTACGGAGCCGTCCTCGGCGGGGGCGGGATCGGGGATGCAGGCCGCCGCGACGTACTCCCCGAAGGCGCCCCGCGCCTCCGGAACGATCGCGCGGTTGTTGTCCCAGTCGATCAGCGAGGCGACCCACTGCTCGGCCTCCAGGGGCCGCAGCGGCATCGGCGCTATGGCGCCCACGGCGCACCGCACTCCGCGCCTGGCGGGGTCGAGGACGAGCGCCACGGACGCGAGGGCGCGTCCGGGGCCCGTCCGTCCGGTCGCCTTCACGAAGACCTGCGGGGCGTGCAGCAGCGGCACGCGCACGTAGCCGATGAGTTCGCCCGCGCGCAGCATCTCCATGCCGGCGAGCAGGTGCGAAACGGGGATCTCACGGCGGGCGCCGCCCTGGCCCGCGATGATCAGCGTCGCCTCCAGGGCGGCGAGCACCGGAAGCGCGTCCCCCGTAGGGGAAGCCGAGGCGATGTTGCCGCCCAGGGTGCCCGCGTTGCGGATCTGCGGTGGTCCCGCGGCTCTCGCGGCGGCCGCGAGGGCGGGGATGAGGGCCGCGAAGTCGGGGCGGCCCATGCGGGCGTGCGTGAGGCCCGCGCCGAGCAGCGCGTGGCCGTCCTGGTACTGCCAGCCGCGGATCTCGCTGATCCGGCCGAGGCCGACGAGCGCGGCGGGCCGCAGCTGCCCTGAGTTGACGGAGGTCATGAGGTCGGTGCCGCCCGCCACGGGAACGGCGGCAGGCATGGCGGCGAGCGCCGCCACCGCCTCGTCCAGCGAGGCGGGCAGCGTCACGGACTGCGCCGCCTGCGGTGCGTGCGTGGTCAAACCGGCTGCCCCTTCCCGCTGCCCCACCTGGTCCCACCTGTGCTGCCGTACGGTACGTGCTGACAGGGCGGACGTGGCAACTCTGGCACATCTTCCTCACAGCACGATGCGGGGGTCCGCTAGGAGGCATTCGTACCTGTCTCCCGGGATGGCCCGATTTCGCACGACATCACCGGTCAGAGCGAATTGGCACTCTTCGGAGACCTTGGCCGCCTTTCGCCCTGCGGGTCACCGTCCCAGGGCGAGCGGTCCGTGGCACCCCCCTGGAAGTCGGCTCACACGTTTGGGGGCGCCCCCTCGATCGGGCGTCCGAGCACCCCCGGTCGCCGCTGCCAGGGCAGGGGTCCCGCGGGCGGGCGATAGGCGACTCCCAGGGCGTCAAGCCGCCTGTAGTGGGCGCTCATCCGCTGCTCGAAGCCGGTGAAGTCGCGTTGCGCGGGGGCGGGCAGCGAACTCCACGCGACCTCGGCGAAGGCCGCGAGCCGAGGGAACGTCTGGTAGTCCACGCGCGCGTGATCCTCCATCACCTCGGTCCACACGTTGGCCTGCGTGCCGATCACGTGCCGCGCCTGATCGGGGGTCAACTGCGGTGGTACGGGCTCGAAGCGGTAGACGTCCTCCAGAGTGCGTACGTATGCGATGGGCACCGGTTCGTCGGCGCCTCCGTCCTGGCGGTAATCCAAGTACACCTGCTGCTCGGGGCACATGACGACGTCGTGGCCCGCCCGGGCGGCCGTGATACCGCCCTGGTAGCCGCGCCACGACGAGACGGCGGCCCCGGGCGCCAAGCCGCCCTCCAGGATCTCGTCCCAGCCGATCAGCCGACGTCCGCGCGCGGTCAGCCAGTTGTCGAAGTGCCGGATGAACCACGACTGCAACTCGTCCTCGTCCGCGAGCCCCAGGTCCCTGATCCGCTTCTGTACCGTCGGGGACTCCCTCCACTGTTCCTTGGCGCACTCGTCGCCGCCGATGTGAACGAACTCCGAGGGGAACAGCTCCAGGACCTCCTCGAAGACCTCCTCGTAGAAGCGAAGGGTGTTGTCAGTGGGAGCCAGTACGTTGTGGGAGATGCCCCAGTTGTCCCAGACGGAGAGGGAGGTCGTGTCGATGACGTCGGTGTTGCCGAGTTCCGGGTATGCGGCGATGGCGGCCTGCGAGTGGCCCGGGATGTCGATCTCGGGGACCACGGTGATATGCCGCTCGGCGGCGTACGCGACGATCTCGCGGATGTCGTCCTGGGTGTAGTAGCCGCCGTGCGGCTTCTCCTCCCAGAGGGGCGAGGCGCGATGGCCGAATTTCGTGCGCGCCCGCCACGATCCGATCTCCGTGAGCTTCGGGTGACGCTTGATCTCGATGCGCCAGCCCTGGTCGTCGGTGAGGTGGAAGTGGAAGACGTTCAGCTTGTGCGCGGCCATCAGGTCGAGATAGCGCAGGACGCCGTCCTTGGGCATGAAGTGCCGTGAGACGTCGAGCATGAGGCCGCGCCAGCGAAAGCGGGGCGTGTCGCGGATCGTGACCGGGGACACTTCCCACTCCGGCTTCCTGGTCACCGGCGCGCGGCGGAAGGCGTCCGGGCCGAGCAGTTGACGGAAGGTCTGGGCACCCCAGAACAGGCCGGCCGCACTCGCCCCGTCGATGACGACCCGGTCGCGGTCAACGGTGAGGCGGTACGCCTCGGGGCTGCCGAGTTCGTCGGCGAGGGGCGGCAGGATCCGCAGCAGGATGCGGTTCCCGCTGTCCGACGCCTCGGCGGCCGGCCGCAGTGGCAGTCCGGTCGCGGCGCCCACGGTCGCCCGCAGCCACTGCACGACCGGCTCGGCGCCCCGGCCCGCCTCGATGCCGGTTTCCCAGCTGAGGACGAAGGCCTCCTTGCCCCCGGCCTCGGCGCTCAGGGGCGCCGGAATCACATCCGTCAGTGAAGTCACGTCAGTCCTTTACCGCGCCGCCCAGTCCGGAGACCAGCCGTCGCTGTACGAGTACGAAGAAGACCAGCACCGGAATCGTCATCACCGTGGATCCGGCCATCAGGCCACCCCAGTCCGGCTTGTCCGGGTTGTAGAACACGAGGAGGGCCATCGGCAGAGTCGACTGCGAAGTGTCGCTGATGATGAAGGACTTGGCGAACAGGAAGTCGTTCCAGGTGGAGATGAAGGAGAACACGCTCGTGGCGACGAGCCCCGGAAACACCAGCGGGAAAAGGATCTGCCACAGGAAGCGCGCCCGGCTCGCCCCGTCGATGTACGCGGCCTCCTCCAGCGCCTCCGGGACCGCCTTCACAAAGCCCCGCAGCATCCAGATCGCGAACGGCAGGGAGAACGCGATGTGCGGCAGGATCAGCGAGCCCAGCGTGTTCAGCTGACCGAAGTCCCGCATCAGGAAGAAGAGGGGGATCGTCAGGGCCTCGATGGGCACCATCTGCGCGACGAGGAACATGATCAGCAGGGTCGTACGGAAGCGGAAGCGGAATCGTGTCACCGCGGTCGCCGCGAGAAACGCGATGAGCGCGGAGACGACGACCACGGTGACCGCGACGAGAAGGCTGTTGAGGAAGTAACGGCCGAATTCCTGCTGTTCGAAGACGCGCCGGAAGGAGTCCAGGGACGGGGTGAGTGTCCAGGGCCGGGGCTCGGTCGACTCGATCTCGCCGGCCGGTTTGAAGGCGCTCAGCACCATCCAGTAGAGGGGGAACGCAACCACGGCGGCGATCAGCAGAGCCGAAGCCTCGGCGGCCAGCCGCCAGGGCCGCCGCACCCGGAGACGTACGGGAAATCTCAACGACCTCAGCGAACCCAACGAACTCACAGCTCCTCCCCTTGCCTGCGCAGCAGCCGCAGATAGACGAGCGTGACCGCCAGCAGAATCAGCAGCATCACCACTCCGATCGCCGAGCCGAGGCTGTACTGCGAGGAGGCGAACGCCTTCTGGTACGCGTACACGTTCAGCACGAGGTTCTGTCCGGCGATGCCTCCGCCGTTCGTCATGACGTAGATCTGGGTGAAGACCTTGAAGTCCCAGATGACCGACTGGATGGTGACGACCACGAGGATCGGCCGGAGCATCGGCGCGAGTACCGAGCGCCAGATGCGCCACTGCGAGGCGCCGTCCAGGGCCGCCGCCTCCAGCACCTCGCCGGGGACGGCGCGGATGCCCGCGTACACCGTGACCATCACGAACGGGAAGGAGCACCAGACGACTTCGAGCAGTACGAGGGCGAAGGCGCTGTAACGGCCGTACGTCCACGAGTGGTCGCCGAGCCCCAGGATCCGGTTGACCGGTCCGAAGTCGGGGTCGAACAGGAACAGCCACACCGTCGAGCCGGTGATCGCGGGCGTGGCCCAGGCGCCCAGCGCGGCCAGCATCAGGGCGAGCCGCGGCAGGGCCCGTACGCGCGTCAGCAGCACGGCCAGCGCGCAGCCGACCGCGAGCGTCGACACGACGCAGGCCGCCGCGAACACCACGGTCGCCAGCAGCACCTGCCAGAACTCGTCGTCCCCGAAGAGCGTCGCGTAGTTCCCGAACCCCTGGAAGGTCGTCGGCTCCCCGCCGCTGACCTGGGCCTGTGTGTACTCCAGGAAGGAGATCAGCCCGAGCTGGTAGACGGGGTAGACGAGCAGCCCGGCGATGACGACGAGGGCGGGCGCGAGATAGAGCCAGGGCGTCCAACCACCGCTTCCGCGCCGGGACTTCCCCGTCGGCGCTCCGCTGCCGCGCAGCCGGTGCGCCCCGGGCGCCGGGCTCTTGGCAGCCCGCCGCCCGGGCGAGGCGGCGGGCCCCGCCTCGCCGACGGCGCCCACAGCAAGGCCACCGCGGCGCGCTCCGGCCGCGGAAGCGGCCTCGGCGAACGCCTCGCCAGACGCAACCGAGTCCGCCCCACCGGACGAAGACGGAGCCGCCGCGGTCGGTCGGGGCGGCTCCGGCTCGCCGGTGTGTCCCGTGGCTGCGCCGTGGCCCGGCGGCGGAGGGCCCGGGGACGCACCGTTCGACATCCGCTTCACCCCGCGGAGCTGAACGCGGCGTTCATCTTCTTCGCCGCGTCCTCGGCAGCCGCCGCCACGTCCTTCTTGCCGCTGACGACCTCCTGGAACATCGTCGGCAGCACGAGCGAGGCGTCGATCTCGGCCCAGGCCGGCGAGGCGGGCACGAACTTGGTGCCCGCGCCGAGCGTCTTCACGAAGGGTGCGACGAACGGCTCCTTCTTCGCGACGTCCGCGCGCACGTCCGAGTACGTCGGCAGGAAGCCCATCGCGTCGAAGAGTTCGCCCTGTGTCTTCTTCGAGGCGAGCTGCTCCATCAGATCGACGGCGAGCGTGCGGTGCGAAGTGCTCTTCAGTACGCCGATGTTGTTGCCGCCCGCGAACGCCGGCGCGATCTCGCCCGATTTGAGGCCCGGCAGCGGTACGACGGCGTACTTGCCCTTGACCTTCCCGGCCTCGACCGCCTGGTGGTTGAAGTCACCGCCGATCACCATGCCCGCCTTGCCGGAGGCGAAGGCCGTGACCGTGTCGTTGCCGCCCATGCTCGCGCACTTGGCGGCCGGGCAGTTGTCGTCGCCGAAGAGCGAGGTGTAGGCCGTGATGCCCTTCCGGGCCGCCGCGCTGTCGATCGTCGCGGCGTACGAACCGCCCTTGCCCTCGGCGATCTCGCCGCCGTTGGACCAGATGAACGGCATCGCGGCGTACGTGGACACGCCACCGACCGCGAGCCCGTACAGCTCGGGTTTCGCCTGCCGGATCTCCTTCGCGGTGGCGATCAACTCGCTCTGCGTCTTGGGGACTTCGAGGCCCAGCTCCTTGAAGATGTCCGTGCGGTAGTACAGAGCGCGTACGCCGACGAAGAACGGGGCGCCGTAGATCTTCCCGTCGACCGTCACGGACTGCTTGGCCGTCGGGTCGGTGTCCTTGGCCTCGCCCCAGTCCGTGAACTCCTTGGTGACGTCGGCGAGTCCGCCGTCCTTGACGTACCCGGCGGTGTCCGTGTTTCCGTATTCCATGAGGTCCGGCGCGCTCTTGGGATCGTTGAAAGCGGCCTTGATCTTCTGGGCGCGGGTCTCGACGGGGATGTACTCGACGTCGACCTTCGTGCCCTCGTGGGCCTTCTCGAAGGCCTCCACGGTGGCGTCGACGACCTTCTCCTTCGGCCCGTTGCTGACCTCCTGGAAGAGCCACACGCGCAGCGTCCCGCTCTTCTCGTCCGTACCGCCGGAGTTGTCGGAGGACTCAGGGGCACAGGCGGTCGCGGTGAGCGCGGCGACCACAAGTGCGGCTACCGGGGCGGCTGTTCGGGCAGAGAAGCGGGCAGAGAATCTGGCGGGGAACTTCATCGGGCTTCCTCCGAGGGGGCGAGTGTTGCAACATACGCAATGCGTGTTTCACTCTGCACAACACCACGGAGGCTAGGAGTTCATGGACATGCAAACAAGAGGCCCCCAAAGGTCTCTACCACTCTGTGACCGCCGAAAGCGCCCTGTGCAACGGCCCTGGACACAGACAAGGCCGCGGCGCCCCGCACTGGGGCGCCGCGGCCTTGTCAGGCATGCCGGACTACGCGGCGTACCGCCGCTTGAGCGAAAAGGGAGCAGGCGTTACTTGTCGCCGCCCTTGCCCTGGTCTCCGCCGGAGCCCATGGACTCGTAGATCTCCTTGCACATGGGACACACGGGATACTTCTTCGGGTCACGGCCCGGCACCCACACCTTGCCGCAGAGCGCGACAACAGGCGTGCCGTCCAGCGCGCTCGCCATGATCTTGTCCTTCTGGACGTAGTGGGCGAAGCGCTCGTGGTCACCGTCACCATGGGAGGTCTGCGGCGCCGGCTCGACCAGGGTCCCCGTACCAGTCCCGCGCTGAGGCTGGGTCTCAGGCTCAAGAGTGCTCATGACTGCAAGGGTACTGAAGCTCACATGCATCAGTTGAGCGAAGGGTCGTCCGGGTACGTCGCCACCATCGCCAGCTCGCTGCGCTGCCGGCGGAGCACCTCGCGCCACAGCCGTTCCGGCGACGGGGAGGAGACGTCGCCAGGCTCGGACTCGACGACATACCAGGCACCCTCGACGAGTTCGTCCTCCAGTTGACCGGGCCCCCAGCCGGCGTATCCGGCGAAGATCCGCAGGCTGCCGAGGGCCGAGGCGAGCAGCTCCGGCGGGGCCTCCAGGTCCACGAGCCCGATCGCGCCGTGCACGCGGCGCCACCCGAGGGGCGCCCGCTCCGCGGACGAGCCGCCGGGGATCACGGCGACGCCGAGTGCCGAGTCGAGCGAGACCGGTCCGCCCTGGAAGACGACGCCCGGCTCACCGGCGAGGTCGGCCCAGCCCTCGAGGATGTCGCCGACGTCCACAGGTGTGGGGCGGTTGAGGACGACGCCCAGGGAGCCGTCCTCGTCGTGGTCGAGGAGCAGCACCACAGCGTGGTCGAAATTCGGGTCCGCCAGGGCGGGAGTGGCCACGAGCAGCCGCCCTGTGAGCGAGGACACCTCGGTCATGCCAGACATGATCCCGCATCTTCCCCGCGCGGGGGGAGGCAATGCGCGTACCGGTGTGAATGCAGCTTGAATTAAAAAAGCGGCCTGGTGAAGGCCTCCTTTGAGGGTGGTGGTGGGAGACGGGCGGGATCACAGAAGCAGGCGGAGCGCACGCCCCTCCCGGTGACCCCGTGTGCCCGCCGGGGAACGGTTCGTGTTGTGGCAAACCTATGACGGGCTGGGCCGTACTTGGGCTACCGGAACGGGGGTAGGCGGCCATTACCCTTGCTTCTTCGGTGCTTCTTCGGCCGTGCCAGGGTGCTCCTTCGGCCTTGCCACATCGGCCCTGCCCGACTCGTCCCTGCCCAACTCATCGGAACGCGAGACATATGACCGTCAACGGCTCAGATGACGTCCTGCTTGTCCACGGCGGAGCCCCGCTGGAGGGTGAGCTCCGTGTCCGTGGTGCGAAGAACCTCGTGCCGAAGGCCATGGTCGCCGCGCTGCTCGGCAGCGCTCCGAGCCGGCTGCGCAATGTCCCCGACATCCGTGACGTACGGGTCGTACGCGGGCTGCTGCAACTGCACGGGGTGACGGTCCGTCCGGGAGAGGAGCCGGGCGAGCTGGTCCTGGACCCGTCGCACGTGGAGAGCGCGAACGTCGCGGACATCGACGCGCACGCGGGTTCGTCGCGCATCCCGATCCTGTTCTGCGGTCCGCTGCTGCACCGCCTCGGCCACGCGTTCATCCCGGGCCTGGGCGGCTGCGACATCGGCGGCCGGCCGATCGACTTCCACTTCGAGGTGCTGCGGCAGTTCGGCGCGAAGATCGAGAAGCGGGCGGACGGGCAGTACCTGGAGGCTCCGCAGCGGCTGCGCGGCACCAAGATCCGGCTGCCGTACCCGTCCGTGGGCGCGACCGAGCAGGTGCTGCTGACGGCCGTCCTGGCAGAGGGCGTGACGGAACTCTCGAACGCGGCCGTGGAGCCGGAGATCGAGGACCTGATCTGCGTGCTGCAGAAAATGGGCGCCATCATCGCGATGGACACCGACCGCACCATCCGCGTCACGGGCGTGGACAAGCTCGGCGGCTACACCCACGCGGCTCTCCCGGACCGCCTGGAGGCCGCCTCGTGGGCTTCCGCGGCGCTGGCGACCGAAGGCAACATCTACGTCCGCGGCGCCCAGCAGCGCTCGATGATGACGTTCCTCAACACCTACCGGAAGGTGGGCGGCGCCTTCGAGATCGACGACGAGGGCATCCGCTTCTGGCACCCGGGCGGCCAGCTCAAGTCCATCGCCCTGGAGACGGACGTGCACCCCGGCTTCCAGACGGACTGGCAGCAGCCGCTCGTCGTCGCCCTGACCCAGGCGACGGGCCTGTCGATCATCCACGAGACGGTGTACGAGTCCCGCCTCGGCTTCACGTCGGCCCTGAACCAGATGGGCGCGCACATCCAGCTCTACCGCGAATGCCTCGGCGGCTCCCACTGCCGCTTCGGCCAGCGCAACTTCCTCCACTCCGCGGTCGTGTCGGGCCCGACGAAGCTCCAGGGCTCCGACCTCGTGATCCCCGACCTCCGCGGCGGCTTCTCGTACCTCATCGCCGCGCTGGCGGCCCAGGGCACGTCCCGGGTCCACGGCATCGACCTGATCAACCGCGGCTACGAGAACTTCATGGAGAAGCTCGCGGAGCTGGGCGCGAAGGTGGAACTGCCGGGCAAGGCGCTCGGCTAGCAGCAGCAGCTTTCGGCAGCAGCCGTACGTACCGACAACAGCAGTACGTACGACAGTGGGGCGGCCACCCGGTCCGGGTGGCCGCCCCACTTGTGTCGTATTCCGCGACTGTTACTGCTTTTACTGGTCTTACTGGCCCTTCGCGGCTTCCTTGAGCTTGCTGCCCGCGGAGACCTTCACGCTGTAGCCGGCCGGGATCTGGATCGGGTCGCCGGTCTGCGGGTTGCGCGCGGTGCGAGCGGCACGGTGGGTGCGCTCGAAGGTCAGGAAGCCGGGGATGGTGACCTTCTCGTCGCCCTTCGCGACGACCTCGCCGACGGTCTCGGCGAACGCGGCCAGAACGGCGTCGGCGTCCTTGCGAGTCACCTCGGCGCGGTCGGCCAGCGCGGCCACCAGCTCACTGCGGTTCATGTTGTTACTCCCGTGTTCTTCTTGCCGTTGAGGCGTGCCACGCGGCGGAGCCGCATGCTGAGCACCAGCGAAGCCGATGCTGCCAGGGTCCTCGGTCGGTCCCCGGACCCGGGTCCATCGTCCAGACCCTCGCGCCCAGAGACGCATCCTGCCCCCACCTGCGGCGGGAAAGCCAATCCGGCACCCCTGAGAGTCACACGAAAAGCGCCACCGCCTCGAAATGGTGACGCTCCGTCCGCTCCCGGCGGCGGACCGCAGGGTTTGAAGGGCCTGAGCCTGGCCGCCACCCTAGGGGCGGCCGGAGGGACCGTGTCCACGACGCGCCGTGTCCGGACCGCCGTGGCCATCGTCACAGCCTACGACTCAGGCCGTCACGGCCACCCCCGCGGCCTTCGCCGCGTTGCGCACCGCGCCGGCCACCGCGCCCGCGACCTTGTCGTTGAAGACGCTCGGGATGATGTAGTTCGGGTTGAGCTCGTCCTCGGTCACCACGTCCGCCAGGGCGGTCGCGGCGGCCAGCATCATCTCCGTGTTGACCGTGCGGGACTGGGCGTCCAGGAGACCGCGGAAGACGCCCGGGAAGACCAGCACGTTGTTGATCTGGTTCGGGAAGTCGGAGCGGCCCGTGGCCACGACCGCCGCCGTCTGCCGGGCGATCGCCGGGTCGACCTCGGGGTCGGGGTTCGCGAGCGCGAACACGATGGCACCGTCGGCCATCCCCGCCACGTCGTCGCCGTCGAGCACATTGGGAGCCGAGACGCCGATGAACACGTCGGAGCCGCGCACGGCCTCCTTCAGCGTGCCCGTGACGCCCTCGGGGTTGGTGTTGTCGGCGATCCAGCGCAGCGGCGAGTCGGGGGCGGCCTGCACCAGGTCCTCGCGGCCCGCGTGCACGACACCGTGGATGTCGGCGACGACGGCGTGCTTGACGCCCGCCGCGATCAGCAGCTTGAGGATGGCGGTACCGGCCGCGCCCGCACCGGACATGACGACGCGGATGTCACCGATCGCCTTGCCCGCGACGCGCAGCGCGTTCGTCAGGGCGGCGAGTACGACGATGGCGGTGCCGTGCTGGTCGTCGTGGAAGACGGGGATGTCGAGGGCCTCGCGCAGGCGCGCCTCGATCTCGAAGCAGCGGGGCGCGGAGATGTCCTCCAGGTTGATGCCCGCGAAGCCGGGCGCGATGGCCTTGACGATCTCGACGATCGCGTCGGTGTCCTGGGTGTCCAGGCACAGCGGCCAGGCGTCGATGCCGGCGAATCGTTTGAAGAGGGCCGCCTTGCCCTCCATGACGGGGAGGGCGGCCTTGGGCCCGATGTTCCCCAGGCCGAGCACCGCTGACCCGTCCGTCACGACCGCGACCGAGTTGCGCTTGATCGTCAGACGCCGGGCGTCCTCGGGGTTCTCGGCGATCGCCATGCAGACGCGGGCCACACCCGGCGTGTAGATCATGGAGAGGTCGTCACGGTTGCGGATGGGGTGCTTCGACTGCATCTCGATCTTGCCGCCGAGGTGCATCAGGAACGTACGGTCGGAGACCTTGCCGAGCGTGACACCCTCGATGGTGCGCAGCTGCTCCACGATCTCGTCGGCGTGTGCCGTCGACGTCGCCGCGATGGTGACGTCGATCCGGAGCTTCTCGTGGCCGGACGCTGTCACGTCGAGGCCGGTCACCGAGCCTCCGTGGGACTCGACGGCCCCGGTGAGCTGCGAGACCGCGGTTCCGCTCGCGGGCACCTCCAGCCGGACCGTCATCGAGTAGGAGACGCTGGGCGCCGTTGCCATGGCCGACTTCCTCTGCTTTCACCGCGTGCCGCGTGTGTCGCTGGTTTGCCGTCCGATCGTCGCACCTACCGCGGAGTACGCGGTAGCCGCCCCGGATTGCGAACGTTTTGTTCGCGCAGGTGGCACGGGGTGCCAGGGAAAATCCGGCGCACTTGGGACAGCGAAAAGGGACCCGTGTCACCAGGTGACACGGGCCCCTTCACATTCAATGGCACCGACCCGCCATGCTCGCCTCGCGGCAAGTGGTCGCTCGAAGCGACGAAGGTTGGGCCCGGGGGCTTGGATCGAGCCGGTGCCTCATCCACCGTAACAAAGGATCCCCTCAAGGCAATTCCCGTCCCGAGAGTTCATTCCAGGGTCACAGGAAAGAACACGGTCACAGGAAAGGCCAGGCAGCCAGTCCTGCCAAAGGCCACAGTCAGTCGCGTCAGTCGCGCAGGAGGTCGGGCACCCCGTTCGCGTCGGGCTCGTCGCGGTCCTGCGAGACGACGGTGAGCTGCTGGGTGGCCCGGGTCAGGGCGACGTACAGCACGCGCAGTCCGGCCGGCGACTCGTCGGCGATCTCCGCGGGCGAGACGACGACCGTGGCGTCGTACTCCAGTCCCTTGGCCTCCAGGCTGCCGAGGGCCACGACCCGGTCGCCGAGCCCGGCGAGCCACCGGGCGGCTTCCGCGCGCCGGTTCATGGCGACCACGACCCCGACCGTGCCGTCGACCCGGTCGAGCAGCCGCGCGGCCTCCTCCCGGACGCTCCGCGCGAGCCCGTCCCGTACGACACTGAAGCGCGGCTCTACGCCCGTCGAGCGAACCGCGGACGGGGACGTCGAGCCGGGCATGGCCAGCGCCAGCACCTTCGCGGCCAGTTCGGCGATCTCGGCCGGGTTGCGGTAGTTCACGGTGAGCGTGAAGCGGCGGCGCGGGCGGGTGCCGAGGGCCTCGTCGCGGGCCTCGGCGGCCTCGTCCGGGTCCGACCACGAGGACTGGGCGGGGTCGCCGACGACCGTCCACGTGGCGTGCCGGCCACGGCGGCCGATCATCCGCCACTGCATGGGCGTGAGGTCCTGGGCCTCGTCGACGATGACGTGCGCGTACTCGGTACGTTCCTGGGCCAGCCGTTCGGCGCGCTCGCGCTGTGACTCCTCGCGGACCGGCATCAGCTCCTCCAGGCCCGTGAGCTGGTCTAGCGGGTCCAGGTCGCGTTTCTTGCGGGGGCGGGCCGGGGCGCCGAGGATCGCCTGGAGCTCGTCGAGCATCGCCACGTCGTGCACGGAGAGCCCGTCGCGCCCCAGTGAACGGGCGACGCGGCGCACCTCGCCGGGGTTGAGGATCCGCCGCGCCCAGCGCCCGAGCCGCTTCTCGTCGGCCATCGCGGCCAGCACGGCGCGCGGCGTCAGCTCGGGCCACCAGGCGTCCAGGAACTCGATGAAGCTGTCCTCGGAGGTGATGTCCTCGTCGAACGACGACCGCAGCTCGGCGGCCAGCTCCGGGTCGGTGTGCCGGGATCCGGCCCCGGACTTCGCCCACAGGGCGTCGAGCAGCAGCTTGCGGGCGCGGGGGCGCAGCAGGTTCACGGGCGCGGTGCCGGAGAGCGCGTTGCGCCGGATGCGGTCCAGCTCAGGCGCCTCCAGTTCCAGACGGCGCCCGAAGGCGACGACGCGGAGACGGGTGGTCGGGAGGGCGGGGGCCTGCGCCCCGTCGTCACCGAAGTCACCATTGCTGAAGTCGCCGTCGCCGAAGGCAAGCTGTTCCGCGTCGGCGTTCCGCGAGCGTCCGGGCGCGCCACCCGTGCCGGGCGCGCGCTGGTTCACGCGCCCCTGGCCACGCGCCCGCGAGCCCGCGCCGTTGCCGTTCCGCGCGGAACGCGAGGACGCGTCGCCGCGCCCGCCGGACTCAGCAGCGGAGCCCGCCCCACCAGCCGTCTCCAGCGCCCCCCGCGCCGCCTTCCGCAGCACCTTCAGCATCCGGTACGAGCCCTTGGCGCGGGCCACCGCCGGCGAGTCGTACAGCGTGGCCTCGGCGCCGTCGACCAGCGAGCCGACCGCGCGGATGGCGACCTGCCCCTCCTCGCCGAGGGACGGCAGGACGCCCTCGGTGTACGCCACGAGCAGGGGCGTGGGCGAGACGATCAGGATGCCGCCCGCGTACCGGCGGCGGTCCTGGTAGAGGAGGTACGCGGCCCGGTGCAGGGCGACAGCCGTCTTGCCCGTCCCCGGGCCGCCCTCCACGTACGTCACCGACGCGGCGGGCGCCCGGATGACCTGGTCCTGCTCGGCCTGGATGGAGGCGACGATGTCCCGCATGGTGTGGCTGCGGGCCTGGCCGAGCGCGGCCATGAGCGCGCCGTCGCCGATGACGGGCAGCTCGCGCCCGTCGAGGAAGGCCGTCAGCTCGGGCCGCATCAGGTCGTCCTCGACGCCGAGCACGCGCCGTCCCTTGGAGCGGATGACCCGGCGGCGTACGACCCGGCCCGGATCGACCGGCGTCGAGCGGTAGAAGGGCGCGGCGGCCGGTGCCCGCCAGTCGATGACCAGCGGTGTGTAGTCCGCGTCGAGCACGCCGATCCGGCCGATGTGAAGCGTTTCTGCGATGTCGGCGGTGTTGTCGTGCCGTATGGCGCCCTCGGCGGGCTCGACCGCCGTGTACGCGCCGTCCGGTCCCTTCTTGCCGTCCTTGCCGGCCAGCAGATCGATGCGTCCGAAGAGGAAGTCCTCGAACTCGTTGTTCAGGCGGTTGAGGTGGATCCCCGCCCGGAAGACCTGTGCGTCGCGCTCGGCCAGCGCGCCCGGCGTGCCGACCTGGCCACGCTTGGCCGCGTCGTTCATCAAGAACTCCGCCTCGTGGATCTTCTCCTCGAGGCGCCGGTACACCCGGTCCAGGTGTTCCTGTTCGACGCCGAGCTCTCGATCCCGTACGGAGTCCTGTGCGGACCTGTCGACCGAGCCGAGCGCGGTTTCCTGCTGAACCTGAGCGGCCACCCGGGCCCCCTTCTGACGTGCATGGCAGCCGTCAACCGTACGCGAAGGGGGGCCGGGGAGGCTACGTATCCGCTGCGGGTCTATCCGTGCGGTCTACGTATCCGCTGCCGGTTCGGTCACGCGTCCACCTGCACCAGACGCGTGCCGTCGAACGTCACGATCTCGAAATGGTCGATCTCGTTCGGTGTCATGGCGGCGCCGCCGTGGACGTACAGCGGCTTCTTCGCCTTCTCGTTGGTGCTGTCCTTGATGCCGTAGCCCCACTTCGGGACGGACCAGGAACTCACCGTCTCGCGGTCGCCGTTCTTGCCGACGGCGACGAGGGAGCACTTCTCCGGGCCCTTGACGTTCTTGAGCTCCACGACGGCGTGGGTGCCCCAGGCCTTGCTCTCCATGCCGACCGTGGCGCTGACCTTGGTGGTCGGGTCGGTGGCGGAGATCTTGTCCTTCATGTCGTTGAAGAAGGCGTCCTCGGCGGGGCTGGTGGAGTGCGGTGCCGCCGTCACGTTGTTGTTCTCGCCGTCGCCGCCGGTGACCCCGATCGCGGTGACCGGGCCACCGATGATCAGCGCGGCGGCCGCCGCGACCATGTACATGCCGCGCCGACGCTTCTGGGCGCGGCGCTCCGCGACCTCGTCGACCAGCCGGTTCACCAGGCGTGGGCTCGGCTTGGCGGACAACGACTCGCCGATGGCCGGAGTGCCCTGGGCGCCCGGCAGATCCGCGAGGGCGGCCAGCATCGGCTCCATGCCCGCGAGTTCGTCCAGCTGCTGCGCGCACCACTCGCAGGTCGCGAGGTGCGCCTCGAAGGCGGTCGCCTCCGCGTCGTCGAGAATGCCGAGGGCATACGCGCCGACAGTCTCGTGCACATCACCCGGGCCCTGCGAACTTTGCATGGGTCCAGGGGTACCCGTTCCGTATCCCCCGTATGTACTCATGCCGTCACCCCACGCTCTTCCAGCGCCAGCTTCATCGAACGCAGGGCATAGAACACCCGTGAGCGCACCGTGCCACTGGGAATGCCCAGCGTCTCGGCAGCCTCATTGACAGTACGCCCCTTGAAGTACGTCTCGACCAGGACCTCCCGGTGAGCAGGGGTCAGGTCGTCCAGCGCGTCAGACAGTGTCATCAGCCACAACGCCTTGTCGATCTCGTCCTCCGCGGGGATGACCTCCAGCGGCGACGGGTCCACCTCCTGAGGCCGGGCCTGCCGGCTGCGGTGGCCGTCGATGACGATGCGCCGGGCGACCGTCACCAGCCAGGGTCGTACCGAACCGGTAGCTCGGTTGAGCTGACCGGCATTCTTCCAGGCACGGATGAGCGTCTCCTGCACAACGTCCTCGGCACGCTGCCGGTCACCGGCGACCAGCCGCAGCACATAGGCGAGCAGGGGCCCCGCGTGTTCCCTGTACAGCGCACGCATCAGCTCCTCGTCGGGTTCCGAGGGCTGGGACATGCGATGTCGGGCCCTCGGCGGTCGTTCATCGGCCACGGCGGAATCCTTGCGCACGCCTACCTCCGGTGTCCGGGGGTTCCCCCGAGTCGGTCGCTCTCCACCGGGTACGCATGCGAACGGCAGGCTGTTCAAAGTGTGACGTGTGTTTCTTCGACCCGGCGGGACCAGGCGGACATGGCCGCACATACCCGTCACGGGGGCTTTACATTTCAGCCACGCTGGCGAGATCCCGTCATTGCCCACGCCATGACAGACGGAAACCCGATGTAGCCAATGTCACTAGAAATTGCCGAGCACGAAGAAGACATACGGGACAGCGCGGGGCTGCGCCCAGTCAGGGGCGCCTCGACAGGGGCGCGCCTGACGGGGGGTGCCCCGACAGGGGCACACCTGACGGGGTGCCCCGATAGGGGCGCGGGGAACTGCGCGACCAGCCACGACGGACCCGCACCTTCCGAAGCCACCTCTCCAGCACCTTCGGAACCACCCCTCACACCGGAACCGCACTCCCAGCGGAGCGCGCCCGTCGCCGATGCCGAGCCACCCGTTCCCGGTTGCCGCACGTCTCACTGGAGCACCAGCGGCGCCGACGCCCACGCGACGTGTCGAGGTACACGATGGGGCAGTTGTCCCCCTCACACTGCCGGATGCTCGCCCGGGCGACGGGATCGGTGAGCAGTTCCACGGCATCGCGGGCCACGACGGCAAGGAGCCCGGCACAGGAGGGCGAGCCGTCGAGGGCCCGTACGAGGGCGCCGGCGTCGTCCCAGACCGCACGCGGAGCGGGAGTCGCCGCGCGGGCGCGTTCGTTGACGCGGGCCAGCGCGATACCGAAGGGCCGGGAGGCCGCCGAGGGCTCTCCGCGCACCAACTGCCCGATGTGACCGCGCAGTTCACGAAAGCCCACCAGCCAGGAGGTGTCGGCCGCCGCCAGCGACGTATCCGCCGGAACGAGCCCCGATCCGCTGATCCAGGCCCGCAACGGCTCGACCGAGTCGAGCCGTTCCTCGGGATGCGTGGTCGCCAGAAGGTCCAGACAGATCCGACCGGAGTCGAACCGCAGCTCGTACGAGGCCGTGGCCGCGGCTGTGCCCAATGCCATGTTCCTGTCACCGCCTTGGGGTTACCGCCATGAAGGGGTCGGCGAGGGTCCGTACCCCCTACAGTGCCTCCCCGCACGCGCGGCCGGAACCCCCAGCGCCAGAACCCCCGGTAACGCCTTGGACGTCCGCGTATGCGCATGAGCGCCACGGCGATGTCGCCGGGCGCGGCCCGCCGGTTGACTCGAAGCCATGACGAACACGACGGCAAGGACAGAGAACAGGGAGCGGCGGCGTACGACCGCCGGGGGTGTGCTGGTCGCGGCCACGGTCGCCATGGGTCTGATCGCCGGGTCCTTCTACGTTTTCGCCTGCGCCGTGATGCCGGCGCTGGCCCGCAGCGACGACCGCGTCTACGTCGAGGTCATGCAGAACACCGATGACGCCATCTACAACCCGGTGTTCTTCCTGAGCTTCATGGGCGCGCTGGTCCTCACGGCGATCTCCGCCTGGCAGCTGCGCTCTTCCAGGAGGCTGCGCCGGTGGGTGTGGGCGGCCCTCGTCGCGTACGCCCTCGCGTTCCTGTTCACCGTCACGGTGAACGTCCCGCTCAACACCGACCTCGTAGACGCCGGCGATCCGGCGAGGATCGCCGATCCGGCCGCCGTGCGCGAGGAGTTCGAGGACCCTTGGGTGGCCTGGAACGTCGTACGGGCCGTGCTGTCGACGTGCGCCCTCGGATTCCTGGCGTGGGCGCTCGTGCTCTATGGGCGGTACGGGCCGTACGGGCGTCAGGCGTCCGCGTACTTGGAGTCCGCCGCCGGGTCGAGCGCGAGCCGGTAACCCCGCTTGACCACCGTCTGGATCAGCTTGGGCGCCCCGAGTGCCGTACGCAGCCGGGCCATGGCCGTCTCGACGGCGTGCTCGTCCCGTCCCGCGCCGGGCAGCGCCCGCAGCAGCTCGGCCCGGGCGACCACCCAGCCGGGCCGCCGGGACAGCGCGCGCAGCAGGGACATACCGGCAGGCGGTACGGGCCGCAGCGCGTCGTCCACCATCACCGCATGGCCCCGGATCTCCACCCGGTGCCCCGCGATCGGCAGCGTCCGCGCCCTGGACGGCAGCTCCTGGCACAGCAGCTGTACGAGGGGGCCGAGCCGGAAGCGCTCCGGCTGGATCGTGTCGATGCCCCGGGCCTGCAACGGCAGCGCCGTGACCGGGCCGACGCAGGCCGACAGCACGTCGTGGTTGAGGGCGGCGAGCAGCTCGGGCAGCAGCCCGCGGTCCTCGGCACGGCCCAGCAGCGAGGCGGCGGCCGGCGCACTGGTGAAGGTCAGCGCATCCAGGCCGCGGGTGACCGTGGCGTCGAGCAGCCGGTCGACGGGGCTGATGTCCTCCGGCGGCATCCACCGGTAGACGGGTACGCCGACGACCTCCGCTCCTCCGGCCCGCAGCGCCTCGACGAAACCGGGCAGCGGCTCGCCGTGCAGCTGCACCGCGATCCGGCGCCCGTCGACGCCCTCCTCGAGCAGCCGGTCGAGCACCTCGGCCATGGACTCGGACGAGGGGGACCACTCCTCGGTGAGCCCCGCGGCCCGGACCGCTCCTTTGACCTTGGGCCCGCGGGCGAGCAGCTCGACACCGCGCAGCCGGTCGAGCAGAGCCTCGCCGAGGCCCCAGCCGTCGGCGGCCTCGACCCATCCCCGGAACCCGATCGCGGTGGTCGCGACCACGACGTCCGGGACCTGGTCGATCAGTTCCTTGGTGGCCGCGAGCAGCTCGCTGTCGTCGGAGAGTGGCACGATGCGGAGCGCTGGGGCGTGCATGACCGCGGCACCGCGCCGCTGAAGCAGGGCGCCTAGTTCGTCGGCACGGCGGGCCGCCGTCACGCCGACGGTGAATCCCGCGAGGGGGCCGTGTTCGTGTCGGTCTGGTCGCTGCAGTTCGTCGTGCATCAGCTCTAGTCCCGATTCGATTCATCCTGCACTGCACCGGTCATCCTGCACTGCACCGGTCTGCGCCGGTTCATCCTGCACCGGTTTGCGCCGTTCGTGCACCCGCCGTACATCAGCGGTCAACCGAGCCTGTCAACGGCTCGTGACAGGCTCGGTTCCGCTTGATGTCGGTGGTGTTACGTCACACCTCCGCGTAGCTGAGCTGCGTCTTCGACTCGGCGGCCGGTGTGGCCTGGCTCCCTGCGGGCGCCTGGCGGCGAAGGTATACGGCCCAGGTCACCCCGAAGCAGACCGCGTAGAAGGCGAGGAAGCCCACGAAGGCACCCGTACCCGATCCCACGCTGAGGAACGACTGCCGGAAGGCGAGGTTGATGCCGAGTCCGCCGAGCGCGCCCACGGCCCCGATGAGCCCCATGGAGGCACCGGAGAGCCGGCGCCCGTAGGAGGCGGCCTCTTCACCGGTGAGTCCCATGGCGACGGCCTTGGCCTGGAAGATGCCGGGGATCATCTTGTACGTCGAGCCGTTGCCGAGTCCGGTCAGGATGAACAGGGCGATGAAGGCGGTGGTGAAGAGGGCCAGCGACTTGGACATCGAGGCGGAGATGATGACGGTGGTCGCGGCGGCCATGCCGACGAAGTTCCACAGCGTGATCTTCGCGCCGCCGTACTTGTCGGCGAGCCAGCCGCCGAAGGGCCGGATCAGGGAGCCGAGCAGCGGGCCGATGAAGGTGACGTACGCGGCCTGCAGCGGCGTACGCCCGAACTGTGTCTGCAGCACGAGCCCGAACGCGAAGCTGTAGCCGATGAAGGATCCGAAGGTCCCGATGTAGAGGAAGGACATGATCCAGGTGTGCGCGTCCTTGACGGCCTCCTTGGCCGCGCCGGTGTCGTTCTTCACGGACGAGATGTTGTCCATGTAGAGGGCGCCGAGGACGGTGGCGAGGATGATGAACGGGATGTAGATCCCGAGCAGCACACGCGGCCCACCGCTCGCTCCGATGACGGCGAGACCGACCAGCTGAACCACGGGCACACCGATGTTGCCGCCACCGGCGTTCAGGCCGAGCGCCCACCCCTTCTTACGCAGCGGGAAGAAGGAGTTGATGTTGGTCATGGAGCTGGCGAAGTTGCCTCCGCCGACGCCGGCGAGCATGGCGCACACCAGGAACGTCCCGAACGACGTCCCGGGCTCCATCACGATGAACGCGGCGATCGTCGGGATCAGCAGCATGCTCGCCGAGACGATCGTCCAGTTCCGGCCGCCGAAGCGGGCGACGGCGAAGGTGTAGGGGACGCGCACGACGGCGCCGACCAGGGTCGCCATCGACACGATGAAGAACTTGTCGGCGGGGGTGAGCCCGTACTCCGGGCCCATGAAGAGCACCATCACGGACCACAGGGTCCAGATCGAGAACCCGATGTGCTCGGAGAGTACGGAGAAGAAGAGGTTCCGCCGGGCTACCTTCTCGCCGGTCTCTTTCCAGAAGGTCTCGTCCTCGGGATCCCAGTGCTCGATCCAGCGGCCTCCCCTGCTCGGTGCGGGGGCTGTACTAGGGGCTGTCATGACGCCTCCACGGTTCTCCGGTGCTCAGGTGTGTCGTACGTGGGGTTCGTACGTGGGTGATGAGTCCCGAAGGTAGGGATGGCGCGTTTCCGGTCTGTGCCTCTGAGTGACCGCGGGGGAACGTTGCTCTCACGAGCGGGTGGGGGTGGCGGTGAGGTTGAGCGG
>NZ_JAAKZY010000097.1 GCF_011045015.1 Streptomyces scabichelini | reverse complement strand
GCCGGGCAGGTCGCGGGGGTGGGCGGTACGCAGGGGCGCCACGTGTTCCTCGGGCGCTCCGGCGGCGGTGAGCTTGTCCGTCATGTACGCGAACCAGCGGCCGGGCCGGGTCTCGCGCGTGCGCCGTACGATCGAGGCGTCCGCCGCGTGCATCGCGACCCAGGCGCCGGAGGCCTCCCGTACCTTGCCGGACAGCCCGTGGTGATCAGGGTGGTGATGGGTGATCACCACGCCGTGGATCTCCGAGACCGAAGTGCCGCACTCCGCAAGGCCGTCGGTCAGCGTCTCCCAGGACGCCGGGTCGTCCCAGCCCGTGTCGACGAGGACCGGGCCGCGGTCGGTGTCGACCAGGTACACCAGCGTGTACCCGAGCGGGTTGTCCGGAATGGGAACCCTGAGGGACCGTACGCCCCCGCCGTGGTCGGTCACCTGTGTCATGGACTCCCCGTTCTGATCCTCGTCATGGTCCTCGTCCTGGTCCTCTTCGGCATGGCCATTGCTCATGATAACTAGAACTGGTATCAGTTCCTCGTGCGTATCTGAAACAGCGTCAGGAAGTGTCAGGAAGTAGTGGGATCGCCCGGCTCCGCAGGAGGCAGTCGCTCATGACCGAGCTCGTGGAACACGGACAGCTGTTCATCGGCGGGGAATTGACGGACCCCCTGGGCAAGGACGTCATCGAGGTGGTCTCGCCGCATACGGAAGAGGTCATCGGGCGTGTGCCGCACGCCTCGACGGCCGACGTGGACAGGGCGGTCGCGGTGGCGCGCACCGCGTTCGACGAGGGGCCCTGGCCGCGCATGACCCTCGACGAGCGGATCGAGGTCGTCACCCGGATCAAGGACGCGTTCGCCGTACGGCACGAGGAGATCGCCCGCGTCATCTCGTCCGAGAACGGCACCCCGTACACCTCATCCGTGATGGTGCAGGCCCTCTCCTCGATGATGGTGTGGGACTCGGCGATCGCCATCGCACGCGGCTTCACGTACGAGGAGCAGCGCGACGGCGTCCTCGGGAAGCTGCTCGTGCGGCGTGAGCCGGTCGGCGTGGTCGCGGCCGTCGTGCCGTGGAACGTGCCGCAGTTCACCGCCGCCGCCAAGCTCGCGCCCGCGCTGCTCGCGGGCTGCACCGCGATCTTGAAGGTGTCGCCCGAAACCCCTCTCGACGCCTACCTGCTGGCGGAGATCGTCGCCGAGGCCGGGCTGCCCAAGGGTGTGCTGTCGATCCTGCCCGCCGACCGTGAGGTGAGTGAGTACCTGGTCGGGCACCCCGGCGTCGACAAGGTGTCGTTCACCGGATCGGTCGGAGCGGGCAAGCGGGTCATGGAGGTCTGCTCGCGCAACCTCACCCGCGTCACCCTCGAACTGGGCGGCAAGTCGGCCGCGGTGATCCTGCCGGATGCCGACGCGGCGACGGCGGTGCAGGGCATCGCGCCCTTCGCGTGGATGATCAACGGCCAGGCGTGCGTGGCCCAGACCCGGATCCTCGTGCCGAGCACCCGCTACGACGAGTTCGCCGAGGCCTTCGCCACCGTCGCGAGCGGCCTCAAAGCAGGCGATCCGCTCGACCCGGCCACGGAGTTGGGACCGCTGGTCGCCCGGCGCCAGCAGCAGCGCTCGCTCGACTACATCCGCATCGGCCAGGAGGAGGGCGCCAAGCTCCTCACCGGCGGCGGCCGGCCGCCCGGCCTGGACCGCGGCTGGTACGTGGAAGCCACCCTCTTCGGCGACGTCGACAACTCCATGCGGATCGCCCGCGAGGAGATCTTCGGCCCGGTGATCTGCCTCCTGCCGTACGGCGACGAGAGCGAGGCCGTGAAGATCGCGAACGACTCGGAGTACGGGCTGAGCGGCAGTGTGTGGACTGCGGACGTCGAGCGCGGCATCGAGGTCGCGCGTCAGGTCCGTACGGGCACGTACTCCGTCAACACCTTCAGCCTCGACATGCTCGGCCCGTTCGGCGGCTACAAGAACTCCGGCCTGGGGCGGGAGTTCGGGCCGGAGGGGTACGGCGAGTACTTCGAGCACAAGATGATCCACCTCCCCGCCGGGTACACAGGCCCTGCCGGGAGCGAGGTCGAGGGGGCCTGATGGGTGACCGCTGGCACATCGAGGTCGACCGCTCGGTCTGCATCGGCTCCGCCCAGTGCGTCAACCAGGCCCCACACGCCTTTCACCTCGACTCCGCCCGGCAGTCCCACCCCGTCGAACCGGAGACCGACGCCAACGAGAAGGCGCTGGAGGCGGCGGAGGGGTGCCCGGTGGAGGCCATCATGATCACGCTGCTGGGCAGCGGGGAGCCGGTGTTTCCGCCCGAGGAGTGAGCCTCCCCGGGCGGGTGTGAATCGGTGGTGACACCGCCGGTCAGTCGTCGGTTGACGTGAGGTCGATCAACCGGCAGACCATCTCGATGTCGATCTTGACCTGGGCGATGGAGGCGCGGCCGGAGAGCCAGGTGATGAGGGCCGAGTGCCAGGTGTGTTCGATGACGCGGACCGCGGAGAGCTGGGCGGGAGTGGGGTCGTCCAGGCCCATCGCGTACAGGATCATCGCCGTGGTCTGGCGGGAGACCTGGTCGACCTCCGGGCTGACGCTGCGGTCCGCGAACGTCAGGGCGCGGACCATGGCGTCGGCGAGATGCGGCTCGCGCTGGAGGGCGCGGAAGGCCCGCATCAGGGTCTCGGCGACGCGCTCCGCCGCCGTGTCACCGGCCGGCGGCTTCTTGCGCAGGGTGCCGTGCATGTGCCCGAGCTGGTCCTGCATCGTGGCGACCAGCAGGTGGATCTTCGACGGGAAGTAGCGGTACAGCGTGCCGAGAGCGACCTGCGAGGCCTCCGCGACCTCACGCATCTGCACCGCGTCGAAACCGCCCCGGCTGGCGAGCTGCGCGCTCGCGTGCAGAATGCGCCGCCGCCGGGCCTCCTGACGCTCGGTCAGCGGTGGCGAGTCCGGCTGCCCGGCGCGCACCGCCGGGTGCGCGGCCCTCGGCGCCGCTTGCGCGGTCTTCGCGGCCGGCTGCCCGGCCTTCGCCGGAGTCTTGGCTTCCGCAGGCATGTGTCCCGTTCCGTGACGTTCGTGAAGGAGGGTCGGTTGGGCGGGGTTGGCGACAGCAGAGTAGAGCCTCGCCGTGGCGTGAATCACCTGATCCACCGCTCACAGAACGGCTACCTGCCGGTAAATTCAGTGCTCCCTGAACGATCAAGTCTGAAACTTGTTCTAGATTACCTTCCCGAAGTAATCTCGCGGGAATGTGCTGGAAGAAGGGGGCCTGGAGTGACCGCAGAGGCCATGGAGGCGGGCCCCGAGGAGGGCTCGGCCGCTGACGGCGACCGACCATTGCGCATCGCGCTCCTCACCTACAAAGGGAACCCGTTCTGCGGCGGTCAGGGCGTCTACGTACGGCACCTCTCGCGCGAACTCGCCCGCCTCGGCCACCGGGTGGAGGTCATCGGATCCCAGCCGTACCCCGTGCTCGACGAGGGCAGGAGCGAGGGCGGGGGTGTGGGCTCCGGCGGCCTGAGCCTCACCGAGCTGCCCAGCCTCGACCTGTACCGCCACCCGGACCCCTTCCGCACTCCGAAGCCCGGCGAGTTCCGCGACTGGATCGATGTCCTCGAAGTCGGCACGATGTGGACCGGCGGCTTCCCCGAGCCGCTGACCTTCTCCCTCCGCGCCCGGCGCCATCTCCGCGCCCGCCGCGGCGAGTTCGATGTCGTGCACGACAACCAGACCCTCGGCTACGGCCTGTTGGGCGACGTGGGCGCGCCGCTCCTCACGACGATCCATCACCCCATCACCGTGGACCGGCAGTTGGAGCTGGACGCGGCGACGGGCTGGCGCCAACGGTTCTCCAAACGCCGCTGGTACGGATTCACGCGCATGCAGAAGCGCGTCGCGCGCCGCCTCCCGTCCGTACTCACCGTCTCCGGCACGTCCCGCCAGGAGATCGTCGACCATCTCGGCGTACGCGACGACCGCATCCACGTCGTGCACATCGGCGCCGACACCGACCTCTTCTCGCCGGATCCGTCCGTGCCGCAGGTGCCGGGGCGGATCGTCACCACGTCCAGTGCCGACGTGCCGCTGAAGGGGCTCGTCTACCTCGTCGAGGCGCTCGCCAAGGTGCGCACCGAGCACCCCGCCGCCCACCTCGTCGTCGTCGGCAAGCGAGCCGAGGACGGACCGGTCGCCCAGATCATCGAGCGGTACGGGCTCGAGGGCGCCGTCGAGTTCGTGAAGGGCATCTCCGACGCCGAGCTGGTCGACCTCGTACGGTCCGCCGAGGTCGCCTGCGTGCCGTCCCTGTACGAGGGCTTCTCGCTGCCCGCCGCCGAGGCGATGGCGACGGGCACGCCCCTTTTGGCCACGACCGGCGGGGCGATCCCGGAGGTGGCGGGCACGGACGGCGAGACCTGCCTGGCCGTCCCGCCCGGCGACGCGGGTGCGCTGGCCGCTGGGCTGAGCAGACTTCTCGGCGACCCCTCGCTTCGTGCGCGGCTCGGCTCCGCCGGGCGTGAGCGGGTGCTGCGGCGGTTCACGTGGGCACGGGCGGCCGAGGGCACGGTGGCCCGGTACCGCGAGGCGATCGCCGGCTCCGCGGCCTCGCAGGATCGGGGCGTCGCCCCCACCACCCCCGTTGACACCCCTCACCGCGAAAGCAGGGCCACGTGCTGACCGTCGACTTCTCCCGGTTCCCGCTCGCCCCGGGCGACCGCGTGCTGGACCTCGGGTGCGGGGCCGGCCGCCACGCCTTCGAGTGCTACCGGCGCGGAGCGCACGTCGTGGCCCTTGACCAGAACGGCGAGGAGATCCGCGAGGTCGCCACCTGGTTCGCCGCGATGAAGGAGGCGGGCGAGGCCCCCGAGGGAGCGAGCGCCCTCGCCATGGAGGGCGACGCGCTCCAACTCCCCTTCCCCGACGAGTCGTTCGACGTCGTGATCATCTCCGAGGTCATGGAGCACATACCCGACGACAAGGGCGTACTCGCCGAGATGGTCCGCGTGCTGAAGCCGGGCGGCCGCATCGCGGTCACCGTCCCGCGCTACGGGCCCGAGAAGGTCTGCTGGGCGCTGTCCGACGCGTACCACGAGGTCGAGGGCGGCCACATCCGCATCTACAAGGGCGACGAACTGCTCGGCAGGATGCGCGAGGCAGGACTGAAGCCGTACGGCACCCATCACGCCCACGCCCTGCACAGTCCGTACTGGTGGCTGAAGTGCGCGTTCGGTGTCGACAAGGACAAGGCGCTGCCGGTGCGGGCGTACCACAAGCTCCTGGTCTGGGACATCATGAAGAAGCCGCTCGCCACGCGGGTCGCCGAGCAGGCGCTGAACCCGCTGATCGGCAAGAGCTTCGTGGCGTACGCGACCAAACCGCATCTGCCCGTCGGGGCCGCCGCCGTGGACGCTCCGGTCGACGCCTCGGTGGACGCTTCGTGACGACACCCCGTACAGAACACCTCGTCCTGTCCGGGGTGCTCACCGCGGAGCAGGCCGCCGCGACGGTGCGGAGCCTGCTCGCCGTGCAGCGCACCGACGGCGCCATACCCTGGTTCCGCGGGCACCACCTCGACCCGTGGGACCACACCGAGGCCGCCATGGCGCTCGACGCGGCGGGCGAGCACGAGGCCGCCGAGCGGGCGTACGACTGGCTGGCCCGGCACCAGAACGAGGACGGCTCCTGGTACGCCGCGTACGCCGACGGGGACGCCGACGACGTCACCGACCGCGGCCGTGAGACCAACTTCTGCGCATACGTCGCCGTCGGCGTCTGGCACCACTACCTGGCGACCGGCGACGACACCTTCCTGGACCGGATGTGGCCGATGGTCTACGCGGCCATGGAGTTCGTGCTCCGGCTCCAGCAGCCCGGCGGGCAGATCGGCTGGCGGTGCGAGGACGACGGCACCGGAGCCGACGAAGCGCTGCTGACCGGGAGTTCGTCCATCCACCACGCGCTGCGCTGCGCGCTCGCGATCGCCGAGCAGCGCGAAGAAGCGCAGCCTGACTGGGAGTTGGCGGTGGGCGCGCTGCGGCACGCGATACGGCGGCACCCGGAGCGGTTCCTCGACAAGAGCCGTTACTCGATGGACTGGTACTACCCCGTGCTGGGCGGGGCGCTCACCGGCGCCGAGGCGAAGGAACGTATCGAGAGGGACTGGGACCGCTTCGTGGTCCCCGGAGTAGGCGTACGCTGCGTCGTCCCCAACCCCTGGGTAACGGGCGGCGAGTCCGCCGAACTCGCCCTGGCGCTCTGGGCCGTGGGGGAGTCCGACCGAGCCCTGGACATCCTCCAGTCCATCCAGCACCTACGGGACCCGGAGACCGGCCTGTACTGGACGGGCTACGTCTTCGAGGACCAAGCCGTCTGGCCGGAGGAGCTGACGGCCTGGACGGCGGGTTCCCTACTCCTCGCCGTCGCCGCACTGGGCGGCGACGAGGCGACGTGCGCGGTGTTCAGCGGGGAGAGGCTACCGAGGGGCTTGGACACCGACTGCTGCGCCGAAGCCCCGTAAGGGGCGCGGGGAACTGCGCGACCAGCCACGACGGTGCCGCAGACGATCGACGGGCGCATCAGCCGTGAACGGAGTTCAGGACGGCGGCGAGCTTTCCAGGCGCGCTGATCATCGCCATGTGACCGGTGTCGAGATCAACGACCTCCGGCCGGAGCAGCGCGATGGACCGCTGCTGGAGTTCCTCCACGTAGCACTGGTCGCGCGTGAGGTGCACGTACGTCCGAGGAATGTCCCGGCGGTAACCGCCGAGATCCACCGTCTCGCTGAGCAGCGCGGCCGAGTCGTCGGCCAGCCGGTCCAGCGTGGCCGCGGCGGTCGTCTCGTCCATGTCGTTGCACAGCATCGCGGCGGCGCCCTCGCGGGTCTGGTGGTAGACCCCGCCGGCGATGGACTGCTCGACCATGCCCCGCACGCCGGGATCGATCTGGTCGAGCACCCGGGAACCGTCGGGAGGCACCACGGCCGACACGAGGACGACGTGACGGATCCGGTCGGGCATGAGGTCCAGGACGCGCGGCACCGTGACTCCCGCGAAGGAGTGGCCGACCAGCACCACATCCCGTAGATCCTTGGCCTCGACGTCCTCCCGGACCGCTTCGGCGCAGTCCGCGAGAGTGACCGTGGCCAGTTCGACCTCGGCCCTCGTCCCGCGGCCCGGAAGGTCGACTGCCAACGCTTCCGCCTGCAGATGGGGGACCAGTTCGTCCCAGCAGTTCGCGCCGAAGCCGGCTCCGTGGATCAGAACGAAGGACATGGGCCAACTCCTCGTCGTCGATGCCGGGAACCTTAACTGAATTCAGCTCAGTGGCATAGAGGCTGATCGACGACGCGGCGTCGGGCGTCCGAGCCCGAAGCCGTGCTCAGGAGCCGTGCTCCGAAGCGGGATCGCTCAGTGGCGGTGCATGCGGTGAGCGACCGCGTGGCCCACGAAGAGGTACACGACGGCGGCCAGTCCGTAACCGGCGACGACCCGGGCCCAGCTCTCGTCGAACGTGAACAGATCGTGGGACCAGCCGGCCAGCCACCGGGCCGCGTCCTGGATGAACTGCACGAAGTCGTTCGCCCGGTTCGCGTCCAGCAGGTACATCAGGATCCACAGCCCGAGGATGAAGGCCATGACGTCGGCCACGACCGCGATGACCCTGCCCGCTTGGTTTGTGCCGTTGCGATATCGAGGGGACATGCCCGCCGAGTAGCCCTTGAATCCGGGATGAAACCGCCCGGCCCGACTGCCCTTTCCGACCGCCCTTCCCGACCGCCCGGCCCGACTGCCTCACGCCGAGGTCTCGTTGAGTTCGGCCAGGACCCGGAGGGTGTGCGGATCGGGGGACAGGACCAGCAGGTCGGTCACCGGGCCCTTGCGCCACAACTCCAGGCGTTCCGCGATGCGTTCGCGGGGACCGACCAGCGAGATCTCGTCGGCGAAGGCGTCGGGGACGGCGAGTACGGCCTCCTCGCGGCGGCCCTCCAGGAACAGTTGCTGGATGCGACGGGCCTCGGTCTCGTACCCCATGCGCGCCATGAGGTCGGCGTGGAAGTTGCGCTTCGCGTGGCCCATACCGCCGATGTAGAAGCCGAGCATTGTTTTTACGGGGAGAAGGCCTTCGGTGACGTCGTCGCAGACCCTGGCCTGGGCCATGGGGGCGATCAGGAAGTCGTCGCGTACGCCGGTCAGGGACGCCTCGTACACGTCGGGGCGCAGCGGCGACCAGTACAGGGGGAGCCAGCCGTCCGCGATCCGGGTCGTCTGGGCGATGTTCTTCGGGCCCTCGGCGCCCAGGAGTATCGGCAGGTCGGGGCGCAGGGGGTGTGTGATGGGCTTGAGGGCTTTGCCAAGGCCTGTGCCGTCCGGGCCTCGGTACGGGTGGGAGTGGAAGCGGCCGTCCAGCTCAACGGGGGCCTCGCGCATGAGGACTTGGCGTACGACATCGACGTACTCCCGGGTCGCGGTGAGCGGCGACTTCGGGAACGGGCGGCCGTACCAGCCCTCGACGACCTGTGGGCCCGAAAGCCCGAGGCCGAGCATCATGCGGCCGCCCGAGAGGTGGTCGAGGGTGAGCGCGTGCATGGCGGTCGTGGTGGGGGAGCGGGCGGCCATCTGGGCGACCGCCGTGCCGAGTTTGATACGGGACGTCTGCGCCGCGATCCACGTCAGCGGGGTGAAGACGTCGGAGCCCCAGGACTCGGCGGTCCACACGGAGTCGTAGCCGAGGCGTTCCGCCTCCTGCGCCAGCGGGACGTGGTCCGCCGAGGGGCCGCGTCCCCAGTAGCCGAGTGCGAGACCGAGTCGCATGCCTGCCTCCTGACGAACCGTCAGTTGTTCGGTCGAGACGGTGACTGTACGACAGCGGCCCCCCGCTCGGAAGAGCGAGGGGCCCGCGGGCGGAACCGTGCGCGTCAGCCGCGCTGGATTCCCGACGTGTCCTGAAGTACGCCGCGACGGCCGTCCTGCGTCTGGGCCACCAGGCCCGGGCCGCGCTGCTCGACGGCCAAGTACCAGGTGCCGGGCGCCAGTTCGGCGATCGGCGTCGGCGAACCGTCCTCCGCGTACAGCGGACGCGGCATCGGCACGGCGAACCAGAACGGCGAGAAGGCGTCGGCGGGCGGCTGCTGCGCCTGCGGGGCCTGGGCCTGCTGCGGCTGACCGGGCTGCGCGCCGAACGGCTGACCCTGCTGCGGCTGACCGCCGTAGGGCTGGCCCGGCTGCTGCTGGGCGCCCGGGGCGCCCGGGTAGCCGTAACCACCCTGCGGCTGGGCGCCGTAGGGCTGGGGCGCGGCGGGCTTGGGCGCGGGGAGGAGGGCGCCCTTCAGAGCCGGGACGAGCGGCGTGGCGATCGCGGCGCCGGCGAGGAGGAGAGCGCCGATGAGGCCGAGGATCAGGCCGATGCCGGCGCCGGGGCCGGGGCCGGCCACCGAGCCGTCGCCGATGTTGTCGTAGCCGCTCGCCGGGTCGAAGATGTTCCCGAGCGCGCTCCAGGCGGAGGCGACGGCCAGGACGATGCCGAACGGGCCGAGTTCGAGACCGGCGACCTTGGGAGCCTGCGGCAGTCCGTGGGCGAGCACGATGAGCGCGGCGCCGATGATGCCCGTGAGGAACACGCCCATGAGGATCGGGGCGCTGCTCCAGGCGTTCGGCAGCTCGACGCCCTCGGCATCATCGAAGGAGTAGATGTCGAGGAACGACGCGATGAACAGCAACACCGCTGCTCCGATCACCACGCCGTCGCCTCGAGTGAGAGAGCGGATATTCACTTCAGTCGGTCCTTCATCAGTCGTCGTCTCGTCTTCGGTGGAGGCGTCGCTGTCACCATGTCGCCGTACGGCCGCGGTGTGAAGCGCGGGGGTGGCCCCTCATCGTAGGGACGACACTATCGTCCGGCCGAGAGGGGTGCGTGTCCGGATCCGTGCGCCGATCATTACCCGCGCAGGAAACTCACGATTCCCGCAGAGATTCCATGCGCCGCCTTCTGCCTCCACGCGCCGCTGGTCAGCAGAGCCGCGTCCTTGCTGTCGCGCATGTTGCCGCACTCGATGAACACCTTGGGAACCGTTGACAGATTGAGACCGCCGAGGTCCGTGCGTACGTCGAGTCCGGCGTCGCCCGCGTAGTTGGACGGTGCGCTGCCGGTCGCCCTGACGAAGTGGCCGGCGATGTGCTCGCCGAGGTCGCGGGACGTGGCGACGATCGGGCGGGTGTCGGCGTCGCCCTCGTGCACGGAGCCCGGCAGGATCACGTGGAAGCCGCGGTTTCCGGTCGCCGAGCCGTCCGCGTGGATGGAGACCACGGCGTCCGCGTCCGCCTTGTTGCCGATCCGGGCCCGCTCGTCGACGCACGGACCCCAGGCGCGGTCGCCGTCCTGCGTGAACTTCACGGTGGCGCCCTCCTTTTCGAGGAGGGTGCGCACGCGGTGCGAGACGTCGAGGGTGAACCGGGCTTCCGTGTAACCGTCGTTGGTGGACGTGCCCGTCGTGTCGCACTCCTTCGAGTTCGTACCGATGTCGACCTTGCGGTTGATCTCGGCCGTGTGCTGGAAGTTGCCGGGGTTGTGACCCGGGTCGATGACGACGACCTTGCCCTTGAGGGGGCCGGAGGCGGCGGGGCGCGAAGTGGACGAGCCGGCGGGGGACTTGCTCGGCTTCTTGGCGTCGTCCGTACCGGGAGTGGTGAGGGAGGAGGGCGCATCGGCTGCGGGCGTGTCCGGTCCGGGCGTGTCCCGCGAAGACGGCGACTGCGCCACCGACCCGCCTGACCCGTCCGAGCCGCTGCCGCCCGAGTCACCCACCGCCTGCCACACCAGCCATCCCACCAACGCGCCCGGTACGAGCGCGGCGACGGCGACGGTCAGCGGTCCGCGCCGGATACGGCGCGGCGGGCGGGGAGGATCGAAGTCCGGACCTACGTACGACACGGCAGCCACCTTACGGGGCGGCCACCGCCGTCCGCAGCGCGCCGGAGACGCCGCCGAGGGTGTCGGAGACTCCGCCGAGGGCTCCGGAGGCCCGTGCGACCGCCCGTGTCAGGAGGGGAGAGCCGACCGTGCCGAGGAGCATGGCCGCGGCGATCGCGCCGAGTGCGATGGACCAGGCGATGGGGCCAAGTGGGGTACAGCCGAAGAACTGGCTGACGCCCGGGGTCTGGATGATGGCGGCCAGGACCGCCGCCGAGCCCAGGCTCGCGGCGACGACGTGCCAGTCGAGGCCGCCGGTGGCGAGGGTCTGCGCCAGTTGTGTACCGACGACCGCGGCGAGCGACACCGTGGCGGCGCGGCGCCCCCGGCCCGTCAGCCGGGCCGCGCCCCAGGCCAGCGCGGCCCCGGTGGCGGTGATGACGCCGCGGAGCAGCATCTCGTTGGTCAGCGCGGTACCGAGGGAGCGGCGCGGACCCTCCTCCAGGAGCCGTTCGCCGGTCTGGCGGGTCGGTTCGCGTACGGCGATGGCCAGGGACGGCGCGAGGTCGGTCAGCAGGTTCACCAGCATGATCTGGCGGGCGTTGAGCGGCGTAGTGCCGGTGAGCGCCGAGATGAGCACACTGAAGGTCACCTCGCCCAGATTGCCGCCGATGAGAATGCCGAGCGCGGTCCGCACCGAGGCCCACATGGCCCGGCCCTCCATCAGCGCCGACACGATCGTCTCCAGGCGGTCGTCGCCGACCACCAGGTCCGCGGCGGCGGTCGCGGCCGGGGTGCCGCGGCGGCCCAGGGCGATACCGATGTCCGCGAGGCGGATGGCGGGCGCGTCGTTGGCGCCGTCGCCGGTCATCGCCACGACCCGGCCGATGCGCTGGTACGCCTGGACGATACGGACCTTGTGGTGCGGGCTGCAGCGGGCGATGACGTCCACGGTCGGCAGCAGTTCGTCGAGTCCGGCGTCGTCGAGCTCGTCCAGCTCGGCGCCGGTGCAGACCTTGGGATCCGTGATGTCGCTGATCGTGGAGGCGATGGCGTCGGCGGTGGCCGGGTGGTCGCCGGTGATCATCACGGTCTGTACGCCGGCCTCCCGCAACCGCGCGGTCGCGGGCGCGGCGCTCGCCCGTACCGGATCGGCCAGCGTGAGGAACCCCAAAAACACCAGGTCCCGCACGCTGTCGTCGGTGAGGTCCTCGTCCGCGCCCATCCGGCGCTCGGCCACCGCCAGCACCCGGCGTCCGGCGCCGGCCAGCCGCTCCGCCTCGGCGGTCAGCCGGCCGCGCCCCTCGGCGTCGAGGGCGGCGTCCCGGCCGTCGCCGGGCCGCCTGCGCCGGGAACAGCGCTCCAGTACGTTCTCGGGGGCGCCCTTCACACTGAGCAGCAGGCCGTGCGTGGTGGCGCCGGACGTCGCGTGGTACGCCCGGGACGGCTCGAAGGGCAACGTGTCCAGGCGCCGCCAGCGGGCGGCGCCCTGCCGGGCGGTGACCTTGGCGCTGCGCGCCCCCGCGGTCACGGCCCGGTCGGTCTGGTGCGCCATGGGCTCCGCCTGCCGGGCGGGCGGGGTGGCCCGCAGCGCGGCGGCGAGCACTTCCTTGCGGGCGGTGTCGAGGCGGTCCAGGGGCAGCGCGCCGCCTCGGCCCGTGGTTTCGTCGCTGCCCCGGCCCGCCGTCTCGTCCCCCTCGCCCGTGGCCTTGTCGGCACCGGCACCGGCACCCTTGCCCGTGGCCTTGTCGCCGCTCCCGCCTGCGGCCGCGTGCACACCTCCGCCCGTAGCCGCGTCGCCGCCGTCGCTGCCGTCGCTCACGCCCCACAGCTGGAGCTTGCCCTCCGTGAGGGTGCCGGTCTTGTCGAAGCACAGGACGTCGGCGCGGCCGAGCGCCTCGATGGTGCGCGGGTTGCGTACCAGCGCGCCGACGTCGGCCAGCCGCCGGGCGGCGGCCAGTTGGGCGGCGTTGACGAGGAAGGGCAGCCCTTCCGGTACGGAGGCGACGGCCAGGTTGACCGCGGAGGCGAGGTTGTCGGACAGCGGGCGCCCGTGCAGCAGACCCGACACGGCCACCGCTCCGGCCGAGCCGATCGCGATGGGCAGGCTGGTGCGGGTGAGAGAGGCGAGCCGGGCCTCCACGCCGGTCTCCGGCGCGGCCTGCCGTGCGGTGGCGAGGCTCCGCCCCACCTCGGTGTTCGACCCGGTGGCCACCACGACGGCCACGGCCCGGCCCGCCGACACGGTGGTGCCCTCGTAGACCATCGAGCGGCGGCCGGTGATGTGCGTGGCGACGACCGGAGCCACGTCCTTGCCGACGGCGAGCGATTCGCCGGTCAGCGACGACTCGTCGACCTCGAGGCCCTCGGCCTCCAGCAGCCGGCAGTCCGCGGGTACGACGTCCTCGGGCCGCAGCAGGATGACGTCGCCCTCCACCAGCTCGCCGGCCGTGACCAGCCGCTCGCGGCCCGCCCGGCGCACCCGTGCGCCGATGGCCGAGCGCGCGAAGAGCTCGGCGAGCGCCCGCTCCGTCCGTACCCGCTGGAAGCCGCCGATGAGCGCGGAGCTGCCGGTGATGGCGGCCACGAGCGTGGCGTCGGTGCGCGAGCCGACGGCGGCGGCCAGGGCGGCGCCGCCGGCCAGGACGGGGGTCAGGGGGTTGGCCAGCTCCTCGATGAAGGCGGAGGGGAGGGTAAGCCGGGCCGGTTCGGCGGTCCCGCTGCCGTTCGTTCCGGGGCCGACGCGCGCGGCCGCCTCCTCGGAGGTCAGGCCGTCGGCAGTCGTACGCAGCCGCCGCAGGACCCGGTCGGTGGGCATCAGATGCCAGGGCACGCTGGTCACCGGCGGGGCGAGGGGACGGGCGAGCAACTGCCGGGCCCGCCAGTTGCCCAGGCAGAACGCCAGGCTCCCGGCGCTGTTGCCGACCGCCATCGTGCGGGCGGTCGCCTGCGGACGGGGGGCCCGCAGCGCGGCGACCGCGCCGACACCGCTGCCCGTGGCGGCGAGCACGTCACTGTCCCGGTCGACCCGCGCCGCCACGCCGACGGCGTCCACGATCAGTCCCGCCGCTTCGAGGTCGGCGCCGACGATCAAGTGGGCACCCCACGCCGGGTGTTCGCCTTCGCCGTGCACGCCGACGCCGCAGTCCGCCACGCCCAGCGCCCGGCGGTTGCCGGAGACGAGCAGGATCACCGCGCCGTCGGCCTGGAGTCCGCGTACCGAGGCGACGAGGCGATCGCCCGCCGGCACCACCGCGTCGGCGAACGTGAACGCCGGGGTATCGCGGTCGGTGGCCAGCACCACCCGGGCCCCCGCTCGACGGGCCGCCGCCGCGACGGCCTCGGCGCCCGGGGCCGTCTGGGTGGCAAGGCCCGCCACGGCCTGGAGCCGGCGCCCGTGGGCCAGGCCGAGTATCCGCTCGCTGCCGCGCCGCCGCAGCCGTGCCTCGGCCTGGCGCCCGGTGCGGCCCGTCAGGTCCAGCTCGGCCAGGGGACCCAGGGTCCAGCCTTCGTCGTCCCGTACGGTCCGCAGGGGCGAGTCCGCGTCGAAGAGGGCGAAGAGCCGTTCCGCGGTCCCCTCGGGATCGGCGCCGCTGAGCAGTTCCAGGTCCACGGGCTCGTACCGGTCGCCGCGTAGCGCGTCCTCGTCCAGGACCACGGTGTCCACCTGCCCGAGCCGCCGCAGGGCGCCCCGGTCCATGGTCACCACGCCCCGCAGCGCCAGGGCCCTGCCGAGATGGCTGGCGAAGCCCTCCCGGCCGGCTTCCGGAGCCTTCGGTACGGCGGACAGGGCGACGGCGATCGCCCGGCGGGGTCCGGCGAACGGCACCGTGAGGGCACCGGCGGTCAGGCCCGCCGCCATGGCGCGCTCGGCGTACCGGTCCGTCGTGTCCTTGGGTGTCGGACCGGCCCGGTCGATCACGAGGGGCTCGGCCGAGGCGTCGTCAGGCCCGCGTACGAGCCGGGGCTCCGCCTCGTCCCAGGCCTCCCTCTCCGCGGTGGCCTCCCGCCACTGCGCGATGCGCTCCAGTACGTCCAGGGCGATGCCGCCGCCGCGCGTGGCGACACCCTGGGCCAGTGCGTTGACGACCGGCAGGAACGACTCGGCCTGCTCCGTGCCGCCGACCGCGGCGACCAGATGCCGCAGCCGCGGGTGGTACTTGAGGGCACCGGCGAGCGCCGCCACTTCCGGCGGCAGCCTGATCCACGGAGCCAGCTGCCGCACGGCGGTCAGCGCGAGGCCCACCGTGTCGGCGGCCAGCGCCGGCACCGTCTGGCGGGTGCTGGGACCCTCGCACGGATGCTGCGGCTCGGTGCACCACTCGTCGAACTCATCGGCCCGCGCCCCGACTTCGGCCTCCGCGCGATCGACGAGCGCGATCAGCTCACGCTCGGGCGGAGGCGGCGAGGTCACGGCCACCACGACACGCTCGGACGGTGCGTTCACCCGCGCCCAGACCACCCCCGGATGCTCTTCCAGCGTCCGCTCCACATGCCGGACGAGCCGGTCCCCGTCCGCGCCCCGGGCCCCGTTCACCTTGATGTAGCAGCGCCCGGTCCGCCACCACACGCCACGCTTCGGCAGCCCCATGAGCCGGCCCGCAACATCGGCGGCGCCGCGCACACCGGCCGCCACGCCGTACGACACGCCGGACGCCACGGGCGCGAGCAGCGAGGGCGGCCGCAGAAGCAGACCTGGCAGGGGTGACATGGGCAGACGCCTCCTGTCCGTCGTCGCGGGGTGAACTGGGCCCGAGTAGCCGTTTACGCCCGCTTCAACCGTCGCGGAATAGATACCCCGAAACGGAGAAAACCCGCACATACGGAAACAGCCCACTCATGCAGACAGAAGCAGCCCGCCTCAGAACCCCGCGCCCGTCCGCCGCAGGACACGCAGCGAGTCGGTCGCCGAGACCTCGGTGAACGCGCCGGAGTCCAGGGCGCGGAGGTAAACGCGGTACGGAGCCTGCCCGGTGAACTCGTCCACCGGGTCGGGGAACACGTCGTGGATCAGCAGCAGTCCGCTCTCGGCGACATGCGGGGCCCAGCCCTCGTAGTCACCGGACGCGTGCTCGTCGGTGTGGCCGCCGTCGATGAAGACGAACCCGAGGGGCGTCCGCCAGAAGGCGGCGATCTGCGGCGAACGGCCGACCATCGCGACCACGTGATCCTCGAGTCCCGCCCGGCGCAGCGTTCGCCGGAAGGTGGGGAGCGTGTCCATCAGGCCGAGTTCGGGGTCGACGGTCGTCGGGTCGTGGTACTCCCAGCCCGGCTGCTGCTCCTCGCTGCCACGGTGATGATCGACCGTGATCGCCGTGACCCCGGCCCGGCGAGCCGCGTCGGCAAGCAGAACCGTGGAACGCCCGCAGTACGTCCCGATCTCCAGAAGCGGCAGCCCCAGCGCACCGGCCTCGACCGCGGCACCGTACAACGCCAGTCCCTCACGGACGGGCATGAACCCCTTGGCCCCCTCAAAAGCGGCAACAATCTCCGGCTTTGGCGCCGAGGGCATGGGGTTCCTCCTGGTCGTACGGACCTGTGGGCGCCCATAGTGCCGCAGGCCCTCTTCACTCTGGCCGACCGGGGCGCCCCGTCAGGGGCGCGGGGCTGTATCGATTTGCGGCTCCGCCGCGCGGGCGCGCCCGCCAAAGTCCGGTGCGATACCGCGCCCCGTAGGGGCGCGGGGAACTGCGCGACCAGCCACGACGGAGCCGCGGACGATCGACGTCCTGTCCCGGCCCCGCGGCGGAGCCGCACATCGGCACAGCAGCGGAGCGCTAGCGCGGTGCCGCAGCCTCCTGCGGCTCCCCCGCGTCGGCGCGCCCAGCCACAGACGGGCCACTTTCGTACCGCGCCACCCGCGGAGCGCGCCGCGGAACGGTCCGCGGAAGGAACGCCGCGAACAACAACCCCACCGCAACAGCCCCCGCAGCGATCAGAAACGACACCCGGAACCCATGCATCGTGGGAACCGCAACCCCGTTCACCTGGTTCGCCGTATTCGCCAGCACCATCCCGATGACGGCACTCGACACCGACGTACCGATGGACCGCATCAACGTGTTGAGCCCGTTCGCCGCCCCCGTCTCGGACGGGTCCACGGAGCCGATGATCAGCGCGGGCAGCGAGGAGTACGCGAGCCCGATGCCCGCGCCCAGGACCACCGCGATGACGACGGTCTGCCAGGCGGCGCTCATCAGGCCGAGACCGGCGCCGTAACCCACCGCGATGATCAGCATGCCGATCATGAGGGTGGTCCTCGGGCCGTACTTGACGGACAGGCGGGCGTAGACCGGAGCCGTGAACATCATCGTCAGACCGAGCGGCGCCACGCACAGACCGGCGACGACCATGGACTGGCCGAGGCCGTAGCCGGTGGCCGTCGGCAGCTGGAGCAGCTGGGGCAGGACGAGGGACACGGCGTAGAAGGCGACACCGACCATGATCGACGCGAGGTTGGTGAACAGCACCGCGCGACGGGCCGTGGTCTGCAGGTCCACCAGCGGAGCCTTCATCCGCAGCTCCATCACGCCCCACAGGAAGAGGACGACCGCCGCCGCGCCGAACAGACCGAGCGTCGTACCCGAGCCCCAGCCCCAGTCGCTGCCCTTCGTGATCGGCAGAAGGAAGAGGACGAGACCCGCGGACAGACCGAGCGCGCCCAGCACGTCGAACGTGCCCTTGGCGCGCAGCGGGGACTCCGGTACGAAGACGAGGATGAGCACGATCGCGAGGACGCCGATGCCCGCCGCCCCGAAGAAGAGCGCGTGCCAGTCGGTGTTCTGCGCGACCAGGGCCGCGACCGGCAGCGCGAGTCCGCCGCCGACGCCGATCGAGGAGCTCATCAGGGCCATCGCCGAGCCGAGCTTCTCGCGCGGCAGTCCGTCACGCATCAGGCCGATGCCGAGCGGGATGGCGCCCATCGCGAAGCCCTGGAGGGCGCGGCCGACGATCATCACGAGCAGCTCACTCGTGAAACCGGCGATCAGCGAACCCACGACCATCACGCCGAGGCTCGTGAGCAGCATCCGCCGCTTGCCGTAGAGGTCGCCGAGCCGGCCCATGATGGGCGTGGCCACGGCACCGGCGAGCAGGGTGGAGGTCATCACCCAGGTGGCGTTGCCGGGCGTGGTGCCCAGCAGCTCGGGCAGGTCCTTGATGACCGGTACGAGCAGGGTCTGCATCACCGCGACAACGATGCCCGCGAAGGCGAGTACCGGGACGACTCCGCCGCCGGCCGGCCTCCGCGTGCGTTGGTCCGTCGCTGTCTGGGTCATTGGGTGGTGCCTCCGGGGTTTGAGCGAACCATGTGCAAGGTGAAGTACGTGCAGGGTGAACCCTGTGCGCCCAGGCAACTATTCCGTTGCTTCGGGTCGCTAACAAATTCTTGACCTTCTCATTACGCGCAGAGGTCAACTCGTCGGCATCCGGTCATCATCTGACCTTCCGTCAGATTGAAACGTGTTCTAGCCTGTCGCCGACCTTGGGGAGGCGTGCATGGGGATCGGGATCACGCGGGAGCAGCGGGAGTTGGCCGAGGCCGTGCGCGGCTGGATCGCGCGGGCGGTGCCTCCGGAGGAGGTGCGCAAGCTCCTCGACGCGCCCGGTGAGGGCAGACCGCCGTTCTGGGACGGGCTCGCCGCGCAGGGGCTGCTCGGCGTGCACCTGCCCGAGGAGTACGGCGGCGGAGGCGGCGACGTCCTCGACCTGGCCGTCGTGGTGGAGGAGGCCGCGCGGGCCGCACTTCCGGGACCGTACGTCCCGAGCCTCCTGGCTTCGCTGCTGCTGTCCCGCGCGGGTACGGAGGAGGCGGACGAGCTGGTGCGGTCGCTGGCCTCGGGGGAGCGGACCGGGGCAGTGGCGTTCGGGACGGGATCGCTGACCGCTGTCTCGAACGCGCCGAACGCGCCGAACGCATCGCACGTGTCGAAGGAGGGCGGGTGCATCCTCGACGGGACCGCGCCGCCCGTCCTGTCCGGCGCCGACGCGGACCTGCTGATCCTGTGCGCGACTCCGGCCTCGGAAGCGGAAGGTGAGCCGGGCGCCGAGCACCCGGCCTCGGAAGCGGCGGGCCGCACGATATGGGTGGCCGTCGACGCCGCCGATCTGGCCGTACGGGTGCACGAGAGCGCCGACCCGACGCGGGCGACCGCCGAAGTCCGGGCGGACGGGGTACGCGTCCCCGCCGGCCGCGTGCTCCCCGTCGACTCCGTCGACTCCTCGCTCGTGCGCGACCTCACCGCCGTCGTCCTCGCCGCGGACGCGTGCGGCACCGCGGCGTGGGCGTTGCACACCGCCTCCGAGTACGCCAAGGTCCGCGAACAGTTCGGCCATCCGATCGGCCGCTTCCAGGGCGTGAAGCACCTGTGCGCCGACATGCTGGTACGGGTCGAACGGGCCCGCGCGCTCACCTGGGACGCGGCCCGCGCCGTTCAAGAGCCGGACGGCGTACGGGAGTTGGTGTCGGCCCTCGCGGTCGCCGACGCCCTGGACGCCGCGTACTCCTGCGCCAAGGACTGCATCCAGGTCCTCGGCGGGATCGGGTTCACCTGGGAGCACGACGCCCATCTGTATCTGCGCCGGGCGGTGGTGGCGCGGCAGCTGTTCGGCACCGGCGACGTACACCGCCTGCGCGCCGTGCGGCTCGCGGAGGACGGCGTACGACGGGAGTTGCGTCTTGACCTGCCCCCGGAGGCCTCGGCGTACCGGGCGGCGGCCCGCGAGGTGATCGAGGGCGTACGCGGCCTCGAACCGGCCGCGGCACGAAGGGTGCTGGCACCCACGGGATACGCCGCCCCGCACCTGCCGCCTCCGTACGGACTCGGCGCCGGCCCTGTCCAACAGCTCGCCGTACAGGAGGAGTTGGCCGCAGCGGGCGTACGCGTGAGTGATCTGGGGATCGCCACCTGGGTCGTACCGTCGCTCATCGCGTACGGGACGCGGGAGCAGCAGGAGCGGTATCTGCTGCCGACGCTGTGCGGGGACGTGCTGTGGTGCCAGCTGTTCTCGGAGCCGGGCGCCGGGTCCGACCTCGCCTCGCTGCGGACGCGCGCCGAACGGACCGCCGACGGGAACTGGCGGATCAACGGGCAGAAGGTATGGACGAGTTCGGCCCGCTGGGCGGACTACGGGATCCTGCTCGCCCGTACGAATCCGGCGGCGCCCAAGCACAAGGGCCTCACGTACTTCGTCGTCGACATGAAGAACACGTCCGGCATCGACATCCGCCCCCTCAAGGAGATCACCGGCGAATCCCTGTTCAACGAGGTCTACTTCGACGACGTGGTCCTCCCCGCCGACGCGGTGGTCGGCTCCGTCGACGACGGCTGGAAGGTCGCCCGCAACACCCTCGGCAACGAACGCGTCCACATGGCCGACCAGTTGACCTTCGGCACCGGCATCGAAGCGCTCCTCGCTCGCGCCGGCGACGTCGACGATGCCGTACGCGTACGCATAGGCACCCTGCTCGCGGAGGCGCACGCCCTGGCCTGCATCGGCCTGCGTACGACCATCCAGCAGGTGTCGGGCGTCGAGCCGGGAGCGGGCGCGTCCGTGCGCAAGCTCGTCCAGACCGTGCACCAGCAGAAGATCGCCGAGCTCGCCCTCGAACTCCTCGGCTCGGAGGGCGCGTTGCGCGAGGGCCCAGGGGAACGGGCCGTGCACGGCTTCCTCCTCTCCCGCTGCCTGACCATCGCGGGCGGCACGACTCAGGTGCAGCTGAACGTGGTCGCGGAGCGGATCCTGGGGCTGCCACGGGACTGACCAGCCAGGCTTTCCGTAGCGGAAAGTCGCGTCTTGCCGTACCGGAAACACACCTCTACTCTTTCCATCATGGAAACCGACGGGGGCACCATCCGCCCGACCCCGCAGCAGGCACGCGCCGCGCTGGCCGACACCGAGCAGGTCCGGGCGTCCGCCGCCGCCTTGTCCGCCACCCCATGGCCGCGCTGGTTCGCCACCACACTCACGCTGTACATCGCTGCCGTCCCGCCGGTCTACGGAGGAGCGATGGCCGGTCACCGGTGGCTGCTGCCCGGTCCGGCCTGGGTCGTCATCATGCTGGTGATGACCGCGGCGTACGTGGCTCTGTTCGGGCTCGCGGCCGCGAACTGGCGCAAGAAGACCGGCGTGGCGCTGCGCCTTGACGTGCTGCCCAAGCGCGCCACCGTGCCCCTGTGCATCGGGCTGCCCGCGCTGCTGCTGGGCTCGGCCCTCGCCTTCCGCGTCACGCGGGAGCCGCTGTGGCTGTTCGCCGCCTCCGTCGTCGGCGCCGCGGTGTCGATCGGCTTCCACCTCGCCTTCGTACGTCTGCACCGGAAAGCCTCGTGAACAGTGCGGCCACCGACCCCATGGACGGTTTCGACACCACCATCCACGCCCCCAACCGGCTGCGCATCTGCGCTCTGCTCGACACCGCGGGCGAGGCCGAGTTCGCCCTGGTCCAACGGCAGCTCGACGTCTCCGCGTCCGTACTGAGCAAGCACGTCACCGTGCTGATGGAGGCCGGCTACGTCGAGCAGCGCAAGGCCGTACGCGACACCCGCCAACGCGTCTGGCTCCGCCTCACCCGCCAGGGACGGGACGCCTACCAGGCACATCTCGCCGCCCTGCGCGCCATCGTGGGGCCGTAGGGACTGCCCCGGCGTAGGCAGGCACAGGCGTAGGCAGGCACAGGCGTAGGTCCAGCGGCCGACGGCCCGTGCGGCGAAAATCCCATGTACGGGGCGCAAGCGCGTTGAGAGCATGACTGCCATGCTCAGAGCCGCCGCAGAGATACCCGTGTCCCGCCGTTCCGTACCGCCCACCTGGGTGGTGGTCGCGCTCGCCTGTGCGGGGCAGTTCCTCGTCGTTCTCGATGTCTCCGTGGTCAACGTGGCGTTGCCGTCGATGCGCGCCGATCTGGGACTGAGCGCGCCGGGGCTGCAGTGGGTCCTCAACGCGTACACGATCGCCTTGGCCGGCTTCATGCTGCTCGGCGGGCGGGCCGGGGACCTGTACGGACGTAAGCGGATGTTCCTCATCGGGCTCGCCATCTTCACGCTCGCGTCCCTCGGGGGCGGGCTGGCCCAGGCGGAGTGGCAGCTGCTGGTCGCGCGGGCCGTGCAGGGGCTCGGCGCGGCGGTGCTCGCGCCCTCGACGCTGACGATTCTGACGTCGGCCGTTCCGGAGGGGGCGGCACGCGCGCGTGCCATCGCGACCTGGACCGCGGTCGGCGCCGGCGGTGGCGCGGCGGGCGGCCTCGTCGGCGGGCTGCTCGTCGAGGGGCTGTCGTGGCGGTGGGTGCTGCTGATCAACGTGCCCATCGGCGCCGTCGTACTGGCCGGCGCTCTGCTGTGGCTCGTCGAGAGCCGGGCCGGCGACGGGCGGCGGCTCGATCTGCCGGGAGCGCTGCTGGTCACGGCGGGGCTCGCGACTCTCGCGTACGGGATCGTGCAGACCGAGTCCGAGGGCTGGACGTCGTCCGCGACCCTCGCCCCGCTGCTCGCCGGGGCCGCGCTGATCGGGCTCTTCCTGCTCGTCGAGGCGCGGACGAAGGCGCCGCTGATGCCGCTGAAGTTGTTCCGGCTGCGGTCGGTGTCCTCGGCGAACACGGCGATGTTCCTGTGCGGCGCGGCCATGGTCTGCATGTGGTTCTTCATGACCCTGTACGCCCAGAACGTGCTCGGCTACACGCCACTGGAGGCCGGACTCGCGCTCATGCCCAGCTCGCTCGCGGTGATCCTGGGTTCGAAGGCCGCGCCGCGGCTCATGCGGGTCGTCGGAGCGCGCCACGTCGCGGTGATCGGGACGCTGGTGGCCACCGCCGGGTTCGGCTGGCAGTCGACGATGAGCGCGGACGGGGCGTACCTCACCGCGATCATGTTCCCCGGGATCCTGATGATGCTCGGCGCCGGGCTGGCCGCGACACCGCTCGGCTCGCTGGCCACGTCGGGGGCGGCGCCGGGAGACGCCGGACTGGTCTCCGGGCTGGTCAACACCTCGCGCATGATGGGCGGTTCGCTCGGTCTCTCGGTGATGTCGACGATCGCGGCGGCCAGGACCGGAGGTGGCACGTCGGCCGCGGCACTGACGGAGGGGTACGCGCTGGCCTTCCGTACGGGCGCGGGGGTGCTGCTCGGGGGCGCGGTGCTGATGCTGCTGTGGCTGCCGGGGCGCTCCGCTGGTTAGGCGGTTCCAAGGCTGCGGGTTCATTGTGGCTGGTCGCGCAGTTCCCCGCGCCCCTTAGAGGCCTGCGGCCTCCTGCGGGGCGCGGGTCGCGCCCTCGCGGCGGAGCCGCACTCACAGCCAGCCCTGTTGCCGGGCCTCCCGCATCGCCTCCATGCGGTTGCGGGTGCCCGTCTTGCCGATCGCGGAGGAGAGGTAGTTGCGAACCGTGGACTCGGCAAGGTGGAGCTTGGCGGCGATGTCGGCGACGGTCGCCCCGTCGGCGGAGGCCTTCAGGACGTCGCACTCGCGGGCGGTGAGCGGACTGGGCCCGGCGCTCAACGCGGCCGCGGCGAGCGCCGGATCGATCACCGTCTCGCCCGTCAGCACCCGGCGGATGCAGGCGGCCAGCTCCTCCACGGGCCCGTCCTTCACAAGAAACCCCGCGGCTCCCGCCTCCATGGCCCGCCGCAGATACCCCGGTCGACCGAAGGTGGTGAGGATCAACACCCGGCAGTCGGGCACCTCGTCCCGCAACGCCGCGGCGGCATCGAGCCCGCTGACCCCAGGGAGCTCGATGTCCAACAACGCGACATCCGGCCGCGACTCCAGCGCCGCGTCCACGATCACGTCCCCCGCCCCGACCTGCGCGACAACCTCGATGTCCTCCTCAAGACCGAGAAGCAGAGCGAGAGCGCCCCGCATCATCCCCTGGTCCTCGGCGAGCAACACGCGGATGGACTTGCCGGGCCGGTGCTCCTGGGGCATCTCGTTCACGGCCCAAGCGTAGGGCGTGGCCGATGCCGTGGCGTGGGCCCGTCGGGCTGGTCGGGCTCGTTGGGCTCGTTGGGCCCGTTGGGTCAGGGACTTCCCGCCCGGACGGCCGACGCGGCCGACGCGTCCAAAGCCTCCGCCCCCTCCGAAAGGCTCACCGGATCCGTCACCCCGGCAACCTCAACCCCCACCGTTTCCATGGGCAGTTCCGCCACCACCACGAAGCCACCCCGTGGACCGGGCCCCGCCTCCAGCGAGCCGCCCGCCACCGCGAGGCGTTCCGTGAGGCCCTTGAGTCCGGTGCCGCCGATCTCAGGGCCCGACGGGAACGGGCCGAACTGGTCGGAGGCGGCGGACGCGACGGACCCCGAGGACCCGGCGGACGCGGCAAGCGCACCGCGGCCGTCGTCCGAGATGCGGGCGCGGGCGCGTTCCGGGGAGCTCTCCACCGTGATCTCGCAGCGGGTCGCGCCACTGTGGCGTACGGCGTTGGTGACGGCCTCGCGAATCACCCAGCCCAGCAGCGCTTCCGTCCGGGCGGCGAGCGGCGGACCCGACTGGCGGACGACCGGTTCGATGCCGGCGGCCTGGAGGGCGGAACGGGCACGGTCCAGTTCCGTGGCCAGGCTGCCCTCGCGGTAGCCCGTCACCGCCTCGCGGATCTCCGTGAGCGCCTGGCGGCCCACCGACTCGATGTCACCGAGCTGGACGAGCGCCGCGTCCAGGTCGCGGCGCGCCAGGCGGCGCACCGCCTCCGACTTCACCACGATCACGGAGAGGGTGTGGCCCAGCAGGTCGTGGAGGTCCCGGGAGAAGCGCAGCCGTTCCTTCTCGACAGCGCGGCGGGCCAACTCCTCGCGGGCGGCACGGAGTTCGCGTACGGCCTCGGAGAGGGAGAGGATCGCCGCCGTCACCATGGTGGAGAGGAACGTGCCGTACGCGACGTTCACCGCGCCCCAGCCGTCCCGGACCGCGGCCACGGCACCCGCGAGCAGACTCAGGCCGACGCCGACCCTGCCGAGCCACGGGCCCCGTACGATCGCGCCCGTCGCCAGGCCGAGCAGCGGGAAGAAGAGCAGCCAGCTGTCGCCGTAGACGATGGCCAGCGTGCAGGTCACCACGCCCAGCGCGATCAGCATCACGCGGGTGGAGCGGGCTTCGCGTGCCTCCTTCGAGAAGGCGCGGAACACCAGCGCGATGTAGAGGGAGTTGAAGGCCACCAGACCGATGCCGCCGATCCAGGGGTTCGGGGTCTTGCCCTGGAACAGGTTGGAGAAGGCGCCTATGCCCATCAGAAGCCAGGGGAGGAGGGCGAAGCCGCTGGGCGGCGGGCCGAGTTCCTCCGGCGGCCGGCCGGTCTTCTCCCGGGCCCGGCCCCGCTCACAGCCTTCGGCGTGCCGCAAGGCCAGCCAGTAGTTGACCCTGGTCATCCAGGACATGCCCTGCCCCCGCTCAGACGGTTCCAGACGGATTCAGACGGTTCGCGCGGTCCTGCGGTACGCAGTCACAGCGTACGAGCCGAAGGCCAGCAGCCAGAGGGTCAGGACCAGCACCGCCGCGAGGGTGGGCGCGTGCCCGTCGGCGACCGCCCTGCCGAGCTGCGCGAACCGGTTCGTCGGTGTGTACGCGGACAGCGAGCGCAGCCACTCCGGGAAGAGGCTGAGCGGGAACCACAGGCCGCCGACGACGGCCAGCACCAGGTTGCAGCCCATGTTCGCGACGCCCGTGGTCTGCGCGGTGAGCCGGTAGCCGTTGCCGAGACCGAGCAGCGTGAACGGGACCGAGCCCAGCCACAGCAGCAGCGCGAGCGCCGCCCACTTCCACACATCCAGCCGTACGCCGTTGACGAGACCGCCCGCCGCCAGCACCGCGACGAGCGCGGGCAGCACCGTCACCGCCCCGGTCAGCGCCCGGCCGATCACGACCTGGCGCGGAGTCATCGGCGTGATCCGCAACTGCCGCAGCCAGCCGGTTGACCTGTCCTCGGCGACGCCGCCACCGGTGTTCAGGGCCGAGTTCATCGCACCGTACGCGGCCATGCCGACCATCGAGCCGGTCTTCCAGCCGCTGTCGTTGCCGTCACCGAGGTTGGTGAACAGCAGGTACATCGCCACCGGCATGACGACGCCACCGACCACGAAGCCGACGTCGCGCAGCGTCCGGCGCACTTCGAGCCGCAGGTACTCCCACACCACACCAGTCACCGCCATCACACCCTCTCCAGCACGTTCGACGCGCCCGACGTCAGCGCCAAGAACGCGTCGTCCAGCGACGCGGGCGCGACCTCAAGGCCGCGTACGGCGCCCATCTCGGCGAGCGCGATCACCGTTGCGTCGGAGTCCTCCGTACGTAGCCGCGTCCGGTCCCCGCGCACCTCCACCGACACCACCCCGGGCAGCAGGGCCAGGCCTTCCGTACCGCGGCCCGCCAGGTCGAAGGAGACCAGGTTGCCGCCCGCCGAGCGCCTGAGCTGCTCACCGCTGCCGTCGGCGACGATCCGGCCGTGGTCGATGACGACGATCCGGTCGGCGTTGGCGTCCGCCTCCTCCAGATAGTGGGTGGAGAAGAGGACGGTGTGGCCGCGCCGGGCGTACGCCCGCATCGAGTCCCAGAAGGCGTACCGCGCCTCCACGTCCAGCGCGGCCGTGGGCTCGTCGAGCACGATCAGCGCGGGGTTGCCGATGAGCGCGACCGCGAACCGCACCCGCTGCGACTGGCCGCCGGAGAGCCGGTCGACGCGCCGCCCGGCCAGCTCGGCGATGCCCGCGAGCTCCAGCGCCTCGGCGACGGGCATCGGCCGCGGATACGTACGGGCCACGAACCCGATCAGCTCGCCCACCGTCACCCGCGACACCGGTCGGCCGTCCTGAAGCATCGCGCCCACACGGCCCGCCCGTACGGCCTTCTCCGGCTCCGCGCCGAAGAGCCGTACGACGCCCTCGTCGGGCTGGTTCAGGCCGAGGAGCAGTGAGATCGCGGTGGACTTGCCGGCGCCGTTGCGGCCGAGCAGGGCGACGGTCTCGCCGCGCGCCATCTCCAGGTCGACGCCGTCCACGGCCCGTACCGCACCGAAGGCCTTGACCACTCCCGTGAAGGACACGGCCTGGTGTGTCCCAGCTGTCTTCGCTGTCTTCGTCATGAGTATGACGTTATGAATCCCTGGGCGGGGCGCGGCAGATGCGCTTGTACGGACTCGGGCAGGACAAATGTCACGGTCGACGGTACGCAGGCGATACGGACATCTGACATAGCGTCAGGAGTCTTCACATGTGCGGGAGGCTGGGCTATACAGAGGGTCGCCGGACTGGAACGCGTTCTAGGACAGGCGGGTTCCGCGGCCCAGTGTCGACCTCGGTGCGGCCGACGGTGCGGACGGCCGCACCGAGGTCTTCCCGCCAGATCCATCAGCAGTCAGGAGCCCCATGCCCATCGACGCCGCCAAGGCCCTCGCCGCCGAGCCGCGGACCGGCGAGATCGCCTGGACCCACAAGGACGTCCAGCTCTACCACCTCGGAATCGGCGCGGGCGCGAACCCCGACAAACACAGCCCCGCGACCGACTCCGACGAGCTGCGCTACACCCTCGAGTCCAGGCTGCACGTCCTGCCGAGCTTCGCGACCGTCGCGGGCGCGGGCTCCCCGGGCGTGATCGGCGGACTGTCCATGCCGGGCGTCGAGGTCGACCTCGCGCACGTCCTGCACGGCGGCCAGACCATCGAACTGCACCGCCCGATTCCCGTCGAGGGCAAGGCGACCGCCACCTCACGGATCGCGGCCGTGTACGACAAGGGCAAGGCCGCCATCCTCGTCATGCGCACCGAAGTCGCCGACGACGAGGGCCCGTTGTGGACGAACGACGCGCAGATCTTCGTACGCGGAGAAGGCGGCTTCGGCGGCGACCGCGGCCCCTCCACCCGCCTCGATCCGCCGACGGGCGATCCCGACCGGGAGGCCGAGCGTCACATCCGCGAGGACCAGGCCCTGCTCTACCGCCTCTCCGGCGACTGGAACCCGCTGCACGCCGACCCCGAGTTCGCCAAGGTCGCCGGTTTCGACCGGCCGATCCTGCACGGGCTGTGTACGTACGGGATCACGCTCAAGGCGGTCGTCGACACGGTGCTCGGCGGCGACGCGGCACGGGTCCGCTCCTACAGCACGCGCTTCGCCGGGGTCGTCTTCCCCGGCGAGACCCTCCGCATCCGGATGTGGCAGGGGGACGGCAGGGTCCAGGTGACGGTGACGGCCGTGGAGCGGGACGACGCGCCGGTGCTGGCCGACACCATCGTCGAACACTCTTGAACTCATGAGGGGAGCCGCACCATGCGGGCAGCCGTACTGCACGAGATCGGCCAGGACAAGCTGGAGGTCCTCGACGACGTCGAGGCGACAAGCTTCGGCCCCGGCCGGGTGAAGATCCGGGTACGGGCCACCGGACTGTGTCACTCGGACCTCTCGGCGATGTCCGGAGTCCTGCCGCAGCCGGGGCCGTTCGTGCCCGGGCACGAGGGAGCGGGCGAGATCCTGGAGGTCGGCGAGGGTGTCACCAACGTCAAACCCGGTGACCGCGTCGTCGTCTGCTGGCTGCCCGCCTGCAACGCCTGCCCCGCCTGCAAGCGCGGCCAGACCGAACTGTGCCTGGCAGGGTTCATGAACGCGGGCACTCCCAACTTCAAGCGGCCGGGCGGCGATGTGTTCGGCATGGCGGGCACCGGCACCTTCACCGAGGAGGTCGTCGTCGACGCGGGCTGCGCCGTGCCCATCCCGGACGACGTGCCCTTCGACATCGCCGCCCTCATCGGCTGCGGAGTCACCACGGGACTCGGTGCCGCCCTCAACACCGCCGACGTGGAGGCCGGTTCGTCGGTCGCCGTCATCGGCTGCGGCGGGGTCGGCATCTCCGCGATCCAGGGCGCCCGGCTCAGGGGCGCCGCCGAGATCGTCGCGGTCGACCCGGTGGCCTCGCGCCGCGAGTCCGCGCTGAAGTTCGGTGCCACCCGGGCCGTGTCGCCCGACGAACTCCCCGACGCCAAACAGACGTTGACCGCCGGCGAGGGCTTCGACTACGTCTTCGAGGTCGTCGGCAAGTCCGCCACCGCCCGCACCGCGTACGAGAACACCCGCCGCGGCGGCACGCTGGTCGTCGTCGGCGCCGGCGCCATGGACGACTTCCTTCAGCTCAGCATGTTCGAGCTGTTCTTCGACGAGAAGCGGATCCTGCCGAGCATGTACGGCGGCGGGGACGTCATGCGTTCGTACGAGCGGACCATCGCGCTGTGGCGTGCCGGGCGCATCGACCTGGAGGGCCTGATCACCCACCGGGTGCCGCTGAGCGATATCAACGAGGCGCTCGACCAGATGCGCACGGGGGTCGCGCTCCGTACGTGCATCGAGATCTGAGCAAGCCTTCGGACTCCATCTGAGCAAGTCTTCGAACTCCAACTGCCGTCCCCCGTCCCTTGGAGGGAGCTTGATGTCACTGCCGCTTGAGGGCCGATGCGCGATCGTCACGGGTGCGGGCCGCGGGCTCGGCCGGGCGGAGGCGCTGGAACTCGCCCGCCTTGGCGCCTCCGTCGTCGTCAACGACTTCGGGAAGCCAGGCCGGGACGGTTCCGGCGACGCTTCGGCGGGACCCGCCGAGGAGGTCGCGGCCGAGATCCAGGCGGCGGGCGGCCGTGCGGTCGCACACACCGGCGACGTGGCCGACCACCAACAGGCCCGAGGACTGGTCGAGTTGGCGGTCGCCACGTTCGGGCAGCTGGACATCCTCGTCAACAACGCGGGCATCCTGCGCGACAAGATGGTCTTCTCGATGTCCGAGGACGAGTGGGACTCCGTCATCCGCGTCCATCTGAAGGGCCACTTCAACACGACCCACTTCGCGTCCGCGTACTGGCGCAGCCGTTCCAAGGCGGCGGGCGGACCGGTGTACGGGCGCATCATCAACACCTCCTCCGAGGCGTTCCTCGCCGGTTCCGCCGGACAGCCCAACTACGCGGCGGCCAAAGGCGGAATCGTCGGGCTCACCACCTCCACCGCGCTGGCACTCGCGAAGTACGGCGTCACCGCGAACGTCATCTGCCCGCGCGCCCGGACCCGGATGACCGCGGACGTCTTCGCCGGTTCCGGCGACCCGGACGACAGCCTCGACCCGCTCGCCCCCGAACATGTCGCCCCGCTGGTCGGCTACTTGGCCTCACCCGCGGCCGAACGACTCAACGGCCAGCTGCTGGTCGTCCACGGCGGCATGGTCGCGATCGTCGAACGCCCGCAGGTGGCAGCCAAGTTCGACACCAAGCAGGACGCCTTCACGTACGACGAACTGGACGCGCTGCTCACGCCGCACTACGCGGAACGCCCGGAGAACGAGACGTTCGCGGCGGCGGAGGTACTGGGGCTCAAGCGGGGGCAGCCGTAGCCCCGCGCCCCTAAAAGGAGGCCGCAGGCCTTCCTTTTAGGGGCGCGGGGAACTGCGCGACCAGCCACAACGAACCCGCAGGTTCAAACCTCGACCCCAGCGGAGCGCTCAGGCTCGGCCGGCTTGCGGTGCCGCCCACGAGGCGCCGCCTCGTCGTCCTGCACCGCGACAGGCCCCCGGTGCCGCCCGCGGCCACCATCGCCGGCCTGAGACATCGCCACCCGCGGGTCACGCGCATCGTGACCCGCCACGCGCGGATCGGTGACCGTCGTCTCCATGTCGTTCACGTCGTTCATGTGGAAGTTTCACCCCGTCATTACAAGATCCTTCTGTACAGCGCGGGCGAGTCTAACGGGCGCTCTTTCGGCCGGTGAGGGGTGGTTGGGGCTACTCGACGGTCACTTCCTCGGCGGCTGCCCGGCCCTTGCCGGCCGCCTGCGCCAACCGGCGTCCCGCGAAGGCGCTCGCGACCTTCCGCACCGTGAACGGGGCCTGCTGCAAGGGCACCGGACGGGCCGACGCGGGAGGTTCCACCGGACGGGCCGACCCCGACCCGGGCTGTTCCACCGGAAAGGCCGACGGGGGCCGTTCCACCGGACCGGCCGACGGGGAACGCTCACCCGCGGGTTCCGGAGGATCCGTGACCGACGACGGCGCACCCCCTGGGACCTCAACCCCAGCACCATCCCCCGCCGCACGGTCCGGATCCCCCGGGCCCGCATCCCCCGCCCCCATGGGTGCCTCCACCCGTGCCACGCCGCACGGCATCATCCCCGTCGCGTACGGCAGTTGAAGCACCCCGTCCTTGGTCCACAGCCCCGCACCGGTCAACCACCCCTCGGGCGCTGGGAGTTGGTGGACCCGTCGCTCGGCGGGCCGCCACACCCCGAGCCAACTGCCCCCGCCCGCGCCGTCGATCCGCAGCGCCACCGCGCAGCACTCCGGCGTCAGCACCTGGCCCGGCTGGATCGCGAACGGCGTGACCCTGTGGTCCGCCAGTTGCAGCGACTCCGGGAACCGCACGGGAAGCGTGCTCCCCAACACGCCCCAGCCGAGCCGTTCCCGACCCGGCGACGGCGCGTCCGAGCGGATCAGCAGCAGCCCGCTGTCCGCGTCCGCGAGCAGCAGCCGGTCGTTGCTCTCCTCGGCGATCTGGAGCAGTGGCGACACCTCGCCACCGCGCTCCAGGTCGACCACCACCGTCTTGGTCCGGCCCTCCAACTCCCGGTCCAGAGCGAGCAGTCGGTCCCCGCCTGCCAGCCACACCCCGCCCGAGCAGCGCCCCGGCACCTCGGCGAGATGCTCGGGCCCGAAGGCGCCGCCCGCCACCAGCCACACGGTGGTCGAACTCCGGCCCACGGCGACGGCGTACGCACGTGAGCCCCCTGGGGCGGGCGGCAGCAGCCGCAACTCCGTTTCCTCGTCCCGGCATTCCACCGCGCCGAGCGGTACCTCACCCGTCCCCGGGCCGGTCGGATACAGCAGCGAGAACGCGTGCCGCCCCTCCGGAACCCGGTGGATGAGCACCCGCCCGTCCGCCATCGGCTGCACCTCCGTGCCGGGCTCCTCCGGCTGGTTGCCCGGCAGCGGAACGGCGTAGGGCTCGGGGCCGTCCAGCGTCCAGCGCTCCGGGAACCAGGAATCGCCGCGTAAGGCGAGGCGTGCCGCGTAGGATCCGTCGGCGGTGATCACGCACCCTGCCCGCGTCCCGTTCGAAGCGGCGGATTCGATGGCACAGGCCGTCATCGTCTGGTCACCTCCGGCCACGAAGGTAGTTTTCGTACGCACAGACGGGGCACCGACGGGCAGGGACTTCACACATACGGGTGGCCGTGTGTCGATTTTCGTGAGGAAACAGGGGCTGGTGTGCTGGCCGAGAATCGGCGGTTTAAGGTGAGCCTCACCTAAGTCCTGAGTCCGATTCTGTGGAGTGTGTGCCTGATGTCCCTACGACGACGCGGCTGTGCCGCCGTCGCCCTCGCCGTGGCCGCCGCGCTCTCGCTCGCGGCCTGCGGCTCGGGTGACGGCGATTCCGGTTCCGGCTCGGGCTCCGGCTCCGGAAAGTCCGACAACGGCAGTGGCAGCAAGTCCGTCGCGCAGGGCGGCGAGGACTTCGCGAAGGCGGCCGCGGACACGGCCAAGATGGGCACCACGGCGAAGGCCGGCGAGTTCCCGCGCACGATCAAGCACGCCAGGGGCGAGACGGAGCTCAAGTCCCGGCCCGAGCGGGTCGTCGTCCTCGACGTCGGCGAGCTCGACAACGTCGTGTCGCTGGGCGTCAAGCCCGTCGGCTACGCGCCCACCGAGGGCTCCACGGCCATCCCCTCCTACCTGAAGAAGGACGCGGGCAACCCCAAGGACGTCGGCACGATCAACGCCCTCAACCTGGAAGCGATCGCGAACCTCAAGCCCGACCTGATCCTCGGCAGCGAGCTGCGCGCCGCCAAGCTGTACCCGCAGCTCTCCCAGATCGCGCCCACCGTGTTCTCCATCCGCCCCGGCTTCACCTGGAAGGAGAACTACCTCCTCAACGCGGCCGCCCTCGACAAGACCGCCGAGGCGAAGAGCAAACTCGCCGCGTACGAGAAGAAGGCGAAGGCCCTCGGCGACGAACTGGGCCCCGACAAGCCGACCGTCACCATGCTCCGCTACATGCCGGGCATGATCCGCCTCTACGCGAAGGCGTCCTTCATCGGCACGATCCTCGACGACGTCGGCATCCCGCGCCCCAAGAACCAGCAGATCAACGACCTCGCTGTGGAGATCAGCCCGGAGAAGATCGACGAGGCCGACGCCGACTGGATCTTCACCGGCGTCTACGGCGACGCGAAGAAGACCGAGCGGTCGAGCGCCGAGGACAATCCCCTCTGGAAGAAGCTCGGCGCGGTCGAGAACGGCCAGGCGAAGGACGTACCGGACGAGACGTGGTACCTCGGCCTCGGGGTCACGGCGGCCGACGAGGTACTGGACGACCTGCAGGGTTACCTCGTGAAGTGAGCCGGCGCAGACGGGGCACGCGGAGAGGCGGGTAGCCTTTCTAACGTGCCCCGTCTGTCTGAAGTCATCGCCGCGCTCGACTCCCTCTGGCCCCCCGAGAGGGCGGAGGACTGGGACGCGGTCGGCACGGTCTGCGGAGACCCGGACCAGGAGGTCACGCGCGTGCTGTTCGCCGTCGACCCCGTCCAGGAGATCGTGGACGAAGCGGTGAAGCTGGACGCGGACCTGCTGGTCACCCACCACCCGCTCTACCTGCGCGGTACGACGACGGTGGCGGCCTCGACCTTCAAGGGCCGCGTGGTCCACACCCTCATCAAGAACGACATCGCGCTGCACGTCGCCCACACGAACGCCGACCGGGCGGACCCGGGGGTCAGCGACGCCCTCGCCGGAGCGCTGGACTTTCGTGTCGTACGGCCCCTCGTGCCGGACCCGACCGACCCCGAGGGCCGCCGCGGCCTCGGCCGCGTCTGCGAGCTGGACCATCCGCTGACCGTCCGCGAACTCGCCGCGCGCGCCGCCGAGCGGCTGCCCGCCACCGCGCAGGGCATCCGTGTCGCGGGCGACGCCGACGCGCTCGTACGGACCGTCGTGGTGAGCGGCGGCTCCGGCGACAGCCTCTTCGACGACGTACGCGCCGCGGGCGCCGACGCCTTCCTCACCGCGGACCTGCGCCACCACCCGGCGTCGGAGTTCATGGCGGACCGCGCGTACAGTCCTCTCGCACTGCTCGACGCGGCGCACTGGGCCACCGAGTGGCCCTGGTGCGAGCTGGCCGCCGCCCAGCTCGACGAGATTTCCGACCGGAACGGATGGGGACTTCGCGTCCACGTCTCGAAGACGGTCACCGACCCCTGGACAGCCCACGCGGCGTCCAACCCGACGAACGCCTCTGACACCCCTGGAGCCCCCAACTGAACGCCGCGCCCGCCGACCAGATCCGACTCCTCGACGTCCAGGCCCTCGACGTGCGCCTTCAGCAGCTGGCGCACAAGCGGAGGTCGCTGCCCGAGCACGCCGAGATCGAGTCGCTGAACAAGGACCTCACACAGCTGCGCGACCTCCTCGTCGCCGCGCAGACCGAGGAGAGCGACTGCGCCCGCGAGCAGACGAAGGCCGAGCAGGACGTCGACCAGGTGCGCCAGCGCGCCGGCCGTGACCAGCAGCGGCTCGACTCCGGTGCCGTCACCTCCCCCAAGGACCTGGAGAACCTCCAGCACGAGATCGCCTCCCTCGCCAAGCGGCAGGGCGACCTCGAGGACGTGGTCCTGGAGATCATGGAGCGCCGCGAGTCCGCGCAGGAGCGGGTGGGGGAGCTGACCGAGCGGGTCGCCTCCGTCGAGTCGAAGATCGACGACGCGATGCGGCGCAGGGACGCGGTGCAGGAGTCCCTCGACAGCGAGGCCGCGTCGGCGACGAAGGAACGAGAGCTGATCGCGGGCTCGATCCCCGCCGACCTCCTCAAGCTCTACGACAAACTGCGCGAGCAGCAGGGCGGTGTCGGTGCGGCCCGGCTCTACCAGCGGCGCTGCGAGGGCTGCCGCCTGGAGCTCAACATCACCGAGGTGAACGACGTGAAGGCGGCCGCCCCGGACACGGTGCTGCGCTGCGAGAACTGCCGCCGCATCCTCGTCCGCACCTCCGAGTCCGGCCTGTAAGGGGCCTCGGGCTTGCGCGAGTTCATCGTCGAGACCGACGGCGGCTCCCGGGGCAACCCGGGCCCCGCAGGCTACGGCTCGGTCGTCCTCGACGCGGCCACAGGGGAGACGCTGGCCGAGACGGCGGAGTACATCGGCATCGCGACGAACAACGTCGCGGAGTACCGGGGCCTGGTGGCGGGCCTGCGCGCGGCGCGCGAGCTGGACCCTTCGGCCTCCATCCGCGTCCGCATGGACTCCAAGCTCGTCGTGGAGCAGATGTCCGGCCGCTGGAAGATCAAGCACCCCGACATGCGGCCCCTCGCGGCCGAGGCGAGCCTGGTGTTCCCGTCGTCCCAGGTCACGTACGAGTGGATTCCACGCGACCAGAACAAGCACGCCGACCGCTTGGCCAACGAGGCGATGGATGCGGGGAAGCGGGGGGAGCGTTGGTCGGCGTCGAGCTCGTCGGCTCCTTCGGTTTCGCTGGCTGCGTCGGCTTCGTCGGTTTCATCAGTTTCGTTGTCCGATGTGCGGGGCGGCGCCGACGTACGCGCCGCGCGGAACGTGGCATCTGCCGGGACGCCTCCCGACCTCGGAGCACCCGCGACCTTCGTACTGCTGCGGCATGGCGAGACGACTTTGACGCCTCAGAAGCGGTTCTCCGGGAGTGGGGGCAGCGATCCGGGGCTGTCGGAAGCGGGGCGGACTCAGGCCGAGCGGGTGGCGGGGGCGCTTGCCGCGCGCGGGACCGTGCAGGACATCGTCTCGTCACCTCTCGCCCGGTGCCGCGAAACCGCGGGGATCGTGGCCGCGCGGCTCGGGCTCGGCGTACGGATCGAGGACGGGCTACGGGAGACGGACTTCGGGGCCTGGGAAGGGCTGACCTTCGGAGAGGTCCGGGAGCGGTATCCGGAGGAGTTGGACAAGTGGCTGGGGTCCCCGGACGCCGAACCGACCGGCGGGGGCGAGAGCTTCGCGGCCGTCGCGGGACGAGTTGCCGCGGCCCGGGACAAGCTGCTCGCCGGCCACGCAGGCCGCACCGTCCTCCTCGTCTCCCACGTCACACCCATCAAAACCCTCGTACGACTGGCCCTCGGCGCCCCACCGGAGTCCCTGTTCCGCATGGAACTGTCGGCAGCCTCGCTGTCGGCGGTGGCGTACTACGCGGACGGCAACGCAAGCCTGCGCCTGCTCAACGACACGTCGCACCTGCGCTGATGGCCTGACGGCCTGAGCGGCCTTGGTTAAGTCCGGTGCGGTACCGCGCCCTAAAGGAGGCCGCAGGCCTCTTTAGGGGCGCGGGGAACTGCGCGACCAGCCACGGACGGCCCGCACGATTCGTACTGCACTTCCCGCGAAGCGCTTGGAGGTCTGGCGGGCTGACCGCCTCATGGCGGGGCGGGCTGGCAGCCTGGGCTGCCTGACGGGCCCACCGGCTGGCGGCCTGGGCAGGCCAGCAGCTGACCGCCTGATGGCCTGGCGGCCCGGCGCAGCTACCCCCGCAGGCCCGCAGCCTCCCGCGCCAGCGCCTCCACCCGCCCCCAGTCCTTCGTCGCGATCGCATCCTCCGGAAGCATCCAAGTCCCGCCCACACACCCCACGTTGGGCAACGCCAGATACTCCGGCGCGGACGCCGGACCGACCCCCCCGGTCGGACAGAACCGCGCCTGCGGCAACGGCCCGGCCAGGGCCTTGAGATACGCCGTACCGCCCGAAGGCCCCGCCGGGAAGAACTTCATCTCCCGCACCCCGCGCTCCAGCAGCGCCACGACCTCCGACGTCGTCGAAACCCCGGGCAGGAAGGGCACCCCGGACCCCTTCATCGCATCCAGGAGTACGTCGGTCCAGCCGGGGCTCACCAGAAAACGAGCCCCCGCCTTCACCGTCTCCGTCACGTTCTCCGGCGAGATCACCGTGCCCGCCCCGACCAGGGCCTCGGGCACCCCCTCCGCGATCGCCCGGATCGCGTCGAGCGCGACCGGCGTCCGCAGGGTCACCTCGATCGCGGGCAGCCCACCCGCGACCAGCGCCCGCGCCAAGGGCACGGCATCGGCGACGTCCTCGACGACGACCACGGGGATGACAGGCGCGAGGTCCAGCAAGGACGACACAGGCAGGGAAGGGGAGGGGGAGGGCGAGGGCACAGACGAGGTCATGCCCTCATGCTGCCTGCGACGGACAGCATGCGCAAAGGTCGTTGCACATAGTGCAATGTCATGTCATCGGGTGGAGGCTCAGTGAACCTCCGTCACCAACACATCCAGCTCCCAGGCCCTCCCCGCC
>NZ_JAAKZY010000096.1 GCF_011045015.1 Streptomyces scabichelini | reverse complement strand
GCGGCGGCCAGTCCGACGTCCAGGGCCTCTTCTACGGCGGCGGCCTGGACCAGTTCTGGAAGCAGTGCGCCGGCGTCTTCGCAGTCCTCGCCTACTCCCTCGTCGCCTCCGCGGTCCTCGCCTTCCTGATCGACAAGACGATCGGGATGCGGGTCAGCGAGGACGATGAGGTCGCGGGCATCGACCAGGCGGAGCACGCCGAAACCGCATACGACTTCAGCGGTGGCGGCGGTGGCTCGTCGTTCAGCTCCGCACCTGCTGCCCCGACTCAGGAGGCCCAGGCCAAGAAGGTGGACGCATGAAGCTCATCACCGCAGTCGTGAAGCCCCACAGGCTCGACGAGATCAAGGAAGCCCTGCAGGCCTTCGGGGTGCACGGCCTGACGGTCACCGAGGCCAGCGGCTACGGTCGGCAGCGGGGACACACCGAGGTCTACCGTGGCGCCGAGTACACGGTCGACCTGGTCCCCAAGATCCGCATCGAGGTGCTGGCCGAGGACGACGACGCCGAACAGCTGGTCGACGTCATCGTCAAGGCGGCCCGTACCGGCAAGATCGGAGACGGCAAGGTCTGGTCCATCCCGGTCGAGACGGCCGTCCGGGTCCGGACCGGCGAGCGCGGACCCGACGCGCTGTAAAGAGAAGAACAGGAGTCGCTGGGTGACGAGTACGGATGTACGTACGGAAGCAGAGGACTCGGGACCCAGCGGCTATGCGGCGGCCCGGCTGCGCCTCCTCCAGGAGGGGGCGCGGTCCGGGCCGCCGCGCCGTGCGGCCCTTGCCGAACTGACCGACGACTGGCTGTCGGGCCTCTTCGACGCCGGAGCCGCCGGACTGCGCGGCGTCTCGCTCATCGCCGTCGGCGGCTACGGGCGCGGCGAACTCTCGCCCCGCAGCGACCTCGACCTGCTGCTCCTGCACGACGGCAGTGCCGACCCGGACGCGGTCGCCGCCCTCGCCGACCGCATCTGGTACCCCGTGTGGGACCTCGGCCTCGCCCTCGACCACTCCGTCCGTACGCCGGCCGAGGCGCGCAAGACCGCGGGTGAGGACCTCAAGGTCCAACTCGGCCTGCTCGACGCCCGCCACCTCGCGGGCGACCTCGGCCTCACCGCCGGACTGCGTACGGCCGTCCTCGCCGACTGGCGCAACCAGGCGCCCAAACGCCTGCCCGAACTCCAGGAACTGTGCGCTGAACGGGCCGAGCGCCAGGGCGAACTGCAGTACCTCCTCGAACCGGACCTCAAGGAAGCGCGCGGCGGACTGCGCGACGCCACCGCGCTGCGCGCCGTCGCGGCCTCCTGGCTCGCGGACGCCCCGCGCGAGGGCCTCGCCGACGCGCGCAAGAGGATCCTGGACGTCCGTGACGCCCTGCACCTGGCCACAGGGCGCGCAACCGACCGGCTCTCGCTCCAGGAGCAGGACCAGGTCGCCGCGGAACTGGGCCTGTTGGACGCCGACACCCTGCTGCGCCAGGTGTACGAGGCCGCCCGCGTCATCTCGTACGCCAGTGACGTCACCTGGCGTGAAGTAGGGCGCGTGCTCAAGTCGCGCGCCGTACGCCCGCGTCTGCGCGCCATGCTCGGCGGCGGGAAGCCGGTCCCCGAGCGTTCCCCGCTGGCGGAGGGCGTCGTTGAGCAGGACGGCGAGGTGGTGCTCGCCCGCGCCGCCCGCCCCGAACGCGACCCCGTACTGCCGCTGCGCGCCGCCGCCGCGGCAGCCCAGTCCGGACTGCCGCTCTCGCTGCACGCGGTCCGCCGGATGGCCGCCGCCGCCCGCCCGCTCCCCACGCCCTGGCCCGCCGAGGCCCGCGAACAGCTCGTCACCCTGCTCGGCTCGGGCCACCCGACCATCGAGGTCTGGGAGGCCCTGGAGGCGGAGGGGCTGATCACCCGACTGCTGCCCGACTGGGAGCGCGTACGCTGCCGCCCGCAGCGCAACGCCGTGCACGTCTGGACCGTCGACCGGCACCTGATCGAGACGGCGGTGCAGGCCTCCGAGCTGACCCGCCGCGTCGGCCGCCCCGACCTCCTCCTGGTCGCCGCGCTGCTGCACGACATCGGCAAGGGCTGGCCCGGCGACCATTCCGTCGCCGGCGAGATCATCGCCCGCGACGTGGCCGCCCGCATCGGTTTCGACCGCACGGACGTCGCGACGCTCGCCTCCCTCGTACGCCATCACCTGCTGCTCGTCGAGACGGCGACCCGACGTGACCTGGAGGACCCGGCGACCGTGCGCTCGGTCGCCGAGGCCGTCGGCTCACAGGGCACGCTGGAGCTGCTGCACGCGCTCACGGAGGCGGACGCGCTGGCCACCGGGCCCGCCGCCTGGTCCTCGTGGCGCGCGTCCCTGGTGGCCGACCTCGTCAAGCGGGTCTCGGCCGTACTCTCCGGGGACGCCCCGGAGGAGCCGGAGACCGCCGCGCCCACCGCGGAGCAGGAGCGGCTCGCGATCGAGGCCTTCCGCACGGGCAGCCCCGTGCTCTCCCTGCGCGCCCAGACCGAGCCGCCGTCCGAGGACCCCTCGGGCGAGCCGGAACCCCTCGGCGTGGAACTGCTCATCGCGGTGCCGGACCAGTCCGGGGTGCTGCCCGCCGTGGCCGGCGTGCTCGCGATGCACCGCCTCACCGTGCGCACGGCGGAGCTGCGGGCGCTGGATCTGCCGGACTCCGTCCAGGACTCCGAGGGCTCATCGGGTTCGGAGGGCTCTGTGCTGCTCCTCGACTGGCGCGTGGCCGCCGAGTACGGCTCGCTCCCGCAGGCCGCCCGGCTCCGCGCGGACCTCGTGCGCGCCCTCGACGGCTCCCTCGACATCGCCGGGCGGCTCGCCGAGCGCGACGCCGCGTACCCCCGGCGGCGGGGCGTCGTCGCGCCGGCGCCCCGGGTGACCGTCGCCTCCGCCGGTTCCCGGCTCGCCACGGTCATCGAGGTACGCGCCCATGACGCCCCCGGCCTCCTGCACCGCATCGGGCGGGCTCTGGAGGAGTCGAACGTACGAGTGCGCAGCGCGCATGTCAGCACTTTGGGGGCGAACGCGGTGGACGCCTTCTACGTGACGGGGCCCGAGGGGGCGCCCTTGCCGGGCGAGGAGGCGGCTTCGGTGGCGCGGGCGCTGGAGGAGACGCTGCGGGAGTAGCCATGGGGCGCCTCCGGCTCCGTACAACGTGAGAGGGCCTCCCGGCTCCGTACGACGTGAGGGGCGCCCCCGGCTTCGTACGAACGGGGTGCAGACCCCACTTGGCGCGTGCGGATACCCTGGAGGGCGACCCTGTCCGCCCGCTCCCTACTTGAGGATTCGCGACCGCCGTGTTCGACACTCTTTCCGATCGCCTCGCAGCGACATTCAAGAACCTCCGCGGCAAGGGGCGCCTGTCCGAGGCGGACATCGACGCCACGGCGCGTGAAATCCGTATCGCACTGCTGGAGGCGGACGTCGCGCTGCCGGTGGTGCGCGCCTTCATCAAGCAGGTCAAGGAGAGGGCTCTCGGTGCCGAGGTCTCCCAGGCGCTGAACCCGGCCCAGCAGGTCATCAAGATCGTCAACGAGGAGCTCATCGGCATCCTCGGCGGCGAGACCCGGCGCCTGCGCTTCGCCAAGCAGCCGCCGACCGTGATCATGCTCGCGGGTCTGCAGGGTTCCGGTAAGACGACCCTCGCCGGAAAGCTCGGCAAGTGGCTCCAGAGCCAGGGCCACGTCCCGGTGCTCGTCGCCTGCGACCTCCAGCGCCCGAACGCCGTGAACCAGCTGAGCGTCGTCGCCGAGCGCGCGGGCGTCGGCATCTACGCGCCCCAGCCGGGCAACGGCGTGGGCGACCCGGTCCAGGTCGCCAAGGACTCCATCGAGTACGCGAAGCAGAAGCAGCACGACGTCGTCATCGTCGACACCGCGGGCCGCCTCGGTATCGACACCGAGATGATGCAGCAGGCCGCCGACATCCGTGACGCGGTCTCGCCGGACGAGGTCCTCTTCGTCGTCGACGCGATGATCGGTCAGGACGCGGTCAACACCGCCGAGGCCTTCCGTGACGGTGTCGGCTTCGACGGCGTGGTCCTGTCGAAGCTCGACGGTGACGCCCGCGGTGGTGCCGCGCTGTCGATCGCGCACGTCACCGGCCGCCAGATCATGTTCGCCTCGAACGGCGAGAAGCTGGACGACTTCGACGCGTTCCACCCGGACCGCATGGCGTCCCGCATCCTCGGCATGGGCGACATGCTCACGCTGATCGAGAAGGCCGAGCAGACCTTCTCGCAGCAAGAGGCCGAGAAGATGGCCTCCAAGCTGGCCTCCAGCAAGGGCAAGGACTTCACGCTCGACGACTTCCTGGACCAGATGGAGCAGGTCAGGAAGATGGGCTCCATCTCCAAGCTGCTCGGCATGCTCCCGGGCATGGGGCAGATCAAGGACCAGATCAACAACCTCGACGAGCGCGACGTCGACCGCACGGCCGCGATCATCAAGTCGATGACTCCGGCCGAGCGCCAGGAGCCGACGATCATCAACGGCTCGCGGCGTGCGCGTATCGCCAAGGGTTCCGGTGTCGATGTCAGTGCGGTCAAGGGCCTCGTCGAGCGGTTCTTCGAGGCCCGCAAGATGATGTCCCGCATGGCCCAGGGCGGCGGCATGCCGGGTATGCCCGGGATGCCGGGCTCGGGCGGCGGTGCAGGGCGGACGAAGAAGCAGCCCAAGAAGGCCAAGGGCAAGCAGCGCTCCGGCAATCCCATGAAGCGCAAGCAGCAGGAGCAGGAGGCCGCGGCGCGCCGCGAGGCCGCGAGCCAGGCCGGCGGCGCCCTCGGCCTGCCGGGGGGCCAGCAGCCGCAGGACTTCGAACTCCCCGACGAGTTCAAGAAGTTCATGGGCTGACGGGTTTTCTCGTACGTCGCTGGGGGCGCCCTCCTTCGGGAGAGCGCCCCCAGCGACGTAATGGGACCCCCACTCCTTATGGCGTACGCGCGATCAGGTACCGGAACACATTCGGCATCCACACCGTCCCGTCACGCCGCTGATGCGGATGGAGCGCTTCCGTCAGCTCCTTGTCGACCTGGGCCTGGTCCGTCGCGGCGACGGCCGCGTCGAAGAGGCCCGTGGACAGCAGTCCGCGGACCGCGTTGTCCATGTCGGCGTACCCGAAGGGACAGGCCACTCGCCCGGATCCGTCGGGCCTCAGGCCGGACCGCTGGGCGACCTCTTCCAGGTCGTCCCGCCGGGCGGGGCGCCAACTCCCCGTACTGCGCAGGGGATCCGCCAGCTTGGTGGCGACCCGCAGCACGGACGAGGTGGTGCAACGTTCCGGCGGACCCCAACCGAGGAGCACCACCGGGGTCCCGCGGGCGGCGAGCGGTGTCGCGGCGGACAGGAGCTCACCGAGCCCTTCGGAGTCCCCGGCCATACAGCCGATCGGTTCGAAGGCGGTCACCAGGTTGTACGCGGGCGTCTCCGCGTCGGCCGCGTCCTTGGGGTCACCGTCGACCAGTCGTACGCCGGCACGCGCGCGCGTGCCCCACGCCTCGGGCAGCAAACGTTCCCGCGCGAGGGCCAGCCGTTCGGGCGTACACGAGTCGACACCGGTGACCGCGGCGCCCCGTGACGCCGCCATCAGAAGGGCGAGCCCGGAGCCGCAGCCGAGGCCGAGCAGCCGGGTCGAGGGGCCTACTTCGAGTCGTTCGTAGATGGCCTCGTAGAGCGGGACGAGCATCCGTTCCTGGATCTCGGCCCAGTCACGCGCGCGTGCACACGGGTCCACACGGGGCGTCGGTCCCGTGTGAGGTAGGTGCTGCCGCACGAGCGTAGGTGTCATTAAAGCGCCCCAATCCACCGAGAGTTGCTGCTGTGCCCCGTTTCCTGTGCCCCCGTGCAGTGCGCTCGCACTACCCCCGTATGCCAGGAAACTCCGCGCTCGTCGTGGCGTCCAGGGGTTTCGGGCCTCTGCTTGTGTGCCACCTGTATGCGCCTCAGTGCGCCCCTGTCTGGTTGGCGCGCGCGGGATTAATTCGGTCACGGTCGGGACAGTGGCCGCCGTACCCTTCGCACCATGGCAAAGGCACCTGTTCTCACACCCCGGGCGGACGATTTCCCGCGCTGGTACCAGGACCTGATCACCAAGGCCGAGCTGGCCGACAACGGGCCGGTGCGCGGCACCATGGTGATCCGCCCGTACGGGTACGGCCTGTGGGAGCGGATGCAGCAGGACATGGATGCCCGCATCAAGGAGACGGGCACCCAGAACGCGTACTTCCCGCTCCTGATCCCGCAGTCGTACCTGGCCAGGGAGGCCGACCACGTCGAGGGCTTCGCGCCCGAGCTGGCCGTGGTCACGCACGGCGGCGGCAAGGAGCTCGAGGAGCCCGCCGTCGTCCGCCCCACCTCAGAGATGATCATCAACGACTACTTCTCGAAGTGGGTGCAGAGCTACCGCGATCTGCCGCTGCTGATCAACCAGTGGGGGAACGTGGTGCGTTGGGAGCTGCGGCCGCGTCTTTTCCTGCGGACGACCGAGTTCCTGTGGCAGGAGGGGCACACGGCGCACGCCACGTACGAGGAAGCGCGAGACTTCGCGGCCCGCATCCAGCGCCACGTCTACGCGGACTTCATGGAGAACACCCTCGCGATGGACGTCGTCCTCGGCCGCAAGACGGTCAAGGAGCGCTTCGCGGGCGCCATCAACACCCTCACGCTCGAAGGGATGATGGGTGACGGCAAGGCTCTCCAGCTGGGCACGAGCCACGAGCTCGGCCAGAACTTCGCGAAGGCGTTCAACACCCGCTTCCTGTCCAAGGAAGGCACGCAGGAACTGGTCTGGCAGACCTCGTGGGGCTCGACGACCCGCATGATCGGCGCCCTGGTGATGATGCACGGCGACGACGACGGCCTCCGGGTCCCGCCCCGCCTCGCCGCCGTCCAGGCCGTGGTCCTCGCCGTGAAGGGTGACGAAGCGGTTCTGGCCAAGGTCAGGGAGATCGGCGATCAGCTGGCGGCGGCCGGTGTACGCGTCCATGTGGACGACCGCACGGACACGCCGTTCGGCCGCCGCGTTGTCGACTGGGAGCTCAAGGGCGTGCCCGTACGCATCGAGGTCGGCCCCCGTGACCTGGAGAACGGCACCGCGATGCTGGCCCGTCGCATCCCCGGAGGCAAGGAGCCGGTGGCGATCGACTCGCTCGCCGGCCTGCTGCCCACTGTCCTCGAAGAGGACCAGGCGCTCCTTCTGCGGCAGTCGCGCGAGCGCCGAGAGTCGCGTACGTCGGAGGTGTCGACGATCGAGGAGGCCGTCGAGGCGGCCGCCGCCGGCGGCTGGGCGCGCATCCCCTGGGCCGACCTCGGCGCGGAGGGCGAGGCCAAGCTGGCCGAGCACGCGGTGACCGTACGCTGTCTGGTCACCGAGGACGGGGCGGTGCCCGAGTCCGAGGACGCACCCGGTAACGTCGCCGTCGTCGCGCGCGCTTACTGAGGCGACGACGAGAGCGGCTGAAACGCCTCTTGCGCAACTGATGACCACAAGTGCCCCGGCGCGCGGACATCGTCTACGCGTCGGGGCGTACGTGTAGCTACGTACCGCCTTGGTATGAGCTGTGAGGCTTCTCCGTAGATCAGCGCACCCGCCCTCGTCAGGACGCATCAGCGGCAACTGACGGGTACGTGCAAATTATTTGGGATGCCCCGGAATCGGAACACAGGGGCACTCCGGCTCGTTGTCACGACGTGAGCACGACACCACCTGTTCTCGCCGCAGAGCTGGCAGGGGCGTGGGCCGACATTCAGCGGCACCACCCCGAACTGCCGGATCTTGCCGCGCCAGAGTCCCTGATCGGGGAGTCGTCGTCCGCCTGCGGACACGAGCTCTCCTTCGAGCGACTGCTTCATGAGGCAGTCCACGGCATCGCCGCCGCCAGAGGAGTCCGAGACACCTCACGCGCCGGCAGGTACCACAACCGCAGATTCCTCGCGATCGCCGAGGAGCTGGGTCTCGACCACCCCGAGGAGCCGCATCCCAGCAGTGGCTTCTCCCTGGTCACGCTCAGCCCCGAGGCGAAGCGGCGCTACCGCCCGACGATGGAGCGGCTGACGCGCGCCCTCAAGGCGCACACCGCCGCGACCGCCGCCGACACGGCCCGCAGCTTCCGGGGGCCTGCCGCCCGGCACGGCTCTTCCGGAGGAGGCGTCCGGGTCAAGGCGGTCTGCGACTGCGGGCGCAACGTCCGCGTCGTCCCGTCGGTCCTCGCCCAGGCACCCATCGTCTGCGGCGGCTGCGGGAAGCCGTTCCGCATCCCCGAGGTGGTCGGCGCCGCAGCGGGCTGAGCGGCGCCCTGTACGGGGACGGTGACGCCCGTGGCCGTCCTGGTGACGGCCACGGTCCCGGTTCGGCGTGCCCGTCCGCGTATGGCAGAATGGCTGGTTGTACTCGACAGCCGCACAGGACCCCTCTCTCCTCCGGCTGACGCGTCCATCGGGCACTCGGGTACCGCAACCCCACGCGGCAATCTCGCCGTGCCCAACCACGTCAAGACCAGGAGACACCACTTCCGTGGCAGTCAAGATCAAGCTGAAGCGTCTGGGCAAGATCCGTTCGCCTCACTACCGCATCGTCGTCGCCGACTCCCGTACCCGCCGTGACGGCCGGGCCATCGAGGAGATCGGTCTGTACCACCCGGTGCAGAACCCCTCGCGTATCGAGGTGGACTCCGAGCGCGCGCAGTACTGGCTGTCCGTCGGCGCCCAGCCGACCGAGCCGGTTCTCGCCATCCTGAAGAAGACCGGCGACTGGCAGAAGTACAAGGGCGAGCCCGCCCCGCCGCCGCTGCTGCAGCCGGCCGAGAAGGCCGCCCGCCCGTCGTTCGAGGCCCTCGGTGGCGAGGACGAGGGCAAGGGTGAGGCCATCACCCCGAAGAAGAAGGCTGAGAAGAAGGACGAGGCCAAGGCCGAGTCTTCTTCCTCTGAGTCGACCGAGGCCTGAGCATGCTCGAGGAGGCTCTCGAGCACCTCGTGAAGGGCATCGTCGACAACCCTGACGATGTGCAGGTCGCCTCGCGCAACCTGCGCCGCGGGCGCGTGCTCGAGGTCCGGGTCCACCCCGACGACCTCGGCAAGGTGATCGGTCGCAACGGCCGCACCGCGCGTGCCCTGCGCACCGTCGTGGGTGCCATCGGCGGCCGCGGAGTCCGCGTCGACCTCGTCGACGTGGACCAGGTTCGCTGACGTAATCGCAACACCGGCTCGGGCCGGGGAGGGCCACTGGGCCGTCCCCGGCCCGTAGTCGTCTACGAAGCAGTGCCGTAGGCAACACGACAGGAGATCAAACACAGTGCAGCTGGTAGTCGCTCGCGTCGGCCGCGCCCACGGCATCAAGGGCGAGGTCACCGTCGAGGTACGTACCGACGAGCCGGAACTGCGGCTCGCGCCCGGCGCCGTCCTGGCCACGGACCCCGCCTCGGCCGGTCCGCTGACCATCGAGACGGGCCGGGTGCACAGCGGCCGGCTCCTGCTGCGCTTCGAGGGCGTACGGGACCGGAACGCCGCCGAGGCGCTGCGCAACACCCTGCTGATCGCCGAGATCGACCCGGACCAGACGCCCGAAGACCCCGACGAGTACTACGACCACCAGCTGATGGACCTGGATGTCGTCACCAAGGACGGCACCGAGGTCGGGCGGATCACGGAGATCTCGCATCTGCCCTCGCAGGACCTCTTCGTGGTGGAGCGGGCCGACGGCAGCGAGGCGCTGATCCCGTTCGTCGAGGAGATCGTCGTGGAGATCGACCTGGAGGAGCAGCGGGCGGTCATCGACCCGCCGCCGGGGCTGATCGACGACCGGGCGGATATCGCGTCTTCCAGGGATGCCGAAAACGCGCCCGCTGCGGGAGCGGACCACGCGTCCTCCGGGGAAGAGGCGTAATGCGGCTCGACGTCGTCACGATCTTCCCCGAGTACCTGGAGCCCCTGAACGTCTCCCTCGTCGGCAAGGCACGCGCGCGTGGACAGCTGAATGTGCACGTGCATGATCTGCGGCGGTGGACATACGACCGGCACAGCACCGTCGACGACACGCCCTACGGCGGCGGCCCGGGCATGGTCATGAAGACCGAACCCTGGGGCGACGCCCTGGACTCCGTGCTCGCGGACGGCTACGAGACGGGCTCTCATGAGCCCGCTCTGGTCGTCCCCACGCCCAGTGGGCGGCCCTTCACCCAGGAGCTCGCTGTCGAGCTCTCCCGCCGGCCCTGGCTGGTCTTCATGCCCGCCCGCTACGAAGGCATCGACCGCCGCGTCGTCGACGAGTACGCGACCCGGATGCCCGTCCACGAGGTGTCCATCGGCGACTATGTCCTCGCCGGCGGTGAGGCGGCGGTACTCGTGATCACGGAGGCCGTGGCGCGGCTGCTGCCCGGCGTCCTGGGCAACGCCGAGTCACACCGGGACGACTCCTTCGCGCCGGGCGCCATGGCCAGCCTCCTGGAGGGGCCCGTCTACACGAAGCCGCCCCAGTGGCGTGGCCGCGGGATCCCGGACGTCCTGCTCAGCGGGCACCACGGGAAGATCGCCCGCTGGCGCCGGGACGAGGCCCTGCGGCGTACGACGGCCAACAGGCCGGACCTCATCGAGCGCTGCGACCCCTCGGCCTTCGACAAGAAGGACCGCGAAATGCTCTCCATCCTGGGCTGGGCGCCGGACCCGGAGGGGAAGCCCTCCGGCCGATTTTGGCGCAGGCCAGAGGACGTGGAAGAATAGACCGCTGCTGTACGTCGTCCGGCGTGCGCCCCTGCCACAGGGGGACACGACGCCCGCCCCGACACGGCAGCACACCTCTCGGAAACTCAACTCCCGTTGATGACCTGTGGCATCAGCGAAGAAAGCAGACGATCATGTCTCACCTGCTCGACACCGTCGACGCCGCGTCGCTGCGCAGCGACGTCCCGGCCTTCCGCCCGGGTGACACCGTCAACGTCCACGTCCGCGTCATCGAGGGCAACCGCTCCCGTGTGCAGCAGTTCAAGGGCGTAGTCATCCGTCGCCAGGGCGCCGGCGTCCGTGAGACCTTCACGGTCCGCAAGGTCTCGTTCTCCGTCGGCGTCGAGCGCACCTTCCCGGTGCACACCCCGATCGTCGAGAAGATCGAGCTCGTCACCCGCGGTGACGTCCGTCGCGCCAAGCTGTACTACCTGCGCGACCTGCGCGGCAAGGCCGCGAAGATCAAGGAGAAGCGCGAGAGCTGAGCTCGCGCCGGGGTTCACATCGGGCCCGGATAGCATCTGGCCCGATGGACACCGAAGCACAGTCGACGGAGCGCGACCGCTCCTCCCGCCCTTCCGAACCCGAGGAGATCTCGGACACAGAGGGGACGGAAGGACGGTCGCGCTTCGCGTTGGTGTCCCATGCCGCCGACTGGCTTCCGGGTGGACGTATCAGTCTGGCCGTGCTGTTCTTCTTGGTTTTTCTGCTGCTTTTGGGCCGTTTTGTGTTGCAGCCGTTCCAAATTCCCAGTGGTTCGATGGAGCCAGGATTGAGGATCGGGGACCGCGTTCTCGTAAATAAGTTGGCGTACCGTTTCGGTGCCGAGCCGAAGCGCGGTGACGTCATCGTCTTCGACGGCACCGGCCATTTCGGGACCGCCGACTACATCAAGCGAGTCGTCGGTGTGGGGGGAGACCATGTGGTCTGCTGCGACAGGCAGGGGAGGATCGAGGTGAACGGCCGGTCGGTCGACGAATCGACGTTTCTGTACCCGGGGAACAAGCCGTCCGAGGTGTCCTTCGACGTCGTCGTGCCCGACGGCACCCTGTTTGTCCTGGGTGACCACCGCGGCGACTCCAGCGACTCCCGCGACCACCTGGGTTCGCCGGGCGGCGGCATGGTCCCCGTCGGTGACGTGATCGGCAGAGCCGACTGGATCGCCTGGCCCACGGACCACTGGACCCGTCTGCACCCCGCCGATGCCTACGCGCGCGTGCCTGCCGGCGAAGGAGCGGCCGCCCCGGAGGCGGACGAGTCGAAAAAAGCGGTCGGTGCGCATGGGTAACCGAGGACGACCGCGCGGAAGCCACCGCGTCGACACCCGACTGCCCACCGGATACCGGCCCACCAGTGGCCGCGTGGGCCCGGGCCGCGCCGAGCGGCGCAAGCTCGCCCGCAAGGTCAAGCGGCGCAGGCAGCGCTCGGCGATCAAGGAGATACCGCTCCTCATAGGTGTCGCCCTGCTCATAGCCCTCGTCCTGAAGACGTTCCTCGTCCAGGCCTTCGTGATCCCGTCGGGCTCCATGGAGCAGACGATCCGGATCGGCGACCGCGTCCTGGTCGACAAGCTCACCCCGTGGTTCGGCTCGAAGCCCACACGTGGCGACGTCGTCGTCTTCAAGGACCCCGGGGGATGGCTCGAGGACGAGCAGCCGGTCGCGAAGAAGGACGACCCCATCGTCGTCAAGCAGGTCAAGCAGGGGCTGACCTTCATCGGGCTCCTGCCGTCCGAGAACGAACGGGATCTCATCAAGCGGGTCGTCGCGGTCGGCGGCGACACCGTCAAGTGCTGCGACACCCAGGGCCGCGTCACCGTCAACGGCATGCCCCTCAATGAGGCGTACATCCATCCCGGCAACAAACCCTCCTCGTTCCAGTTCGAGGTGAAGGTGCCCAAGGGCCGTCTCTGGGTCATGGGCGACCACCGGTCCAACTCCGCCGACTCCCGCTTCCACCGCACGGAGGCGTTCAACGGCACGGTCTCCGAGGAAGAGGTCGTCGGCCGCGCCATGGTCATCGCCTGGCCCATCGGCCACTGGCGACGCCTGGAGGAACCTGACACCTATGCGTCCGTGCCCGACGCGCCCGGCGGGTCGGCCACCGCCCTCGGTGCGTCGCATAGGGTGGCCAATGCGGATCGATACGGATTGATCCCGCTCCCGAGCCCTGCGGAACTCCCGCTCGTTATGGGAGTGGTGGGCCTGCGTCGGATCCGGCGTGGGCGGCGGCACGGAGTGAGGAGTGGATGTGGGGGATTTGGCGGTCGGAGCACGGTCCGGACACGAGGGTCCGGAGGAGAAACCGGAGCGACCGGAAGAGACGGCTCCCCCGGCCGCTGAGGACACCGTGGCCTCCGGAGGTGACTCCGGAGACGGCAGTGACAGGAACGAGCAGGGCGAGGACGCTCCGCAGCCGAAGAAGCCGCGGTCCTTCTGGAAGGAACTGCCGCTCCTCATCGGTATCGCGCTGATCCTCGCGCTGCTGATCAAGACCTTCCTGGTGCAGGCGTTCTCGATCCCCTCGGACTCGATGCAGAACACCCTCCAGCAGGGTGACCGCGTCCTGGTCGACAAGCTCACCCCGTGGTTCGGCTCCGAGCCCGAGCGAGGCGAGGTCGTCGTGTTCCACGACCCCGACAACTGGCTGGCGGGCGAGCCGACCCCGAATCCGAACGCGATCCAGACGGCCCTGAGCTGGATCGGCCTGATGCCGTCCGCCGACGAGAAGGACCTCATCAAGCGGGTCGTCGCGGTCGGCGGCGACACCGTCGAGTGCAAGGGCACCGGCCCCCTGAAGGTCAACGGCAAGGCGCTGAACGAGCCCTATGTGTACCGCGGGAACACGCCGTGCAGCGTGGACGAGACGGGCGGCCAGTTCAAGCTGAAGGTACCCGAAGGCAAAATCTGGGTCATGGGTGACCACCGGCAGAACTCGCTGGACTCCCGCTACCACCAGCAGGACGACAACGACGGCTTCGTCCCCGTGGACAACGTCGTCGGCCGCGCCATCGTGGTCGCCTGGCCGCCCACCCGCTGGTCCACGCTTCCTGTGCCGGACACCTTCGACCAGGGCCTCAGCGCCGCGGCTCCGGCCGCGCTCGGTCTCACGGGCGCACTGCCCCTGGTGCTGTGGCGCAGGCGCCGCCGTACCGTCGGAAACCCCAGGGTTTCTGGGGCCGGTACCGCCGGGTAGGGTGCCGTCCCAGATCGCTGATCTTACGCGGCTCCGAAGCGGGGCCCCGGGATCGATTCTCCGAGTTGGGGGAGCACTGGGATGAGCCAGACAGGTCGTACGGACGAGGGCCACGGACGGCTCGGCAGCACGCTGTCGGGGCTGGCCGTGGCCCTCGGCTGTGTGCTCTTCCTCGGAGGATTCGCCTGGGGCGCGATCGTCTACCAGCCGTACACCGTGCCGACCGACTCGATGTCGCCCACCATCGCGGCCGGCGACCGGGTCCTCGCCGAGCGGATCGACGGCGGTGAGGTCAAGCGCGGCGACGTCGTCGTCTTCAAGCAGTCCAGCTGGGGGAACGTCCCCATGGTCAAGCGGGTCGTCGCGGTGGGCGGCGACACGGTCGCCTGCTGCACGGACGGCAAACTGACCGTCAACGGCAAGAAGATCGAAGAAGGGTATCTGCCCAAGGGCACCGAGGCCGAGGCGAGCAAGATTCCGAACGTCACGGTGCCCGAGGGCCGGCTCTTCCTGCTCGGTGACGAGCGCAGTGGCTCTCTCGACTCGACCGCCCACCTCACGGAGGCCGGCAGCGGCTCGGTGCCGCGCGGCGCGGTGAACGCGCGGGTCGACTCGGTGGTGTGGCCCATGAACGGCATGCTGGAGAGCGCCACCGGCTTCGAGGCGCTCGGCGGCATCTCCCAGCCCGGGCCCCTGCGTCTGGTCGTCGGCGCGATCGTGGCGGGCGCGGTGCTCGTCCTCGGCGGAGCGGCGTACGGGCCGCTCACCAAGCGCGCGGCGCGGCGGCGGAGTAGCACGGGGGCGAAGGAGCAGGTTCTTGCCGGCTGAGGTGCCGGAGGAGGTGGGCGAGCTGTCGGCCGAGGAGCGCGGGGAGCCGGGTGAGCTGCTGCCTGAAGGCCCCGAAGGGCTCGGTGAGCTGCGGAAAGTCGCCCGGGTGGTGCTGCTCGATCCGCAAGGGCGCATCCTGCTGCTGTACGGCCACGAGCCCGAGGACCCCTCGGACAACTGGTGGTTCACGCCGGGCGGCGGCGTGGAAGGCGACGAGACGCGCGAGGAGGCCGCATTGCGGGAACTCGCGGAGGAGACCGGCATCACCGAGGTCGAGCTCGGCCCGGTGCTGTGGCGGCGAACGTGCTCCTTCCCGTTCGCGGGGCGTCGCTGGGACCAGGACGAGTGGTACTACCTGGCCCGTACGGCCAGTACGCCCAGGGTGGTGCCCGAGGCCCTGGGCCTGACGGAGCTGGAACGGCGCAGTGTCGCCGGAGCACGCTGGTGGACGTGCCAGGAACTCATCCAGGCACATGAGACGGTGTATCCGACCAGACTCGCCGAGCTGCTGCGCAGGCTGCTCGACGAGGGGCCCCCGGCCAGGCCCGAGATCCTCGACACTGAAATCGTCTAGGGGCTCGCGGGGCTGACGCACAATAGGGGGACGCACGGCTGAAGGGGAACATGCCATGAGCGCCGAGGACCTCGAGAAGTACGAGACCGAGATGGAGCTGAAGCTCTACCGGGAGTACCGCGATGTCGTCGGTCTGTTCAAATACGTGATCGAGACTGAACGGCGCTTCTACCTCACCAACGACTACGAGATGCAGGTCCACTCGGTCCAGGGCGAGGTGTTTTTCGAGGTGTCCATGGCGGACGCCTGGGTGTGGGACATGTACCGGCCTGCTCGTTTCGTGAAGCAGGTACGGGTGCTCACATTCAAGGACGTGAACATTGAGGAGCTGAACAAGAGCGATCTCGAGCTGCCGAGCGGCTGACGCCGGACGCTCTGCCGGGTGACGGAGTTGTCCACAACCGGCGGGCCATCCACCAAGATCCAATAGCGAGCCGTCGTGGGCTCAATGTTGGCGCCGGAGGTGGTGCCGACATGAACGCACGCAATGCACTCGGCAAGTACGGCGAGGACCTGGCCGCGCGGCGGCTGGGCGAGGCCGGGATGACGATCCTGGAGCGCAACTGGCGCTGTGGCAGGACCGGTGAGATCGACATCGTGGCCCGCGACGGCGACGCGGTGGTCGTCTGTGAGGTCAAGACCCGCCGGGCCGGTGCCTTCGAGCACCCGATGGCCGCCGTCACGCCCCTCAAGGCGGAGCGACTGCGGGGCCTGGCCGAGCGCTGGCTGCAGGAACACGGAGGCGCTCCACCCGGCGGCGTACGGATCGATCTCGTGGGCGTCCTTCTTCCCGACCGCGGCGCACCCGTGGTCGAGCATGTGCGAGGGGTGGCCTGATGGGATTCGCCCGTACGTGCTCGGTGGCGCTGGTCGGCGTCGAAGGTGTCGTCGTCGAGGTCCAGGCGGACCTGGAGCCGGGGGTCGCGGCATTCACGCTGGTGGGACTGCCCGACAAGAGCCTGACCGAAAGCAAGGACCGAGTGAGGGCCGCCGTGGTCAACTCCGGCGGCGAGTGGCCCCAGAAGAAGCTCACGGTCGGTCTCAGCCCGGCGTCGGTACCGAAGGGCGGCAGTGGATTCGACTTGGCCGTCGCCTGCGCCGTACTGGGAGCCTCCGAGCGGATCGATCCACGGGTGCTCTGCGACATCGTGATGATCGGGGAGCTGGGCCTGGACGGCCGGGTGCGGCCGGTACGGGGCGTACTGCCGGCGGTGCTGGCCGCGGCGGACGCCGGATACGAACAGGTGGTGGTGCCCGAGTGCGCGGCGGCCGAGGCCTCCTTGGTGCCCGGTGTGTCGGTGCTCGGCGTCCGCAGCCTGCGCCAGCTGATCGCCGTCCTCACGGACGAGCCGGTGCCCGACGAGGAACAGGACGAGCAGGGCCGCCCGGATCCACTCCTCGCGGGCCTGCGCATGCCGGGCACGGGTGCGGCCACCGGCATGCACAGCATGGGCGCCGCGCAGCACGACCAAGGCCATGACCTCGCCGATGTCGTCGGCCAGATTTCGGCACGTACGGCGGTGGAGGTCGCCGCGGCCGGTGGCCACCATCTGTTCCTGGAGGGCCCGCCGGGTGCAGGCAAGACGATGCTCGCCGAGCGACTGCCCGCCATCCTGCCGCGGCTCAGCAGGGAGGAGTCGCTGGAGGTCACGGCCGTCCATTCCGTCGCGGGCCTGCTCCCTCCGGGAAAGCCGCTCATCGACGTTCCGCCCTACTGCGCACCCCACCACTCGGCGACGATGCAGTCGCTGGTCGGTGGCGGCCAGGGAATCGCACGGCCCGGCGCGGTGTCGCTGTCTCACCGCGGGGTGCTTTTTCTGGACGAAACTCCAGAGTTCAGCAGCCGGGCGCTGGACGCGCTGCGCCAGCCCTTGGAGGCGGGACACGTCGTGATCGCGCGCACCGCGGGTGTCGTGCGTTTCCCGGCGCGATTCCTGATGGTGCTTGCGGCCAATCCGTGCCCCTGTGGCCGCTTCTCGAAGACGGGCAACTCGTGCGAGTGCTCTACTCCGATGGTCCGCCGCTACCAGGCCCGGCTCTCCGGTCCACTGCTCGATCGGGTCGACCTGAGGGTCGAGGTGGACCGCGTCACGCGCTCGGCGCTGATCGACGCCGGCATGCGGGGCGAATCCACCTCGACGGTCGCCAACCGGGTACGAGAGGCCAGGGAACGCGCGGCCGCACGCCTCACGGGCACACCGTGGCGGACGAACAGCGAGGTTCCGGGGCGCGAACTGCGCAGCCGGTGGTACGCCTCGATCGGCGCGATGGACGAAGCCGAGCGGGGCCTGGAGCGCGGCCTTCTCACCGCGCGCGGCCTCGACCGCGTGCTGCGCGTCGCCTGGACCATCGCGGACCTCGTCGGCCACGACCGGCCCGACCCCACGGACGTCGCCCTCGCCCTGCAACTGCGCACCGGGGTCCCACAGGGCGTGCCGATGGCGATCGGAGCGCTGTCGTGAGCGGGAACGACGAGCGCGTGAGCGGGGGCAGCGAGCGCGCGCGTAGGGACAGCGAGCCCGTGAGCGGGAACGGCCGGCGCGTGAACGGGGGCGACGAGGGCGTGACCGGAGGGGACCAGCGTGTGAGCGGAGGCGATGAGCGGCTTCACCGTGTCTTCCTCGCACGCGTTATCGAACCAGGGGACGAGGTCTGCGGGCGCTGGCTCCGCGAGCTCGGGGCCCGAGAGGTGGTGCGGCGGCTCTTCGGACACGGGGAACAGCTGCCGGGGGTGACGGACAAACGGTGGGCGGGCCTGCGAGCTCGGGCACAGCGGGCCGAGCCGGAGCGGGACCTGGCGGTGGCTCGGGACGCCGGGACCCGGTTCGTGTGGCCCGGAGCCCCCGAGTGGCCGGCGCAACTCGACGATCTGGGGGACGCACGGCCCATCGGACTGTGGGTGCGAGGGCGGCCCAACCTGCGGATATGGGCTCTGCGGTCCGTCGCCGTCGTGGGCGCCCGGGCCTGCACCGAGTACGGCGCCCACATGGCGACCACGCTGGGCTCGGGGCTTGCGGAGCGGGGCTGGGTCGTGGTGTCCGGGGGCGCGTACGGAGTCGACGGCGCGACACACCGCGGTGCGCTCGCGGCCGGCGGAGCCACCGTCGCCGTGCTCGCCTGCGGAGTCGACCGGCCCTACCCGCGCGGGCACACCCAGCTGATCACCAGGATTGCGGAACAAGGCCTGGTCGTGGGGGAGCTGCCACCCGGTGACCACCCGACGCCGAGCAGATTCATCCTCCGCAACAGGGTCATCGCGGCGCTGACCCGCGGCACCGTGGTCGTCGAGGCGGCCTACCGCAGCGGGGCGTTGGTCACCGCACGGGCCGCACAGCGGTTGGGGCGATACACGATAGGGGTGCCCGGCCCCGCCACCAGCGGGCTCTCGGCCGGTGTGCACGAACTCCTGCGCGGGGACGCGGTGCTGGTCACCGACGCCGCCGAAATCGCCGAACTGGTCGGCGACATGGGTGACCTGGCGCCGGACCGGCGCGGGCCTGTGCTGCCGCGCGACCTCCTGGACCCGGACGCCGACCGTGTGCTGGCCGCGCTGCCCGCCCGGAGAGCCGCGTCGGCCGAGGAGATCGCCACGGGTGCCGGGACGACGAAGGACGACGCGGTCGGCAGGCTGTACGAACTCCGGTCACTGGGATTCGTCGAACGACACGGCGACGGCTGGAAGTTGACACGCCAGGCGATGATCTCCGTCCACACGGATCGGTGGCGATGCTGACCCAGCGTGTTCGCCCGTCTGGGCGACACCCCGATGGCCTTGGCAATTCCCGCAGTTGATGCCGCGCGATGGTCACGCACGGCGACGGAAATGCCCCTGAGGGACGCCTAGCGGAACGTATCTGCGCATGGCGGATCGCCCGCCCTTCGCTCACTGCGACTCTCCAGTCACGCTACGCTCACAAGGATTCCGGCTCAGGCAAGCAATGCGACTCAGACAGGCAATCCCACTCGGACAAGCAACTCGACATCAGACCGACAGCTCACTCAGGCACAGCCTCTCCATGGCAGAACGGCACAAGACGACGAATGCCCCAGCACACCTCCGGGTCCGACCGGGCGGCTGTTCCCCCCGCTGCCCGCGGCGGCGTGCGGCCGCCCGCGCCCTCGACGCTCGATGAGTTGTGGAGGTCGTACAAGGCGACGGGCGACGAGCGGCTGCGCGAGCAGCTGATCCTGCACTACTCGCCGCTGGTGAAGTACGTCGCGGGCCGGGTGAGTGTGGGGCTGCCGCCCAATGTGGAGCAGGCCGACTTCGTCTCGTCGGGGGTGTTCGGGCTCATCGACGCGATCGAGAAGTTCGACATCGAACGGGAGATCAAGTTCGAGACGTACGCGATCACGCGGATCCGGGGCGCGATGATCGACGAACTGCGGGCGCTGGACTGGATTCCGCGGTCCGTGCGGCAGAAGGCGCGCAATGTCGAGCGGGCCTACGCCACGCTGGAGGCGCGGCTGCGGCGCAGTCCGTCGGAGGGCGAGGTGGCCGCCGAGCTGGGCATCGGGGTGGACGAACTGCACGCGGTCTTCAGCCAGTTGTCGCTGGCGAACGTGGTGGCCCTGGAGGAGTTGCTGCACGTCGGGGGCGAGGGCGGCGACCGGCTGAGCCTGATGGACACGCTCGAGGACACCGCGGCCGACAACCCCGTGGAGGTCGCCGAGGACCGCGAGCTGCGGCGGTTTCTCGCGCGAGCCATCAACACGCTGCCCGAGCGCGAGAAGACCGTGGTCACGCTCTACTACTACGAGGGCCTCACGCTCGCCGAGATCGGCAACGTCCTCGGGGTGACCGAGAGCCGGGTCAGCCAGATCCACACCAAGTCGGTGCTCCAGTTGCGGGCGAAGCTCGCGAGCTTCGGGCGCTGACGTCCGCCGACCTCGCGGAATCGCGCCTTCCGCCCCGGGGCCGCCCGTCGGCTGAGGAAGCCTTCTTCTGTCGTGTGACCTGGGAGCCGTCCGGCGCCGGACCCTCAGGCCCGGGCCCTCGGTCAAACCCGGACGTGCGGAGTGACTCCCGTCGCGGGGGGTCCGTCCGTAAAGTGGAGGCGTGCCAAGGATTCGAGCGGCCTCCGTGGCCGAGCACCGGTCGATGCAGCGAGCCGCCCTGTTGGACGCGGCACGGTCACTGCTGTCGGAGGGCGGGACCGAGGCGCTGACGTTCCCTGCGCTCGCCGAGCGCACGGGACTCGCGCGGTCCTCCGTCTATGAGTACTTCCGGTCGCGGGCGGCCGTGGTCGAAGAACTCTGCGAGGTCGACTTCCCCGTGTGGGCGGCCGAAGTCGAGGCGGCGATGTCGCCGGCGGGGACGCCCGAGGGCAAGATCGAGGCCTATGTCCGCCAACAGCTCGCGCTGGTCGGTGACCGGCGGCACCGGGCCGTGGTCGCCATCTCCGCGAGCGAGTTGGACGCGGGCGCACGCGAGAAGATCCGCGCGGCGCACGGCGGGCTCATCGCGATGATCGTGGAGGCGCTGGCGGACATGGGGCACGAGCAGCCCCGTATGGCCGCCATGCTGCTGCAGGGCATCGTGGACGCCGCGGTGCGCCGCATCGAGCTGGGCGCGGCCGAGGATCCGGGCGTCATCACCGAGGCCGCTGTGGCGATGGCTTTGCGGGGTGTGCAGGGCTGAGGCCCTCTTGGGTCTTCCGGGCTTCCCACCGTTCCTGAGGACTGAGCGGGGGTGAGTCCTGTTGCCAGGACTGTCGCTCAGCCTCCAGCCCGGCCGCCTCCGGCCAGGCCCAGAGCATCCAGCCCGGCCTCCTCCAAGTGCTGGCGCAGGTGCGCGAGGCGTTCGCTGCCTACGTGGTCATCTACGTAGACGGCGTCTCCGGTTACGTGGGCGGTCCCTCCGGTACGCCGATGACCGGGAGCAGGCGTGATGGGCCCCGGCCCAGTAGCCAGGGTGGCAGCAGGGACAGTGGGTCGAGGTAGGTGTCGGCTTGGCGCAGGCCCCAGTGCACGCATGACGGCGTGCAGTGGGAGCCCGACGGTTCCACGACGCCGACGACGTCGCCGGGCGCCACCTTCTTTCCCTTCTTCGCTGTCGCGCGCACCGGTTCGTAGGTGGTGCGCAAGGGGGGATCGCCGGTGCCGTCCAGTTCCACCGAGACGACCCCGCGGCCCGCGACCCGGCCCGCGAAGGAGATGCGGCCCGGGGCGACGGCCAGGACCGGGGTGCCGGGCGGCGCGGCGAGGTCCACGCCACGGTGGCCCCGGCCGTACGCGGTCGCCGGCGGGTCCCAGTCGCGGGTCACCCGGGGGCGTACCCCTACGGGCCAGGTGCGGCCGACAGCCGGTACCGCCGCAGCGGCTCTCGGCGGTGCCGGACCGTCGGGGCCGCCGTCGCGTGCGGTGGCCGCGGGCAAGGCGATTCCGAGGGCGGTCACCGTCAGGCCCAGGAGCAACGCCAGCCACGTACGAAGACATCGTTCTGCTCGCATGCGAGAACGCTCCCGCGAACCGCAGAAAGAAGTGGATCATGGCCGGGATCTGTGGACTACGCGCTGGTTGTGGACAGCGGCGTCACCCGGTGCCTCGCGTGTCCCGTACACTTCTGGTGGCGATCCGGGTCACCGGGTCGACTTCGCACGCCCCGACACCGGGCCATCAAAAGCCGGTGTCAGCGCCCCTCGGTCCCTAGCGGCAGGCGCATCGCGGGCGTCAGGCGCGAGTGCCGTCCGGCACGCGCGGCACAACCGAGAAAATCAAGGAGAACGGCCATGGCCGTCGTCACGATGCGGGAGCTGCTGGAAAGCGGCGTCCACTTCGGTCACCAGACCCGTCGTTGGAACCCGAAGATGAAGCGATTCATCTTCACGGAGCGCAACGGCATCTACATCATCGACCTGCTCCAGTCGCTGTCGTACATCGACCGCGCCTACGAGTTCGTCAAGGAGACCGTCGCCCACGGCGGCACGGTCATGTTCGTCGGCACGAAGAAGCAGGCGCAGGAGGCCATCGCCGAGCAGGCCACCCGCGTCGGCATGCCCTACGTCAACCAGCGCTGGCTGGGCGGCATGCTCACCAACTTCTCGACCGTCTACAAGCGCCTGCAGCGCCTGAAGGAGCTCGAGCAGATCGACTTCGAGGATGTGGCCGCCTCCGGCCTCACCAAGAAGGAGCTGCTGGTCCTCTCCCGCGAGAAGGCCAAGCTGGAGAAGACCCTCGGTGGTATCCGCGAGATGTCCAAGGTGCCCAGCGCCGTCTGGATCGTGGACACCAAGAAGGAGCACATCGCGGTCGGCGAGGCCCGGAAGCTCAACATTCCGGTCGTCGCCATCCTCGACACCAACTGCGACCCCGACGAGGTCGACTACAAGATCCCGGGCAACGACGACGCGATCCGCTCCGTCACCCTGCTCACCCGTGTGATCGCCGACGCCGTCGCCGAGGGCCTCATCGCCCGCTCCGGTGCCGCCGCCGAGGCCAAGGGTGAGAAGGCCGCGGGCGAGCCGCTCGCCGAGTGGGAGCGTGACTTGCTCGAGGGTGGCGAGAAGAAGGCCGACGAGACCGTCGCCGAGGCTCCGGCTGAGGCCCCGGCTGAGGCTCCGGCCGCTGCCGAGGCCCCTGCGGAGACCCCGGTTGAGGCTCCGGCCCCGGCTGAGGCTCCCGCCGCCGCTGAGGCTCCGGCCGCCGAGGCCGAGAAGCCGGCCGAGGCCGAGCAGGCCTGACCCCAGCGTCACGCGTCACGGTTCCAGTGACGGCGGGCGGCGCCGACCGCGCCGCCCGCCGTTCACCCGCAGACCGTAGATCTTCGGTGGACGCCCGCCCGATCAGCGGCGGACGCCGACTTCGAGACTTCGAACTCCGAGAAGAGATTCACTGATCATGGCGAACTACACCGCCGCCGACGTCAAGAAGCTCCGTGAGCTCACCGGCGCCGGCATGATGGACTGCAAGAAGGCGCTCGACGAGGCCGACGGCAACGTCGACAAGGCCGTCGAGGCCCTGCGCATCAAGGGCCAGAAGGGCGTCGCGAAGCGCGAGGGCCGCTCCGCCGAGAACGGCGCCGTCGTCTCCCTGATCGCCGACGACAACACCTCCGGTGTCCTCGTCGAGCTGAAGTGCGAGACGGACTTCGTCGCGAAGGGCGACAAGTTCCAGGCCGTCGCGAACACGCTCGCCGAGCACGTCGCCGCCACCTCCCCGGCCGACCTCGAGGCGCTGCTCGCCTCCGAGATCGAGTCCGGCAAGACGGTTCAGGCGTACGTCGACGAGGCCAACGCCACCCTGGGCGAGAAGATCGTCCTGGACCGCTTCGCCCAGTTCTCCGGCGCCTACGTCACCGCGTACATGCACCGCACCATGCCCGACCTGCCGCCGCAGATCGGTGTCCTGGTCGAGCTGGACAAGCCGGACGCCGAGACCGCCAAGGGCATCGCCCAGCACATCGCCGCCTTCGCGCCCAAGTACCTCTCCCGCGAGGACGTCCCGGCCGAGGTCGTCGAGAGCGAGCGCCGCGTCGCCGAGGAGACCACGCGCGCCGAGGGCAAGCCCGAGGCCGCCCTGCCGAAGATCGTCGAGGGTCGCGTCAACGCCTTCTTCAAGGACGCCACCCTCCTCGGCCAGCCGTACGCGCTCGACCAGAAGAAGTCCGTTCAGAAGGTCCTGGACGAGGCCGGTGTCGCCCTGAAGCGCTTCACGCGCATCAAGGTCGGCATCTGAGTCCGTACCGCGATCCACGCGAGACCCCGCTAGGGTCGACAGCAGTCGTCCTCGTACGTGGGCACGCGCGCGTGCGTGACGGACGACAGCAGATCTGACGAGGAGGCCATTGCCGCGCATGGGATGAGAACACCCACCGGCAATGGCCTTCTTCGCATGTGCGACACGTAAAAGAGGCGAGATCTCCATGACGACCACCAAGGCCGACAAGGACGACAAGAGCGATCACGGCAAAGGCGCGGGGCGCTTTCTGCTGAAGCTTTCCGGTGAGGCGTTCGCCGGTGGCGGGGCACTGGGCGTCGACCCCGACGTGGTGCACAAAATCGCCCGAGAGGTGGCCGCCGTTGTCCGCGACGGCGCCCAGATCGCGGTCGTCATCGGCGGCGGCAACTTCTTCCGCGGTGCCCAGTTGCAGCAGCGCGGCATGGACCGGGCCCGCTCCGACTACATGGGCATGCTCGGCACGGTCATGAACTGCCTCGCCCTCCAGGACTTCCTGGAGAAGGAGGGCATCGACTCGCGCGTGCAGACCGCCATCACCATGGGGCAGGTCGCGGAGCCGTACATCCCGCTGCGTGCCGTACGCCACCTGGAGAAGGGCCGCGTGGTCATCTTCGGTGCCGGTATGGGCATGCCGTACTTCTCCACCGACACCACCGCCGCGCAGCGCGCCCTGGAGATCGACGCCGAGGCCCTGCTGATGGGCAAGAACGGTGTGGACGGGGTCTATGACTCCGACCCGAAGACCAACCCCGAGGCCGTCAAGTTCGACTCCCTCAGTTACGGCGAGGTCATCACGCGGGACCTGAAGGTCGCCGACATGACGGCCATCACGCTGTGCCGGGACAACAAGCTGCCCATCCTGGTCTTCGAGCTTCTGGCGGAGGGCAATATCGCGCGGGCCGTCAAGGGTGAGAAGATCGGCACTCTCGTGGGTGACCAAGGCAGCCGGGCCTGACCCGGGGAAACCGACCCTGATCGGGGAACCCGACCTGTCCGGGGGAAGGACCCTGACCGGGGGATGGACAATGTCCTGCCGGTCGGGAACCGTGCAGGAATAAGACGCGACGCAGCCGGCCGCCGACCCCGACAAGGAACAGCTGCCGGGCCTACTCAAGATACGCAGGAGCAAGTGGTGATCGAAGAGACCCTCCTCGAGGCCGAGGAGAAGATGGAGAAGGCCGTCGTGGTCGCCAAGGAGGACTTCGCCGCGATCCGCACCGGTCGTGCGCACCCGGCGATGTTCAACAAGATCGTGGCCGACTACTACGGCGCGCTGACGCCGATCAACCAGCTGGCCTCGTTCTCGGTGCCGGAACCGCGCATGGCCGTGGTGACCCCGTTCGACAAGAGCGCGCTGCGCAACATCGAGCAGGCGATCCGCGACTCCGACCTGGGCGTCAACCCGAGCAACGACGGCAACATCATCCGGGTGGTGTTCCCCGAGCTGACCGAGGAGCGCCGCAGGGAGTACATCAAGGTCGCCAAGAGCAAGGCCGAGGACTCCAAGATCTCGATCCGCTCCGTGCGACGCAAGGCCACGCAGACCATCGACAAGGCCATCAAGGACGGCGACGTCGGTGAGGACGAGGGCCGCCGTGCGGAGAAGGAGCTCGACGACACCACCGCGAAGTACGTGGCTCAGGTGGACGAGCTGCTCAAGCACAAGGAAGCAGAGCTGCTCGAGGTCTGATGAACGACTCTTCCTGGGGGGCGCCGCCACAAGCCGGGTACTGGGGGCCGCCCGACCAGGGGCCTGTCCAGGGGGCTGCCCCGGCGGGTCCCGCGTACGACGCGCACAACGCCCAGCAGACTCGCCCCATGCCCATCGTGCCCGACGAACCCGCGCATGGCGGAGACCAGGACGACGACCGGGGGGCTGCTCGGACGGGTGGCCCCCTGTTCCGCGACGAGACGCCGTCGACGCCGCCGCCGCACCGGGCTCCGTCGCGGCACCAGCGCAATGAGCCGAAGCCGCAGGAGCCCATGTCCAGCGCCTCACAGCCGGCGTCCGCACCGCAGAAGAAGAACGCCGGGCGCGACCTGGGTGCTGCCATAGGCGTCGGCGTCGGGCTCGGTGCCGTGATCGTCGCGTCGTTGTTCGTCGTCAAGGCCGCCTTCGTCGGCGTCATAGCGGTCGCCGTCGTGGTCGGCCTGTGGGAGCTCACCTCGCGGCTCCAGGAGCGCAAGGGCATCAAGGCGCCCCTCGTGCCGCTCGCGCTCGGCGGTGCGGCGATGGTCGTCGCCGGATATGTACGGGGTGCCGAGGGCGCCTGGGTGGCAATGGCGCTCACCGCCCTCGCGGTCCTCGTCTGGCGTATGACGGAACCACCCGAGGGCTACCTCAAGGACGTCACGGCCGGCGTTTTCGCGGCCTTCTACATCCCGTTCCTCGCCACGTTCGTGGCCATGATGCTCACCGCCGACGACGGTGCGCGGCGAGTCGTCACGTTCTTGCTGCTCGCCGTGGTCAGTGACACAGGGGCGTACGCCGTCGGCTGGCGCTTCGGCAAACACAAGCTCGCCCCGCGCATCAGCCCCGGCAAGACCCGCGAGGGCCTGCTCGGCGCGGTCGCCTTCGCCATGGCGGCGGGCGCCCTGTGCATGCAGTTCCTGATCGACGAAGGGGCCTGGTGGCAGGGCCTGCTCCTCGGCCTCGCGGTCGCGGCCAGCGCCACCCTCGGCGACCTCGGCGAGTCCATGATCAAGCGGGATCTCGGCATCAAGGACATGGGGACGCTGCTGCCGGGACACGGCGGCATCATGGACCGGCTGGACTCGCTGCTGCCGACGGCGCCGGTGGTGTGGCTGCTCATGGTGGTGTTCGTCGGGTCCGCGTGACCCCGCCCCGCGACCACCCCGTACACGGCTCGAGTGAGCCCCGCTCCATGGAGAGCGGGGCTCCTCCCGTTTCCTGCCGTGTTCCTGCGGTGTTCCTGCCGTGGCATCCGGGGTGACGGAGTGGGACGATTCTTCTGTAAGCCCTCAAAGGGGATCACCCTGGAAGGAGGGCGTCATGTCCGCCATCCGCGAAGTGATCGACATCGACCGCAGCCCCGAAGACGTCTACGCGTATATCACCGACCCCTCCCACCTGCCGGAATGGCAGCTGAGCGCTGTCTCGGCTGAACCGCTCGACGAGGGACCGATCCACGCGGGCTCCCGGGTCAAGGTCACCCGGCGCTTCGGAAGCCGCGAGGTTCCGATGACCGTGGAGTTCGACGAGCTCAACCCTCCGTTCAGCTGGGATCTGCACGGGACCGACGGCCCCGTCAGGCCACGTACGCACGGTGAGATCGAGCCGCTCGACGAAGGACGGCGTTCCCGTGTGACGATCCAGATCGACTTCGAAGGGCGCGGCTTCGGCAAGGTCCTGCTGCCCCTCGTCGTCCGCCCACAGGTACGCAAGGAACTGCCGCGCGACGAGAAGCTCCTCAAGGACCGGCTGGAGCACACCACGGCGTAAGCGCTCCGCTGGGGGCGGGGTTCGAAGCTGCGGGTTCGTCCGTCGTGGCTGGTCGCGCCCGCGCGGCGGAGCCGCAAATTGAGACTGCCCCGCGCCCCTTACGGGGCGCGGTACCGCACCGGCCCGGTGGCAGCGCAGGTCACGTCAATCGATCTGCGACACTGGTACAGCCATGCCTAAGCCCGGAGAACTCACTTTCGTCGCCCCCCGCGGAGCCAAGAAACCGCCGCGGCATCTTGCCGATCTCTCGCCCGACGAGCGCAAGGAAGCCGTCGCCGCGATCGGGGAGAAGCCGTTTCGCGCCAAGCAGCTCTCGCAGCACTACTTCGCGCGGTACGCGCACGAGCCGGAGCAGTGGACCGACATCCCCGCCGGTTCGCGCACGAAGCTTCAGGAGGCGCTGCTTCCCGAGCTCATGACGGTCGTACGGCATCTGTCGACCGATCAGGACACGACCCGCAAGACCCTGTGGCGGCTGTTCGACGGGACGCTCGTCGAGTCCGTGCTGATGCGGTACCCGGACCGGGTCACCATGTGCATCAGCTCGCAGGCCGGCTGCGGTATGAACTGTCCCTTCTGTGCCACCGGGCAGGCCGGGCTCGACCGGAACCTGTCGACCGCCGAGATCGTGCATCAGATCGTCGACGGGATGCGGGCTCTCAGAGACGGGGAGATTCCTGGTGGTCCGGCGCGGCTCTCCAACATCGTCTTCATGGGCATGGGCGAACCGCTCGCCAACTACAAGCGCGTCGTCGGCTCGATACGGGCCCTCACCGACCCCGAGCCTGACGGGCTCGGGCTTTCGCAGCGCGGCATCACCGTGTCGACGGTCGGATTGGTCCCCGCCATTCACCGGTTCGCCGACGAGGGCTTCAAGTGCCGCCTCGCCATCTCGCTCCACGCGCCGGACGACGAGCTGCGCGACACCCTCGTACCCGTCAACACGCGGTGGAAGGTGCGGGAAGTGCTCGACGCCGGATGGGAGTACGCCGCCAGGTCCGGGCGTCGGCTGTCCATCGAGTACGCGCTGATCCGCGACATCAACGACCAGGCATGGCGCGGCGACCGGCTCGGACGGCTGCTCAAGGGCAAGCCCGTGCACGTGAACCTGATCCCGCTGAACCCGACGCCCGGCTCCAAGTGGACCGCCTCCCGGCCCGAGGACGAGAAGGCGTTCGTCGCGGCGATCGCGGCGCACGGTGTGCCGGTCACCGTCCGGGACACCCGTGGCCAGGAGATCGACGGGGCGTGCGGGCAGCTCGCCGCCACGGAACGCTGAGCGCTGTGCTTGAGCGGTTTTAGACTGCGGGTTCGGCGGGTCCGTTTGAAGCTGCTGTTCGTCGTGGCTGGGCGCGCAGTTCCCCGCGCCCCTTAGGGCCCCTAAGGGGCGCGGTACCGCACCGGACCATGGCACGGCCGCTCAAATGGCGGGCTGTAGTCTGGCCCTCGTACGTACATCTTCATATTCCGGCAGGGGAGCGCCACAGCGCTGAGAGTGCGGTAGCAGACCGCAGACCCTCTGAACCTTGCCCAGGTCATTCTGGGTAGGAAGTTCGGTCATCACTCAAGCTGTTGCGCCCTGCCCGGGAACTCAGAGGTTCCCGGGCAGGGCCGCGTCTCTTCCTGGTCACCCAGGAGGAATTCAGTGAGCACCACCAAGAAGTGCGTGGCCGTGGCCGTCGGGCTCGGTCTGGTCACGCTGTCCGCTTGCACGTCGTCCGACTCCGGCTCCGGGGAAGGGGCCTCGGAGTCCAAGACCGTCACCGTCGTCAGCCATGACTCGTGGGCGGCGTCCAAGAGCGTGATCAGCGACTTCGAGAAGCAGTCCGGCTACCAGGTGAAGGTCCTCAAAGACGGCGACGCAGGCCAGGCCCTCAACAAGGCGATCCTCACCAAGGACAACCCGCAGGGCGATGTCCTCTTCGGCGTCGACAACACCCTGCTGTCCCGGGCGTTCGACAACGACCTGTTCCAGCCGTACCAGGCCAAGGACTCCGATCTGCTGCCCCCGGAGTACCGGATCGACCGGCAGAAGCAGCGGGTCACGCCCGTCGACTTCGGCGACATCTGCGTCAACTACGACAAGGCCTACTTCGAAGAGAAGGGCCTGACCCCGCCGGAGTCCTTCGACGACCTCGTCAAGCCCGAGTACAAGGACCTCCTCGTCACCGAGAACGCCTCCACCTCCTCGCCCGGCCTCGGCTTCCTGCTGGGCACCGCGGCAAAATACGGCGATGGGGGCACCTCCCGCTCGAGCGAAGCCGAGAGTGGGGGAGGCTGGCAGGACTACTGGACGAAGCTCAAGGCCAACGGCGTGAAGGTCGTCGACGGCTGGGAGCAGGCCTACAACGAGGAGTTCTCCGGGTCCGCCGGCGGCAAGAAGGCGAAGGGGGACCGGCCGCTCGTCGTCTCCTACGCCTCCTCTCCGCCCGCCGAGGTCGTCTTCGCCGAGCCCAAGCCGGACACCGCACCGACCGGCGTCGCCTACGGCACCTGCTTCCGGCAGGTCGAGTACGCGGGACTGCTCAGCAACGCCAAGAACGCCAAGGGTGGCAAGGCCCTCATCGACTTCCTCATCTCGCTGAAGTTCCAGGCCGACATGCCGCTCAACATGTTCGTGTACCCGATGCGCGAGGACGCGCAGATCCCCGAGGAGTTCACGAAGTACGGCGCCCCGGCGGAGGACTCCGAGATCATTTCGCCCAAGGAGATCGCCAAGAACCGTGATCAGTGGGTCAAGTCATGGACGTCGCTCGTACTGAAGTAAGGGCCGGACGCCCCAGGACACCGGCTCCCGGGAAGAGCGCGGCGCGGCTGGGGCTCATGGTCCTGCCCGTCGCGTTCTTCGCGGTCTTCTTCGCCTACCCCGTCACGGCGATCGTGGCCCGTGGCCTCAAGGTCGAGGGTGTCTGGCAGTTCGGGCGGATCGGCGACGTGCTCACGCAGTCCGACATCCGGCACGTCCTGTGGTTCACGACCTGGCAGGCGCTCGCCTCGACCGCGCTCACGCTGCTGATCGCGCTCCCCGGCGCGTATGTCTTCGCGCGCTTCGATTTCAGGGGCAAGCAGGTGCTGCGGGCCGTCGTCACCGTCCCGTTCGTGCTCCCCACGGTCGTCGTCGGGACCGCCTTCCTGGCCTTGGTGGGGCGCGGTGGACTCCTCGACGAGTTGTGGGGCGTACGTCTCGACACCACCGTCTGGGCGATCCTGCTCGCGCACGTCTTCTTCAACTACGCCGTCGTCGTACGCACTGTCGGCGGCCTCTGGTCACAGCTCGACCCGCGTCAGGAGGAGGCCGCGCGGGTGCTCGGCGCCTCACGGTTCGCGGCCTGGCGCAAGGTCACGCTCCCCGCGCTGAGCCCGGCCGTGGCCGCCGCCGCGCTGATGGTCTTCCTCTTCACCTTCACCTCCTTCGGTGTGGTGCAGATCCTCGGCGGACCCACGTTCGCCACCCTCGAGGTCGAGATCTACCGGCAGACCTCGGAGATCTTCGACCTGTCCACGGCCGCCGTGCTGACCCTCATCCAGTTCGTGGCCGTGGGCGCGATCCTCGCCGTCCACGCCTGGACCGTACGGCGGCGGGAGACGGCCCTGCGTCTTGTGGATGCCTCCGTGACCGCCCGCCGGCCGCGCGGCGTCGGCCAGTGGGCGCTGCTCGCCTCCGTCCTCGGCACCGTGGCCGTACTGCTCGTTCTGCCACTGGCCGTGCTGGTCCAACGCTCGCTGGACGCACCCGGATTCGCGTACTACAAGGCGCTGACCGATGACGAGAGCGGCGTCTTTCTCGTCCCGCCCATCGAGGCCATCGGCAATTCACTTCAGTACGCCCTCGCCGCCACCGCCCTGGCCCTGCTGATCGGCGGACTGGCGGCCGCCGCACTCACCCGTCGTGACGCCGGCCGTCTCGTACGAGGCTTCGACGCGCTGCTCATGCTCCCGCTCGGCGTCTCCGCCGTGACCGTCGGTTTCGGTTTCCTGATCGCGCTCGACGAGCCGCCGCTGGATCTCAGAAGCAGCTGGATCCTGGTGCCGCTCGCCCAGGCGCTGGTCGGCGTCCCCTTCGTCGTACGGACCATGCTGCCCGTCCTGAGGGCCGTGGACATACGGCTGCGTGAGGCAGCGGCGGTGCTCGGGGCGTCGCCGTGGCGGGTGTGGCGTGAGGTCGATCTGCCGATGGTGCGGCGGGCGCTGCTGATCGCGGCCGGCTTCGCCTTCGCCGTGTCGCTCGGCGAGTTCGGCGCCACCGTCTTCATCGCGCGGCCCGACAATCCGACCCTGCCGGTCGCCGTGGCCCGGCTCCTCGGTCGCGCGGGCGAACTCAACTACGGCCAGGCAATGGCCCTTTCGACGATTCTGATGGTGGTGTGCGCGGTGGCGCTGCTCCTGCTCGAACGTGTCCGCACCGACCGGACGGGGGAGTTCTGACGATGCTCGAGCTCGATGCGGCGACCGTACGGTTCGGGGCGCGGGTCGCGCTCGACGCCGTCGGCCTCGATGTCGGCGAGCACGAGATCGTGTGCGTGCTCGGGCCCAGCGGCAGCGGCAAGTCGACGCTGCTACGGGTGGTCGCTGGGCTGCAACCGCTGGACGAGGGGCGGGTGTTCCTGGACGGCCGGGACCTCGGCGGAGTGCCCGCGCACAAGCGGGGCGTCGGCCTGATGTTCCAGGACCACCAGCTGTTCCCGCAGCGCGACGTGGGCGGCAACGTGGCCTTCGGGCTGCGGATGCACGGTGCCTCGAAGGCCGAACAAGGCGTACGGGTACGGGAGTTGCTGGAGCTGGTCGGCTTGCCGGGAGCCGCGTCCAGGGCCATCGCCTCCCTCTCCGGAGGCGAGCAGCAGCGCGTCGCGCTCGCCCGTGCCCTCGCCCCGCGCCCCCGGCTGCTCATGCTCGACGAACCGCTCGGCCAGCTCGACCGCTCCCTGCGCGAGCGGCTCGTCGTCGAACTCCGGGAACTCTTCGGCGAGTTGGGCACCACCGTGCTCGCGGTCACCCATGACCAGGGCGAGGCGTTCGCGCTCGCCGACCGGGTCGTGGTGATGCGCGACGGGCGGATCGCCCAGTCCGGTACGCCACTTGAGGTCTGGCAGCGGCCGGCGGACGAGTTCGTGGCCCGCTTCCTCGGCTTCGAGAACGTGGTCGCGGCGAGTGTCAGCGGGGAGGCCGCGGACACGCCGTGGGGGAAGGTGCCGGTGCCCGCCGGTGCCCCGCAGGGCGAGACCACGCTGCTCATCAGGCCCGCGGGCGTACGGCTCGTGCCGCCGGCGGAGGGGTTGCGCTGCACGGTCGCGGCACACACGTTCCGGGGCACCCATGTCTCCGTACAACTGCAACCGGAGGGCGCCCCGCGCCTGGAGGCGGCGTGTGCGCTGCGGGAGGCACCGGAGCCCGGGGACGAGGTCGGGGTGGCGTTCGACGCCGCGGAAATTGTCGTGCTCGATGGGGTGCCGTCAGCCTAGGGTGCCGGGCATGACACCACGCGGGCACGACCTCGGACACGACCTCGGGCATGATCGCTACTGCGACGAGATCATCGCGCAGACCGACCTGTTGAGGGAGCACCTGGCCGGCGCCGATCTCGGGGTGACCGTGCCGACCTGTCCGGAGTGGACGCTGCGGGAACTCGCCGTGCACGTGGGCGGCGCACACCGCTGGGTCGAGCACATCGTGCGGACGAAGGCGACCGAGGAGGTCCCGGAATCGCAGGTGGCCGGCTTCGAAGGGCCGTACGAAGACGACGCTGCCGATACCGCCGATCCTGCCGCCCTCGACGCCTGGCTGGCCGAAGGCGCCGAGAAGACCGCCGCGACCCTGCGCGCTGCCGGGGCCGACGCCGCGGCCTGGACCTGGGCCTGGGAGCGGACGGCAGGTTTCTGGGCGCGGCGTATGACGCTGGAGACGGTGATCCACCGGGCGGACGCGGCGATCGCCGCGGCTGCGCGCTACGAGGTCGCGCCGGAGCTGGCCGCCGACGCGATCGACGAGTGGCTGCAGATCGTCCGGTTCGTGCAGGAGACGGAGCCGGAGGACCTGGCGGCGCGAGACCTGCGAGGGGCCGGCCGCAGCATCCACCTCCACGCCACCGACACCGAGCCCGGTCTGAACGCGGAATGGCTCATCGAGTTCGAGGACGAGGGCGTCGACTGGCGCCGCGGCCACGAGAAGGCGACGGTCGCGCTGCGCGGACCGCTCACCGACGTACTGCTCGGCTTCTACCGCCGACTCCCGCTGGACGGCGGGCAGTTGGAGGTGCTGGGGGAGCGGAAGCTGCTGGAGTTCTGGCTGGAGCGGACCACGTTCGGATGACATCGGATGACAAAGGTGGCCCGCCCCCCCCCCGCGTACCGGATTCCAGGAAGCGGGCCACAACACGGCCGTGATCCCGTAATCAACGGCCGTTCACGGAGCCCGTACTCAGCGCTCCTTCGACGCCCCACGGCGACGCAGCGCGAACACCAGGGCCCCGCCGGCCACCACGAGCGCGGCCGCTATCCCGGCGATCGCACCGGTGTTGGCGTTCGCGCCGGTCTCCGCGAGGTCCGAGCCACCGCCCGCGGGCGACGCCGCGTCGTTCCCGGCGGGCACGGGGGAGGTGCTCTCCGACTCCGACGGGGTCGGCTTCTCCGCAGCGGGCTCCTGCGAGGGAGTCTCCGCTGACGGCGTCGGGGTTGGGGTTGCCGGAGGCGTCTGAGCCGGCGCACACGCCTCGGACGGCGTCGTCAGGTTCGGCCTGATGTCCTCGTCGACCTGGTTCCCGGCCTTGACGTGGATGCGGTACGACGCGTTCGGCTGCCAGTTCTCCGCGAAGTCGATGGTGACGCCCTCGCGGGAGCCCTTGACCTCCTGGCTGCCGACGAGCTTCTCGTCCGCGCCCTTCGACTCCAGGTAGACGGTGACCGTGGCCGGGACGCCGGTGGGGTCCTTGTCGGTCACGCTGATGACGCCCTTGTCGCCGTCGCACTGGGCGACGGCCGAGAACTCACTGATGTCGCAGGCGAGCGCGTTGCCTGCGGCACCGAGCGTGAGCGCGGCCGAGGCGGAGACGACACCGAGCATGCGCACGGAACGTGCGGTACGGCGGGATATGGACACGATTGCCCTTCACGGGATGCGCAACTGAGGGGGGTGATGGGGCACTGTGATCACAGCGCTCCCAGACGCCTCAAAGGTTTATGGGGCGCCGTCACTCGGTGTCAATGCGCGTGTCCGTCTTGCCCGTTGGCTTTAGCCGACGTTTGCCTGAGAACGTCCGCCGACCGTCCACGATCTTCAGCCGGCACTGGCCCGGGCCAGTCGGACGAGTGCCTCCGGTGCCTCCTCGACCCGGTCCACGAGGGCGATCCGCGGTTCCATCGAGCGGTTCCTGGCCAGCGACTGGAGCAACGGCCAGACCGGCAGCCGCTCGGTCCAGTGGACGCGGTCGACCAGGACCATGGGGGTGGGCTCGCCACGCGACTCGTAGTAGTTCGGCGTCGCGTTGTCGAAGACCTCCTGAACGGTCCCGGCGGCGCCCGGCAGGAAGACGACGCCCGCGTTCGAGCGGGCCAGCAGGCCGTCCTCGCGGGTCGCGTTGGCGAAGTACTTGGCGATGTGGGAGGCGAAGGCGTTCGGAGGCTCGTGGCCGTAGAACCAGGTGGGGATCCCGACGGAGTGGTTGCCCTTCGGCCAGCGCTCGCGCACCTCGAAGGCGCGCCGTGCCCATTCGGTGATCGAGGGGGTGAAGGACGGTGCCTTCCCGAGGAGTCGGCAGGCCTCCTCCAGCATCGCGTCGTCGTACGGCGCCGCGTACGCGCCCAGGTTCGCCGCCTCCATCGCGCCCGGGCCGCCGCCCGTCGCCACCGTGAAACCGGCGCGTGCCAGCGCGCGCCCGAGCCGGACGGCGCCCTCGTACGCCTCCGTGCCACGGGCCATCGCGTGGCCACCCATCACACCCACCACCCGCGCCCCGCGCAGGAGTTCGTCGAGGGCGTCGGAGACGGAGTCGTCGTGGACGGAGCGCAGCATCGACGCGTAGATGTCGCCGTCGGCCTTGGTGCGCTGGAACCACTCGTACGCGAGGGCGTCCGGCGTCTCCTCGTAACCCTTGTCGAGCGAGGCGAACAACTCGTCGGGTGTGTAGACGTGACCGCGGTACGGGTCGAACGGCAGGTCCGGGACGGGCGGGAAGACCAGGGCGCCGTCGGTGCGCACCTTCGCCGCCGCATCCTCCCGCATCGGGCAGCCGAGGAAGACGGCTCCCGCGGTTCCGGTGGTGAGCAGCTCCCGCGTACGGTCCGTCAGATCAACGGCCTGGACGCGGAATCCGGAGAGCGTGCCGCGGGCGGAGACGATCGCGTCGAACTCCTCGAGCGTCTCGATCTCGCGGTCGTCGTGGTGGGCCGCATGGGCGGGGCTCGTCTGCACCCGCCCATGCTAGGCGCTCCGCTGGAAGTGCGGTCCGGAATCTGCGGGCCGTCTGTGGCTGGTCGCGCAGTTCCCCGCGCCCCTTTAGGGGCGCCCCTAAAGGGGCGCGGTACCGCAACGGACCTCGGCACGGACCTCAGCCCTGGACCGCCGCCGGGTCCATCCACATGATCTCCCAGGTGTGGCCGTCCGGGTCGTCGAAGGCGCGGCCGTACATGAAGCCATGGTCCTGGGGCTCGCGGTTCTCGGTGCCGCCCGCGGCGACGGCCTTGTCGACCAGCTCGTCGACTTTCTCGCGGCTCTCGGCGCTCAGACACAGCAGTACCTCGCTGGTCTTCGTCGAGTCCGCGATCTCCTTCTTCGTGAAGTCCGAGTAGCGCTGCTTGTCCATGATCATCGCGACGATCGTGTCGCTGATGACGACGCTGGCGCAGTGCTCGTCGGAGAACTGCTTGTTGATCTCGTAGCCGAGTTCCGTGAAGAACTTCTTGGAGGCGTCGAGGTTGTTCACGGCGAGGTTCACGAAGATCATCTGCTGGTACATGTGCGGTCTCTCCCCTTGTGGTGATGTGGTGTTCGCAGAGTTAGACCAGGAGCCTGCGGGAAACTCATCGGCCTTCGCGAACTTTTTTCGTACGGGAGATCAGCCGGCCAGGGGCACGGCCGAGAGACCCGCGATTGCCCAGATCACAGGGGTGAGGACGGTGAGCAGCGCGCCCGCGCGGACGGCGGCCGCGCGGCGCAGCAGCATGGCGGGGGCGCCGAGCTGCAGCAGAACCGTCGTGGTATCGGTGCGGGCCTGCTTGGCTTCGACCGCGGTCGTCAGGAGCGTCGCGACGGCGCATCCCGCCACGAGCAGCAGGCCCAGCGTGGTGAGCGGCCCCACTTCGGGGCGCGCGTCCGCGTAGAGCGCGGTCATGGCGTACGCCCCTGATGCCACCGCGCACACCACGCCGAGCGGTCGGCCGATACGTCCCGCCTCCTCCATGAGCATGCGCCCGGCGAGCAGCCGCACCGCGCCCGGCCGCATCGCCTGCAGCAGCCGGCCGCACAGGTGGGTGATTCCGGGCCCCGCCATCGCCAGTCCCACCACGGTGAGGGCCCAGCCGACGAGCACACCGCCGGGGCCACCCGCGAGGCCGCCGGGCAGGGCGTGCCCGGGCTCGTGGCCGCTGCGACTCGCGTACGCCTCGACGGCGATCCCGGCCGCGACCACCGCCGCACCCCCTGTCTCTTATAAACATCTGCGAGCCCACGAGACCCAACCAAAAAAAAAAAAAAATCACAGTGAGATAATGGGGCAGATAAGGAGAAGTAAAAC
>NZ_JAAKZY010000095.1 GCF_011045015.1 Streptomyces scabichelini | reverse complement strand
GCGCCAGGCCGGTGAGCCCGATGTTCCGTGGGGCACGCTCGCCGCGCTGGTGACGCTCCCCGACCTCGGGGACATGCTGTTCATCGCGACGACGACCTCGTGGCGGCCGGAGGCCGAGGCGGCGCGCGAGCGTCAGGTCATGGCGCTCGCCGACCTCGACGCCCGCCACCGCACCGAACTGCCCACGGTCATCGCCGGCGACTTCACCGCCGCTCCCGAAGCGGCCTGCATCCGCTATCTGAGCGGTCTGCAGGCCCTCTCGGGCCGCAGCGTGCACTACCACGACGCCTGGGCGACCGCGGGCGAAGGGCCGGGGCACACCTGGACTTCGGAGAATCCCAACGCCCGCTCCCAGATCGAGCAGATCCTCGGGCCGGTCGAGCACCACCGCCGGATCGACTACGTCTTCGTCGGCTCGCGCCTCGCCCATCCGAAGGCGCCCTGCCGAGTCGACGCCGCCTCGCTCGCCTTCGACCGTCCTGTCGACGGCGTCTGGGCCAGCGACCACTTCGGAGTGGTCGTCGATCTCCGGATCACCTCATAGAGACCACGTGGAGACCGCATAGAGACCACCTTGGGCATATGCGTGGACTAGGCGCCGGGAGTCGGCCTACGCTCAGTTCAGCGATATCTCTGACTGAGTCAACCATCTTGAGGTCGGCCCATGACAATCCAGGACATCCGCTCGTTCAACCGCTTCTACACGAACGTCATCGGCGCGCTGGACTACAGCCGCCAGCTGTACGCCCCCTACACGCTGACCGAGGCCCGCGTGCTGTACGAACTCGCGCACTCACCCCGTACGGAAGCCGTCGATCTGCGCACCGAACTGTCCCTTGACGCCGGGTACTTGAGCCGCATCCTGGCGAAGTTCGAGCAGGACGGACTGATCGAGCGCGCCGCCTCGGAGAAGGACACCCGGCGGCGCCACATCACGCTCACCGCGCGAGGGCGCGAGAGGGCCGATTTACTCGACGAACGATCGAGGGAAGCGGTCGGGTCGCTGCTCGCGACGGTTCCGGCCGACGACCGCCCCCGCCTGTCCGAGGCGATGCGCACGATCCGGGACGTCCTCTCCGACGGCAGGCCGCCCCGCCGCGAGGACGTCGTCCTGCGCGACCCCGGCCCCGGCGACCTCGGCTGGATCGTGGAGCGCAACGCCGCGCTGTACGCCGCCGAGTACGGGTTCAACGCGGACTACGAGGGCCTGGTCGCCCGGATCGTCGCGGACTTCGCGGAGGATCACGACCCGCACCTGGAGCGGGTGTGGATCGCGGAGCTGGACGGCCGCGCGGTGGGCTGCGTCATGTGCGTACGCGACGAGGCTCCGGGCGCCGCCCGTCTGCGTCTCCTCCTCGTCGAACCGGACGCCCGCGGTCTCGGCATCGGCGACCAACTGGTCCGCGCCTGCGTCGAGTTCGCGCGGGGCGTCGGCTACCGCGAGCTGGTCCTGTGGACGAACGACGTCCTGGCGGCGGCCCGCAGGATCTACCAGCGCCACGGCTTCGTCCTCCTCGCCGAGAAACCGCACCGCTCCTTCGGCATGGACCTCGTCGGCCAGGACTGGCGGCTGGACCTGCACGGCACACAGGACTGAGTCTGCCCAGCACGCAGAGGTGACAGGTAGGGTCCGCACCATGAAGCTGGCGTTCTCCACTCTCGGCGTCCCCGGACTCCCGATCACCGACGTGGTGCGGCTCGCGGCCGCGCACGGCTACCACGGTGTCGAGCTGCGCGCGCACCCCGAGGAGCCGGTCCACCCCGGCATCGAGCTGACCCGACGGGCCGACGTGGCCGCCGAGTTCAAGGCGGCCGGTGTCGAGATCCTGGGCCTGGCGGGATACGCGCGCGTGGCGGCACCGGGCGACGACGGTCCCGTGATCCAGGAGATCCGCGATCTCCTGGAGCTGGCCCGCGACCTGGGCGCCCCCTTCGTCCGCGTCTTCCCCGGCGGCCGCGACCAGAGCCCCGAGGAGGCCGACGCGACGGCCGCGCGGCGTCTGGGCACGGCCGCGGAGTACGCCGCCGATCTGGGCGTACGCATCCTCCTGGAGACCCACGACTCCCACCGCACCGGCGCGGACGCCATCCGCGTCCTCGGCCTGGTCGGCCACCGTCAGGTCGGCGCCCTCTGGGACGTGATGCACACCTGGCTCGGCGGCGAACAGCCCGGGTCGACGTATGCGGCCCTCTCCCCCTATCTCGGCTACGTCCAGGTCAAGGACATCGCCTCGGCCGACGACACGACCCCGCTGCCGCTCGGCTCGGGCGTCCTCCCCCTCACCGAGTGCGTCGAACTGCTCTCCCGCGAGGGCTGGGACGGCTGGCTGTGCTGGGAGTACGAGAAGCGCTGGTACGAGTCGGCCGCACCGCTGGAGGGGTTGCTGGGGGCGGGCCGGGAGCACCTGTCGCGGTTGCTGAACGACTCGGCGTAAACGCTCCGCTGAAAGAACGGTAATGAACCCGCAGGCCGGTGGGGGCTGGTCGCGCAGTTCCCCGCGCCCCTTACGGGGCGCGGTACCGCATCGGACTTAACGAAGGCCGCATTCCGACGTCCGCGGTGGCGCTGGTTCCTCCGGAGGACCTCAGTTTGGATTGCAAACCGACCTCATGGCATGGATACCTCATTGGCATGCCCCTGTAACACCTCTGACGGAGGCTCATAAGGCACCTCCGGCCTCACCCGCAACTCACCCCCCACTGGGCCGGGTTGATCCAACGATGCAACCCCCGGCCGTCCCGGCCGTGGGCTGCGGGCGAGGAGGAATTGATGGCTGTAGAGGCATCTCGTCGTGGTTTTCTGAGATCCGTCGGGATCGCGGGCGGCGCCGGAATGCTGTACTCGGCGATGGGGGCACTCGGGCTCGCACCGGTCCCAGAGGTGAGCGCCGAGGAATACCGTGCGCCCCGCAGCGGCGACTTCGCGCTCTCCGGACGGAGCCGCAAGAAGGTCCTGGTGCTCGGCGGCGGCATAGCCGGCCTGGCGACGGCGTACGAGCTGGGCAAGGCCGGCTACGACTGCCGGATCCTGGAGGCGAAGGACCGCCCCGGGGGCCGCAACTGGACGGTTCGCGGCGGCACCACGCTGACCGACCTGGACGGGCGCACCCAGAAGGCCTCGTTCTCCAAGGGCCAGTACATGAACGCGGGTCCGGCCCGGCTGCCGCAGTCCCACGTCACACTGGAGTACTGCCGCGAACTCGGCGTCCCCCTTGAGGTGTTCACCAACCAGAACGCCAACGCGTACATCTACCAGGAGAACAGCGCCGCCCTCGCGGGCAAGCCGATGCGCTGGCGCACGGCGAAGGCCGACGTGTACGGCTATGTCTCCGAACTGCTCGCCAAGGCCACCGACCGGGGCTCCCTGGACAAGGAGCTCACCGCCACCGACAAGGAACGGCTCATCGCGTTCCTGCAGAACTTCGGGGCCATCAAGGGCAAGGCCGACGGCTTCGCCTACACCGGCAGCGACCGGCGAGGGTACTCGGTCGAGCCGGGTGCGGCCTTCGAGGAGGGCACGGTGCTCGGCCCGGTGCCATCGTTGTCGGACGTCGTCGCGAGCGGCGTCGGACAGCGCTTCTCCTTCGAGTTCGGCTACGACCAGGCCATGCTGATGTTCCAGCCGGTGGGCGGGATGGACGCGATCCCGTACGCCCTCGCCAAGGCCGTCGGCCAGGACCGGATCACGTACGGCGCCAAGGCGCTCGAGGTCAAGAACCTCCAGGACGGCGCCGAGGTCACCTACCAGGACGCCGACGGCCGCACCCGCACTCAGCGCGCCGACTTCGTCGTGGCGGCGATCCCGCCCATGGTCATGGCCCGGGTGAAGCACAACCTGGGCGCGGACGTCACGGCGGCGCTGAAGTACCCCACCGCGGTCCCCGTCGGCAAGGTGGGGCTCGAGTACGGCAGCCGCTGGTGGGAGACCGACGAGCACATCTACGGCGGCATCACGCCGACCGACATGGACCTGTCGACCATCTGGTATCCCTCGTACGGCTATCAGGGCCGCCGCGGCACGCTCATCGGCTACTACAACTTCGGCGCCAACGCCGTCGCGTACAGCGATCTGCCGCACGCCCAGCGCGTGGAGCGTGCGGTGAGCCGGGGCGTGAAGATCCACGGCGAGAAGTACCGCAGCGAACTCGAGCACGCCTTCAGCGTGGCCTGGCACCGCACGCCGTACATCGAGGCCGGCTGGGTGGGCTGGACCTCGCAGACCGGCCCCGAGTACCAGCTGCTCAACAAGCCCGCGGGGCACGTCTACTTCGCCGGCGACTGGCTCAGTCACGTCATCGCCTGGCAGCACGGTGCGTTCACCTCGGCACGCAAGGTCGTGACCGACATCCACGAGAGGGTGATGGCCGCATGAACCCGATGAAGCGGCGTACGAAGGTCGTCGTCGGTGCGGCCCTGACCGGGGCGCTGCTGACCGGCTCCGCGACACTGGCCGGCGCCCAGGGCTGGTGGCCGCCGGGCCCGAAGGATGTTCGGGTCATGCTGCCCGAGGGGCAGTCCAACCCGGCGATCGCCAACGGTGTGGCGACGGGTGGGGAGGTCGCCGTGTACCAGAGCAGCGGCCTCGGCCCGTCCGCGCTGAACCCGGCCGCGCCGGAGGGCACGCCCGAGCGGTACACCGATCCCGCCCTCACCGAAGGCGCACAGGGTGTCACGATCACCGAGGCACAGGCGCTCGTCGTCCTCCGCAACATCAAGACCAACCTCGAGACCGCGGGCGTGAAACCGGCCGACGTCATCACGATGAAGGCCTACCTGATGAAGCCGCCGGGCGCCGCGATCGCCGACTACGCGGGCTGGAACCGGGCGTACCGGCAGTACTTCGCGAACATCGACCTGAAGTCGCTGGAGGTCGTGCCGGTGCCCATGGGCACCTCGGCGCCCAAGCCGCCGCTGCTCGCCAACAAGGCCCGGCCGGCGCGCGCGACGATGGAGGTCGCCTCGCTGGCCGTGCCGGGGTGGCTCGTCGAGGTCGAGGTCACGGCGACCTACAACAAGAAGCGCTGATCGGCGAGTTCACAGGCCGCAGGCCGCAGGTCATAGGTCATAGGTCATCCATACGTCATAGGTCATAGGTCACGGGCACCCGCACTGCCCGTGCATACCCCCGGCCCAAAACAGCGCCGCAGCAGCCCCGTCGGTCACGGTGGTGCACCCCTGTACCAATTTCCGGGAATGGGCGCGATCTGGGGAACCCATCCGCGCCACCCTTCGTCCAACTCGCAAGTTGCCGGATGAGTCTCCGCAGTGCGGTGTCGGCCCTCGCTGCTGGCTGCGATCGCTGACCAACCCTCTCCATCCGCCTGCGGCCGGCAGCACGCCGTCATCGGCGCGCCCCCTCCAACTGCGCCGATGACGGCCCCTCTGCCCAACTGCGTTGTCAGTAGCAGGCGTTAGCGTCTCCGCATGACGAAAGTGATGTGTACGGATGAGACGACGTCCGGGGGGCGCGAAGCGGCACTGGTCCTCGATACGGCGGAGGAACGGCTGAGTATCCGTGAGGTGATCAGGAGGCGGGTGTTCCAGGAGGTCGCGGAGTTTCACGCGAGACAGGCTGCGGGACCGTTCCGTGGGCTTGTGCGGCCGACGGAAACGGAGACGGCGCTGAACGGCCGGCGCGGTCCGCTTCATCCAGCGCGGCGGCTCGACCCGGAGCGGCAATTCGAGGCCGCGGTGACGGCGTTCGGGAGGAACGGGTTCCTGGTGCTGACCGGGGAGCGGCAGCTGACGGATCTGGACGAGGAGATCGAGCTGACGCCGGGCCTCGAGATCACCTTCCTCAAGCTCGTCCCCCTGGTGGGTGGCTGATGAGGAACATCGACGAGTCCCACGAGTCCGACGGGTTCGACGAGTTCGAGGTCACAGTCCTGGCCGCTGTCGGAAGAGACGACCTCGGAGCGGCAGGCGACACGGTGCTCGCGGCCATGGAACTGCCCGAAGAACGCCCCCGGGCGATGGAACGTCTGCGGACCTTACCCAAAGACGTCCGGCGCCGGCTGGCCCGGCACTGCGTCGAGCTGTACGGGACGGCCGAGGCACAGGAGAGACGGGAACGGATTCTCGCAGCGCACGCGGCGCTGTTGTCGAGCCAACTGGACCTTCTGGAACGCGACGGGTTCGAGACCGCGGTGCTGGCCGCTGTCCGACGCGACGACTTGGCGGCGGCCGGTGAGATGGTCCTCGCGGCCAAGGAGCCCCTTCAGGCGGTGCGGCGTCTGCTGGTCTTGCCCGTAGGTGTCCGGAGGCGCCTGTCGGAACACGGCCTCACGTTGTACGAGGCGGCCGGGGCGGAAGATGCAGCAGATGCGGCCGAGGCGCGGAATCGACGAGAAGCAGCCCTCTGGATGTTCACGATGCTGTCGTGGCTCCCGACGTCCCTCTCGATCTACTCCGAACTCAAGGCCATGGTGTGGGAGGTCGCCGGACGCGACGACTCGGCGGACTGCGAGGCCGTGCTCGCGCACAGTACGTATGGTCCGGCGGTGGAGCGTCTGCGGGCTCTGCCCCGAGAAGTCCGGCACCGCCTGGAGCGGCACTGCGTCGAGCTGTACGAGACGGCCGAGGCGCGGGAACGGCGAGAAGCGGCCCTCTGGATGCGGGCGGTGCTGCTGTCACCCCCACTGGAGCCCCTGGACGTCGAGGAACTCGAGGCCATGTTGCGTGTGGTCGTCGAACGCGATGACCTGACGGCGGCCTGCGAAATGGTGCTCGCGCACATCATGTTCGCTGAGCAAAGGATGCCGTTTCTGCGGGCGCTGCCCGATGATGTACGGCACCGCCTGGCGGAGCGCTGCGCCGAGGTCTACCGAACGGCCGGGACTCAGGAGCGCCGAGACAGAGTTGCCCTGATGCACGCGATGCTGGCGCCGGGCACGCCGGACGATCTCATGTCGGCGGAGCGGCAGAAGTTCCTCGAGGGCGACCCGAGGGATGTGTTCTGGCGTTCGGGCGGCGTCGAGACGGCATGGGTGGAACTGGCCTCAGGGCGGGACATACCGGTGAACGTCGGCGCGACGCTGCGGCGTTACTTCGGCAGATTCAGCAAGAAGACCGAGCTGCGGGAGGTGGTGCGGTTACTCGCCGACCGCCACCCGGTGCTCAACGTCGGTGACCAGTGGTCGGAGCACGCACTCGCCGAGCTGGCGGCCCTGCCGACCGCGTGGACCGAACTGGTCGCGCACGCCGTGACGGCGACGGCGGCCCGGCCCAGCACGGCCTGGGAGCGGAAAGGGCGCGCGCTCCTCGCCGAGGTGGACACGCGGGAGTTCGCGGAACGGTCGCTGAGCTGGCTGGCGCTGGTGGGCGCTCCGCGCACGCTGCCGCTGGAGAAGGACTTCGACCACGACCCGTACAACAACAACGCGGCCCGCGGTCTCGTATGGCTGGTGTCGTTTCTGCCCGGACACCCGCGGACGGCAAGCGGATTGGGTGTGGTGCTGGAGAAGTCGCTGCGGAAGGTGCCGGGTGTCGGGCCGGGCTTCCCGAAGCTCGCCAACGCGTGCGCGACCGCGCTGTGCCGGATGGAGGGGGAGGCGGCTCTCGCGGAGCTGGCCCGGCTCACCGCGCGGGTGACCTACAAGTCCACCCTCAACCTCCTCGAGGCCGGTCTTGAGGAGCGTGCCAAGGCCCTGGGGCTCGGCCGTGAGGAGATCGAGGAACTGGCCGTGCCCACGTACGGGCTGTCGGAGACCGGCCGCCGGGTCGTGCACTTCGGTGACGTACGGGCGGAACTGGTGGTCGACGACGGCCGGGCGGTCCTGCGCTGGCGGAACGCCGCGGGCAAGGCGGTCAAGTCGGTGCCGGCCGCCGTACGGCGCGACCATTCCGAGGAGCTGAAGGAGCTCAAGGCGGCGGCCAAGGACATCAACGCGATGCTGACCGCGCTGACGAAGCGCCTGGACCGGCAGTTCCTCGCCCACCGGGAATGGGCGTCGGCCATCTGGCGGGAGCGGTACCTCGACCATCCACTGGTCGGCACGCTCGCCCGCCGTCTGCTCTGGACGCTCGATGGGACAGCCTGCGGATACTCCGAGGGCGCACTGCGGGATCTGTCGGGTGAGCCGGTCACGGGGGAGGGCACCGTGCGTCTGTGGCATCCGGTGGGCCGCCCCGTCGAGGAGGTGCTGGCCTGGCGGGACCGGCTGGAGAAGGAAGGCGTCACCCAGCCCTTCAAGCAGGCCCACCGCGAGGTCTACCTGCTCACCGACGCGGAACGCCGCACGGGCAGCTATTCCAACCGTTTCGCGGGCCACGTTCTGCGCCAGTACCCGTTCCGTTCCCTGGCGGCGGAACGCGGCTGGCGGGACGCGGAACTGCGCATGTGCCAGCCGGACTACTACTATCCGCCCACCGTTCGCGAACTGCCCGAGTGGGGGCTGCGCGCGGAGTACTGGGTACGCGGCGAGGGCGCGCCGGACCGTGCGGAGGCCACCGACTCGGGTGCCTACGCACTGCTGGCCGCCGACCAGGTGCGGTTCTACGCGATCGACGCCCCGGGCAATCTGATAGGCACCTCGGACGGCCACGGGTTCTCCATGCACGGCCGCGGCCCTTCGGGGCAGGTGGCACCGCTGCCGCTGGAGGAGATACCGGCCCAGGTGTTCAGCGAGATCCTGCGGGACGTGGACCTGTTCGTCGGCGTCGCGAGCGTCGGCAACGACCCGACGTGGCAGGACGGCGGTCCCGAGGGCCGCTACCAGGAGTACTGGTCCTCCTACAGCTTCGGCGAGCTGAACGAGACCGCCCGGACCCGCCATGACCTGCTGGTGCGGCTGCTGCCGCGGCTGGCCGTAGGCGACCGGTGCCATGTCGAGGGCCGCTTCCTGCACGTCAAGGGCGCGCTGCACACGTACAAGATCCACCTGCGGTCCGGGAACGTCCTGATGGTTCCGGGCGACCGGTACCTCTGCATCGTCCCGGACAGCGTTCCCGAGTCCTCACCCGATACGGGTCTGCCGTTCGACGGTGACCGGATGCTGTCGTTGATCCTCAGCAAGGCGCTGATGCTCGCGGACGACACGAAGATCACCGACCGTACGGTCCTCAGCCAGCTCTGACGACTGCGTGGGGCAAGAGCCCGGGCTCGTCCGGACCCGTCCGGACCCGTCCGGGCTCTTGACCGGCAGTAATTTTCTGGATATCCGTGACTCCTCGGAAGTTTCCTTCATGCTCGCCCCTCCACGGGCCCCGGCCCTCTCCGGAAGGAGCGCACGTGTACGCACGCACGAGGAAGTCCGGCACACCGCACCGCACCTCCAGACGTACGCTGCTCGCCGCGACCGCGGGTACGGCGGCGGCCGTCGCCGTCGGCGGCACTCCCGCCCGAGCGGACGACGGCAAGCGGCACGACAGGCGACTGCGCGCCCTCATCTCCCGTATGACCCTCGAAGAGAAGGTCGGCCAGCTCTTCGTGATGCGGGTGTACGGGCACTCGGCGACCGCACCCGACCAGGCCGACATCGACGCGAACCTCAAGGAGATCGGCGTACGGACGGCCGCCGAGCTGATCGCCCAGTACCGGGTGGGCGGGATCATCTACTTCGCCTGGGCGCACAACACGCGTGACCCGCACCAGATCGCCGACCTGTCGAACGGGATCCAGGAGGCGAGCCTCGCGCAGCCCCGCGGGCTGCCCGTCCTCATCTCCACCGACCAGGAACACGGCATCGTCGCCCGCGTGGGCAAGCCCGCGACGCTCCTGCCGGGCGCGATGGCCCTGGGCGCGGGCAGTTCGCGCTCCGACGCCCGCAGGGCCGGGCAGATCGGCGGCGCGGAGCTGCACGCGATGGGCATCCGCCAGGACTACGCGCCGGTCGCCGACGTGAACGTGAACCCGGCCAACCCGGTCATCGGCGTACGCTCCTTCGGCGCCGATCCGCGGGCCGTGGCCGCCATGGTCGCCGCCCAGGTGAAGGGCTACCAGAGCGCCTCGGTCGCGGCGACGTCGAAGCACTTCCCGGGCCACGGCGACACCGAGACCGACAGCCACTACGGCTTCCCGGTCATCGAGCACACCGAGGCGCAGTGGGCGGAACTGGACGCGCCGCCGTTCCGTGCGGCCATCGCCGCCGGTATCGACTCGATCATGACCGCGCACATCATGGTCCCGGCACTCGATCCGTCCGGCGATCCGGCCACCCTCTCGCGCCCGATCCTCACCGGCATCCTGCGCGAACAGCTCGGCTACGACGGGGTCGTGGTGACGGACTCGCTCGGGATGGAGGGCGTCCGCACGAAGTACGGCGACGACCGCGTGCCGGTGCTCGCGCTCAAGGCCGGTGTCGACCAGCTCCTCAACCCGCCGAAGCTGGACGTCGCCTGGAACGCGGTCCTCCAGGCCGTCCGCGGTGGCGAGCTGACCGAGGCGCGCCTCGACGAGTCGATCCTGCGCGTCCTGCGGCTGAAGGACAGGCTGGGACTGCTGAAGGATCCGTACGTCTCCCATCGCGGCGTCGACCGCACGGTCGGCACCCCGGCGCACCTCAAGGCGGCCGACCGGATCGCCGACCGTACGACGACGCTGCTGGTCAACTCGGAAGGCCTGCTGCCGCTTTCCAGCCGGAAGCGGAAGAAGGTGCTCGTGGTGGGCGCCGACCCCGCCTCGCCGTCCGGCACCACCGGCCCGCCCACGACCGTGCTCGCCACGGCGCTCACGGAGCTGGGCTTCAGCGCCACCGCGCTCTCCACCGGTACGGCCCCCTCCGCGGCGACCATCGCGAAGGCGGTGGCGGCGGCTCAGGACGCGGACGCGGTGATCGTCGGCACGTACAACGTCACGGCGGCCGGCTCCCAGAAGACGCTCGTCGACGAGTTGCTCGCGACCGGCCGTCCGGTGGTCGCGCTCGCCATCCGCAATCCGTACGACGTGGCCCAACTGCCCGGCGTCAAGGCCTACTTGGCCACGTACTCCTGGACGGACGTCGAGCTGCGCGCCGCGGCACGGGTGATCGCGGGCCGCGTCGATCCGGCGGGCAGGCTGCCGGTTCCGGTACAGCGGGCGGACGATCCGGCGCGGGTGCTGTATCCGATCGGGCATGGGCTGAGTTACTGAGCACTCCGCTGGAAGAACGGTGATGAGCCTGCGGGCCGGTGGGGGCTGGTCGCGCCCACGCGGCGGAGCCGCATATCGATACTGCCCCGCGCCCCTTACGGGGCGCGGTACCGCACCGGACTTAACCAAGGCCACCTAGCTCATCAATCCGCCGTACCGCGCGTACGCCGCACACCAGGCGTACTGTCACCACATTACGCAAAGCACCCCGCACATCTGGCGTGGCCCGTCGTGGCGGGTCACGCTGGGCGGGGGTATTCGGGGGGAGTGTCATGCGCGAGGCACGGTGTGTGGGGGTGGTGTGCGCGCTGCTGATGCTGGTGGCGGCGCTCACCGGGTGCGAGCGGCTGTCGGGGTCCGGGGATTCCGGGGACGGGCGGCTCGACGAGAGCGGGAGGGTGACGCCGACGCGGGCCTCCGGGTTCGGGACGGAGTTCCTCGCGGTCGATGAGTGCAGTTCGTTCGGGCGTGCGTCGTTCACCGAGGTGTCGTGCACCAGTGAGCGGGCGGCGGCGCGGGTCGTCGCGCGCCACGACGGCAAGGTGAGCGAGGGCCCGTCATGCCCCGCCACCACGGACTTCGTGCTGCACATCAGCGAACAGAAGCCGTCCGCGGACGAGGACGGCGACGGCGCGGTCCCGCAGGGGTACGCCTGTATGCGCAACCTGCAAGCCCCGCACCCCGGCGACCCGGGCGGCGGCGGAGGCCCCCGCACGATCGTCGGCGACTGCGTCTACAGCGCGAGCGAGGGCCAGGTTCGCGAGACGCCGTGTGACGGCAAGGGCGAGAAGTCGCCCGAGTACAAGGTGACTTCGGCGGTGGAGGAGCGTAGCGACTGTCCGTCGTCGACGTCCCTGTACGTCCAGCTCGGCGGGTCCAAGCCGGTGGGCTGCGCCCGCCCGCTGTAGCCAACGGGCTCAACGGGCGGGCGCAGCACGGGAGTTGCCGACTGTTGCCTTACGGCCTCAGCTGGCGCTCCACGTTGCGCTTGTCCAGCTTGGCGTCGTACTTGGCCAGCGGCTTCGCCTTCGACGGGTCCGACTGGACCGTGGCGGAGGCGACGCCCGCCCACTCCAGGATGCGGGCCGTGGCGAGGGCCTTCTCGTCGGCGACGAGGCCGGCGACGTTGGCGCCGTGGTTCGCCCCGGGAGCCGTGAAGATGTACGAGTCACGGGCGCCCTTGCCCAGGTGGAACGGCTCGGCGCCCCACGGGTCGTTCTCGCCGTACACGTACAGCATCTGGTGGGCGTTGTGCTTGACCCAGGTGTCGACGTCGCGCATCGCCCCCGGCTGGAACTTCATGGGGATGTCGCGCGGCACGAAGTTCCGCGGCGGCTGGTAGCCGTACCGGATCAGCTTCGACTCGATGTGCGGGAACTCGATCGTCGGCGCCCCGAGCTGCGTACCCGCCTGGTAGTAGTACGGCGTGTACGGCTCCAGGCCCTGGTCGGAGTAGGACGAGAAGCCGGTGATCGTGTCGACCGTGGTCCAGATCTCGTCGTCGGTGGCGTTCGCGGCGTCCGCCGGGATCGTGCCGCAGTCGCCGAGCAGGCTGTACTGCCAGAAGCCCCACACGTAGTCGAGCACGACGGCCTCGTACGCCTTGTCCAGGCTGCCGACCGTGTTGAAGGTCAGGCCCTCTGCCGCCGCGTACTCCTTGTAGCGCTTCTCCAGCGACTCACGGCGTACGAGCGCCTCGCGCTGCACGGCGTTCAGCCTGTCGCGGCACTCCTTGGTGCCGACGGTCGCGAAGAACTCGTCGTATGCCGAGTCCTCCTTGTTCACCACGTCGTTGGGGGCGACGTACGCGACGACGCCGTCCATGTCACGCGGGTAGAAGCGCTCGTAGTACGTGGCGGTCATGCCGCCCTTCGAACCGCCCGTGGAGAGCCACTTCTTGTCGTAGACCTTCTTGAGGGCCTTGAAGACGCGGTGCTGGTCGCTGGCCGCCTGCCAGATGTCGAGCTTGGACCAGTCGGCCGGGTCGGGGCGGGACGGAGTGAAGAAGCGGTACTCCATCGAGATCTGGTTGCCGTCCACGATCTGGGTCGGCTCGCTGCGGCGCGGCGTCGTCGAGACGTTGTAGCCGCTGGTGAAGAAGACCGTCGGGCGGGCCGTGTCCTTGTGCAGCACCGTGATGCGCTGCTTGAACGTGCCCTTCGACGGGTGCCGGTGGTCGATCGGCTGGGTGTAGTTGAGGATGAAGTAGCGGTAGCCGGTGTAGGGCTTCTCCTCGATCAGGCTCATGCCCGGTATCGCGAGGAGACGGTCCTTGATGTCGGCGGTTGCCTCCGGCTGGGCGGCGGTGGCTTCCGGCTGGGCGGCGGTGGCCGCGCCGGCCGTGCTCAGGGTGCCTATGAGCACCACGAGCGACAGCAGCCATCTGAGTGTCTTGCGCATGCACACTCCCCTGTAAACGCAGATGTCCGCCGGAACCTAGCGGAGCAACTCCGTTGAGGCCAGGGGATGTTGGGGCGCATTCCGGACAAGGTGCGCCCCAGCGGAGGATTCGTTGACCCTGCGGGTCCGTTGTGGCTGGTCGCGCCCCGCGGCGGAGCCGCAGATGTCACAGCCCCGCGCCCCTAAAAGGGCGGCCTGCGGCCTCCTTTAGGGGCCCGGCTTCAGCAGAGGATCCAGCCCGAGCTTGCCGAACCCGAGCCGACTGAACCCTTTACCCATACGCAGCGGTGGCCGGCGTGTACCGTCACCGGGCCCGCGTGGCGGGTGAAGCGGCCTCTGTCGGTCACCGGGCGGTTGCCGCGTGCCTGCACGCTCACGGACATGTACTTGCGGGGGCCTTGCCGCTGGGGAAGCGTCACCGCGCAGACGTAGCCGCGCTTCTTGTAGATCTGCACGGATCCGGTGGAGAAGGGCAGCGTACGCACCTTGCGGCCGGAGCACAGCGCCGCCGCCTCCGCGTCGCCCGTACCCGGGCCCGCGAGCGACAGCAGTCCGGAGGCGGTCAGTACGGCCACGCCGAGCGCCATATGTCGGCGTATCGCGCGCTTGTCCACTGTTGTTCCTCCCGCAGCAATCGGCGTACTGCCCTACGGACGCATGACGTACGCCGCATGGTTGCGTCGTCGGTTCCGATGAGCGGTTTGCCGTGTTTGGGGGCGACCTCGCCTGCTACCCGTAGCTCAACAGGCCAGAAGTGAAAGGCAGTCCGCCATGAACCGCTCACGAACGATCGGCCGAGTACTCGTCGCAGCCACGCTCTTGCTGACAACGGCCGCTTCGGTCCCGGCTCTTGCCCATGCCCCGGGCGCCGCGGACGCCCCCGGAGGCCCGCCTCCCGCCCCGTCCCGCAGTGGCGGGCCCGGCGCCGTCTACGACCGTGTCGCGCACTTCTACGGCGCCTACATCGACATCGCGAACGACCCGGGGAGCAATGCGGCCGCCTCCGAACTCCGGAAGTTCTATCTGACTCCCGGCCTCCGCGCCCGCCTCCTCGACTGGGAGAAACAGCACGACGCGGACGGCATCCTGCGCTCCCAGCATGTGCCGAGCGCCTGGAAGGTGACGCCCGGCGACAGCGGCATGGGGCACACGTACACGACGGTCCGGCTGACCTGGGACTCGGGCGCGGGCACCGGCGGGGAGAAGACGTACACCTATCTCACGGTGCGCTCGGACCTGGAGAGCCGGAAGATCTCCGAGATCACGGCGCAGTAGTGATCGAAGGGCCGACCTCCGCGACGGGCTGCCCCACGAACATCCGCCACAACTCCGCGTACCGTCCGCCCCGTTCGAGCAGTTCGTCGTGTGTGCCGTCCTCGGCGACCCGCCCGTGGTCCATGACCACGACCCGGTCCGCGCGGGCCGCGGTCGTCAGGCGGTGGGCGACCACGAGCGTCGTGCGGCGGCCCGCGATGCGGTCCGTGGCCTGGTTGACCTGGGCCTCGGTGGCGAGGTCAAGGGCTGCCGTGGCCTCGTCGAGGAGGAGGATGTCGGGGTCGACGAGTTCGGCGCGGGCGAGGGCGATCAGCTGGCGCTGTCCGGCGGAGAGGTTGCGGCCGCGTTCGGCGACCTCGTGGAGGTAGCCGCCCTCCAGTGTGGCGATCATGTCGTGGGCGCCGACCGCGCGGGCGGCGGCCTCCACCTCGGCGTCGGTGGCGTCCGGGCGGCCGTACGCGATGGCGTCCCGGACGGTGCCCTGGAAGAGGTACGCCTCCTGGGGGACGACCCCAAGGCGGTGCCGGTAGGAGGTGAGGTCGAGGGAACGCAGGTCCTTGCCGTCGACGGTGACCCGCCCGCCCGTCGGGTCGTAGAACCGGGCGACCAGCTTGACCAGCGTCGACTTGCCCGCGCCGGTCTCTCCGACGAAGGCGACGGTCTGCCCGGCGGGGATGTGCAACTTCACACCGCTCAGTGCCTCTTCGTCGCCCTTGTACGCGAAGTCCACATCCTCGAAGGCGATCTCGCCCCGCAGGGACAGCACCTCGAGCGGCTCGTCGGCGGCCTTCGTCGACGTCGGCTCCTGGAGGAGTTCCTGGACGCGGCCCAGCGAGACGCTCGCCTGCTGGTAGCCGTCGAAGACCTGGGAGAGCTGCTGCACGGGGGCGAAGAAAAGATCGATGTAGAGCAGGTACGCGACCAGCGCGCCGGTGGTGAGCGTCCCCGAGTCGATCCGCCCCGCGCCCACGATGATCACCGCGGCCGACGCGACCGACGACAGGAACTGGACGAAGGGGAAGTACACCGAGATCAGCCACTGTCCGCGGATGCGCGCCCTGCGATAGCTGTCGCTGCCGTCCGCGAACCTCTTCCTGCCGACGCGCTCGCCACTGAACGCCTGGACGATCCGCAGCCCGGCGACCGACTCCTGAAGGTCCGCGTTCACCACGGACACGCGCTCACGGGCGAGTTCGTACGCCTTCACGCTGGCCCGGCGGAAGAAGAACGTGCCGACGATCAGCGGCGGCAGCGTCAGGAAGACGACCAGCGCCAGCTGGAGGTCGATCAACAGCAGCGCGACCATGATGCCGAAGAAGGTGACGACCGAGACGAAGGCAGTGACGAGCCCCGTCTGGAGGAACGTCGACAGGGCATCGACGTCCGTCGTCATCCGGGTCATGATCCGACCCGTCAACTCCCGCTCGTAGTAGTCGAGTCCCAGCCGCTGGAGCTGCGCGAAGATCTTCAGCCGGAGCGCGTACAGGACCCGCTCGCCCGTACGTCCGGTCATCTGGATCTCGCCGGTCTGCGCCACCCACTGGACGACCACGGTGAGCAGGGCGAGCACGGCCGCTGTCCACACCGCGCCCTCGGCGAGCTTGGTGACACCGTCGTCGATGCCGTTGCGGATCATGATGGGCAGGAGCAGCCCCATGCCGGCGTCGACCGCGACAAGGCCGAGGCTGACGAGGAGGGGCAGCCCGAAGCCTTTCAGAAGCCGCCTGAGCCCGTACGACTCCTCCGGCGTGACCGCCCGCGCCTCGTCGATGCCGGGCGCGTCGGTCGCCGGGGGCAGGGCCTCCACCTGGGCGAGGAGTTCGGGTGTCGCGGGCATGCCGTCCATGGCCGCGTCCCGGGGCTCCCGGTCACCGGTCCACAGCCGGGGCGTGATCCCGCGCTCGGCGTCGAACTCGGCGTCCAGTTCGTCGCGTACGGAGGTGTCCTCCAGCGGGCAGGCGGGCTGGGCGTGGCCGGGTGAGACTCCGCCGAGCTCGTCCGGGTCGGTGAGCAGCCGCCGGTACAGGGGCGAGCGCTCCTGGAGCTCCTCGTGCGTACCGATGTCGGCGAGGCGTCCGCCGTCGAGTACGGCGATGCGGTCGGCGAGGTTGAGCGTCGAGCGGCGGTGGGCGATGAGGAGGGTGGTGCGGCCCTCCATGACGTGCTTGAGGGCCTCGTGGATCTCGTGCTCCACCCGGGCGTCCACGGCCGAGGTCGCGTCGTCGAGGACCAGCAGGCGCGGGTCGGTGAGGATCGCGCGGGCGAGGGCGACGCGCTGGCGCTGCCCGCCGGAGAGGGTCAGGCCCTGCTCGCCGACCTTGGTGTCGTATCCCTCGGGCAGCTCGGCGATGAACCGGTCCGCCTGCGCGGCGCGCGCGGCGGTCTCGATCTCCTTCTGGGTGGCGTCGGGGCGGCCGTACGCGATGTTGGCGCGCACGGTGTCCGAGAAGAGGAACGAGTCCTCGGGGACGAGCCCGATCGCGGCGCGCAGGGATTCGAGGGTCAGCTCGCGCACGTCGTGGCCGCCGACGAGGACGGCGCCGCGCGTGACGTCGTAGAAGCGCGGGAGGAGGAGGGAGACGGTCGACTTGCCGGACCCGGAGGAGCCGACGACGGCGAGGGTCTCGCCGGGGCGGATCTCGAAGCTGAGCCCGTCGAGCACGGGCCGGTCGTCCTCGTACCCGAAGGACACGTCGTCGAACTCGACGGTCGCGGGCGCGTCGGCGGGAAGGGCCTTGCGGCCGTTCTCGATCGACGGCTCGGTGTCGATCAGCTCCAGGACGCGCTCGGCACCGGCACGGGCCTGCTGCCCGACGGTGAGCACCATGGCGAGCATGCGGACCGGTCCGACGAGCTGGGCGAGGTAGGTGGAGAAGGCGACGAACGTACCGAGCGTGATGTGCCCGCGTACGGCGAGCCAGCCGCCGAACGCCAGCATCGCGACCTGTCCGAGGGCCGGCACGGACTGCAGTGCCGGGGTGTACCTGGCGTTGAGCCGGATGGTCCGCAGCCGCCCCGCGAAGAGCCGCCGTCCGACCTCTCTCAGCTTCCCGGTCTCCTGGTCCTCCTGCCCGAACCCCTTCACCACGCGTACGCCGCTGACGGCGCCGTCGACGACTCCCGCGACGGCGGCGGCCTGCGCCTGCGCGTACCAGGTGGCGGGGTGCAGCCGGGTGCGGCTGCGCTTGGCTATGAACCACAGGGCGGGGGCCACGGCCAGCGCGACGAGGGTGAGCGGCAGCGACAGCGAGGCCATGATCCCGAGGGAGATCAGGAAGAGCAGGATGTTCCCGATGGTCATCGGGAGCATGAACAGCAGGCCCTGGATCAGCTGGAGGTCACTGGTCGCCCGGCCGACGACCTGCCCGGTGGACAGCTCGTCCTGCCGCCGTCCGTCGAGCCGGGTGATCGTCCCGTACATCGCGGTCCGCAGGTCGTGCTGCACGTCGAGGGCGAGACGGCCGCCGTAGTAGCGCCGGATGTACGTGAGGACGTACACGAGGAGGGCGGCGCCGATGAGGGCGCCGGCCCAGGGGGCCATGTCCCGGCTGTGATCCCCGATGACGTCGTCGATGATGACCTTGGTGATGAGCGGGACCAGCGCCATGACCGCCATGCCGGCCAGCGAGGAGCCGAGCGCGAGCACGACGTCCTTCGGATACCGCCACGCGTATCCGGCGAGCCGCCGTGCCCAGCCGCTCGTCTCCCCCTTTTGCGCTGCCACGCCGGTGCCTCCCATAGATCCTTGTCCGCCGGAAGGCACCAACGCGATCGGAACCGGATTTCATCCCTCCGCAATGGTCAGAGGCGGAAATGGTCAGAGGCGTACGCGCAGGGCGTAGAAGCGGGTGGTCTGGACGGCGTTCTGGTTGTCGTCACTGGCCAGGAGGACGCTGAGGCGGCCGTGGTGGTGGCCGGTGATGGTCATGGCCTCGATGTTGTCGAGGAGGGGGTTGGGCTGGGGCTGCTTGGCGGTGGCGCCAAGGGTGGGGCAGTTCACCAGGTCGGCCAGGAGGGTCTTCTTGATCAGCCGTACGTCGTTCTGGCCGGTCAGTGTCTCGATGCCACTCGTGTCCGTGGCGCGGCGGAGGTCGGCGGCGTAGAGCCGGACCGTGTTGCCGACGCCCGAGGTGAAGCCGCGTTCCAGGACGAGGAGGCGGCCGTCGGGGGTCGCGGCGGTCTCGACGACGCCGAGGCCGGTGTCCGTGCGGTAGCCGTACTGGGCCGCGAGCCGGAAGTCCTTCGAGCCGTGGCGGTGCCACGTCTGGAAGCGGACGATGCCCGGGGTGTCACCGGACAGGGAGCCCTCCATGCCGGCCAGCAGGGTGCGGCCGCCGGGGAAGAGGGTCAGGGCCTCGAAGGTCTGGTTCGACGCGGCACGCCCGGCCGGGGCGACGCGCAGGTCGTCCGGCACGGGGAGGCGGCCCAGGATCGCGCCGTCCCGCCCGTACCGGCGCACCGTCGGCTCCCCCTCGGACGCCACCAGCCGCGTACCGTCCCGCTCGACCGCGAGCCCCTCGGAGTCGAGCGCCGCCCCACCCTCGTCCGCGAGCGCGACGACGGAACGCGGCGCGAGCGTCTTCGGATCCAGAGTGAAGAGGGAGGACCGGTCGGACAGCGCGGCGAGCTTTCCGTCCCGGTCCACGGCGAGCGCGGAGAAGTTGCCGACGTAGGTGCCGTTGTACGTCGTCTTGTCGAGGGCGTCGGAGAAGCTGCTGAGGGAGACGGTCGGTGAACAGGCGTGATCCGGCCGGGAGTTGGCATTGGCACTGCCATGGGCGTGGGCATTGGCCGGGCCGGCCACGACGAGGCTCGTGGTTGCCGCCAGGGTGGCGGTGACGGTGGTGAGTACGGTTCTCAGGCGCATGGCGTCACGGTAGGGCGTGGGGGTTAACCGGGAGGGCCCATATGCCTACGGGGCGGGGAAGGCGGCTGCCTGCTCACAGCCGAACCCCACTGAGACCCACTGAGACCCACGTGGACACAGTCCGCACCCAGTTCCTCGCCGCGCCTGAACTCCGCCTCGAAGGCCGCCTCCTCCCCCAGCACCTCCCGCGCCCGTGCGGTCGCGCGGTCCACGTCGCCGCGTTCCGCGGGAGGCAGGGGGGCGCCGGTGGAGGTGCGGACGGCGGCCGCGGCGCCCAGCAGCAGGGCCGCCTGCTTTCCCGCGCCCGAGAGGGCGGAGGCGGCGGCCAGGCCCTCCAGGGCGAGGGCCACCGCGCGCGGGTCGCCCGTCGAGCGTGCCGTCGCGTATCCCTCTTCGTGGAGCGAACGCGCTCCCGCCGCATCACCCCGCAGTTCGGCGATGAACCCGAGTTCGGCGAGGATCAGCGCGTTGGCGCCGTCCAGACCGACGTCCCGGTGCCACTCCAGCACCGCCCGCAGATGCGTCTCCGCCTCGTCCAGCAGGCCCTCGCGCCGCGCACCGAGCCCGAGACCGAGTTCGGCGTTGATCTCGCCCGCGCGGAAGCCGAGTTCGGCCGCGGTGCGCCGGGCCCGCTCGTGGTACTCCCTGGCCGCGTCGAAGTCGCCGGTCAGCAGCGCGGTCCGGCCGAGCCCCGACAGCAGGTCGGCGGCCTGTGTGGAGAGCCCGAACTCCCGTACCGTCTCCAGCGCGTCCCGCTGCAGCCCGGCCGAGCGCGCGTAGTCGCCGTGGATCTCGGCGACCGCCGCCCGCGGGTACACCGACCACAGCTGCCCGCAGGCGTCGCCGACCGCGCCGAACAGTTCCACGCTCCGCGCGGCGTCCTCCTCCGCGCCCGCCAGGTCGCCCCGCAGCAGCCGCTGCGCCGACCGGTCGGCGAGTGCCGCCGCCTCGCCCCACCGGTCGCCGAACTCCCGGAACCCGTCCAGCGCCTGCTCCGTGAGCGCCTCGCCCTCGGAGAGACTGCCCGTGCCGCTCAGCGCGTGTGCCAGGAACCACCGCGCCCACGCGACCCCGGCGGCGTCGCCCACTTCCCCGTACTCCTTGAGCGAGGCCTCGGTACGCGCCGCCCGGGCCTCGCCGTCACCGCCCAGGATGGTGACGCCGACCTGCCATACACGCACGCGTGCGTGCAGCGCCGCTTCGCCGTCGGCCAGTTCGAGCGAAGCCGTCAGCTCCGGCGAGGCCGTCAGTTCGAGGGCGGCCGTCACCGAGCGGCGTGCCTCGCCGAGCCGCCCGCGCAGGACCCAGTACCAGGCGAGGGCGTCGACGAGCCGCAGCGCGTGCCCGGCGTCCCCTCGCTCCACCGCTCCGTCCAGCGCCCAGCGCAGGTTCGCGCCCTCGGCGTCCAGCCGGGCCAGCCACTCACGCTGACCATGCCCACGCAGCCGCGGCTCGGCGGCCTCCGCGAGCCCTGTGTAGTACGCGAGGTGCCGTTCCCGTAACGCAGCGAGCTCACCGGCCTCCCGCAGCCGCTCGAAGCAGTACGCCGCCACCGACTCGAGGAGCCGGTACCGGTCGCCCGCGACGACGACCAGCGACCGGTCGACCAGCCGCACCAGGAGATCCAGCACCTCGGCCTCGTCGACCCCGTCACCCCCGCACACCTCCTCGGCGGCCTCCGGCGTACAGCCCTCGGCGTGCACGGCGAGGCGTCGCAGCACCATCCGCTCGGGCTCGCTGAGCAGCTCCCAGCTCCAGTCGATCATCGCGCGCAGGGTCTGCTGCCGTGCGGGGACGCCGCGCTGCCCTGCGCCCAGCAGCCGGAACCGGTCGTCGAGCCGGTCCAGCAGCCGGTGCACACCGAGCGCCCGCACCCGGGTGGCGGCGAGCTCCAGAGCGAGCGGAATGCCGTCAAGACGACGGCAGATCGACTCCACCGCACCGCGGTTGCCGTCGTCCAGTACGAAGCCGGGAGCGGCGGCCGACGCCCGCACCGCGAACAGCTCGACCGCGCCCTCCGGCGCCAGTGGCTCCACCGCCCACAGGGTCTCCCCGGCGAGCGCCAGCGCCTCCTGGCTCGTCGTCAGGACGACGAGCCCGGGCGCGGTGCGCAGCAGCAGTTCGACCAGTGCGGCGGCTTCGTCCACGACGTGCTCGCAGTTGTCGAGGACGAGCAGCATCCGCTTGCCGCGCAGCACTTCGGCGAGCCGCTCGGCGGCACCCGGGGTCACGCCGCCCTCGGGCCGTACGCCCCAGACCCCGTCGTCGCGCAGCCCCATCGCGGCGGCGACGACCTCGGCCAGGTCGCTCCCGACGCCGCTGCCGCTGCCGCTCCCGGCCCCGACGCCGGCGAGTTCGACGAGCCACTCGCCGTCCGGAAAGGTGCCCTTCAGCTGCTCGGCGACGGCCAGGGCGAGCCGGGTCTTGCCGACGCCGCCGGGCCCGGTGAGGGTGACGAGCCGTCGCCCGGCGAGGAGTTCGCGTACGTCGGCGATGGCGTCGTCCCGGCCGACGAGCACGCTGATCGGCGCCAGGATGTTGGTACGGGGAGTGGGCGCGTCCGGCGCCACCGGGCCGGCCTCCTGCCGCAGCAGCGCCCCGTGCAGCTCCACGAGTTCCGGGCTGGGATCGAGGCCGAGTTCGTCGGCGAGCCGGGCGCGCAGGTCCTCGTACCCGGCAAGTGCCTCGCTCTGCCGCCCGGCCCGGTACAGCGCGCGCAGCTGTACGGCACGAAGCCGCTCGCGCAGCGGATGCCGCTCCACGAGCCCGGCCAGCTCGCCGACGAGCTCGGCGTGTTCGCCCGCGTCGAGCCGTGCCTCGGCATGCTCCTCCACGACGGCGAGCCGGTCCTCCTCCAGCCGGTTCACGGCCGACCGCGCGAACGCCTCCTCCGCGAAGTCGGCGAACGCGGGACCCCGCCACAGCGCCAGCGCGTCGCCCAGCAGCCGGGATTTTGTACGGGCGTCCGGGGCCGTCCTGGCCCGCGCGGCGAGCCCGGCGAACCGGTGGGCGTCCAACGACCCTTCGGTCAGGGCCAGTTGGTAGCCGGGCGCGCGGGACACGACGAGTTCGCGCCCGCCCGGCTCGGCCTCGTCGAGGACGCGCCTCAGCTGGGAGACCTTCGCCTGGAGGGCCCGTGTCGGGTTGCCGGGCGGTTCGTCGCCCCACAGGTCGTCGATCAGCCGGTGCGCGGCGACGGGCCGGCCCGGGTCGACGAGCAGGGAGGCGAGCAGGGCACGCACCTTGAGTTCGGGGACGCGGACGGGCTGCCCGTCATCCGTCCACACGGCGGTTTCCCCCAACACCCCGAATCGCATGCCGCCCACGGTAACCCGGGCTTCCGGAAGGAGCCCGAACAGAGCCGAACAGAGCCGTAACGCCATCCGAGCCGGACCCGAAGCGCCGGGCCGCACAGTCCTCTCATCCGAAGCGAACGGCACTCGGACCGCGGCCAGCAGGACACCACGCACCGCGTAGGGCGTCATACGAACAAGGAGAAGCACCATGGGACGACTCACCGGCAGAACGGCACTGGTCACCGGCGGCAGCCGCGGCATCGGCCGGGCCATCGCCCTGCGGCTGGCCGGGGACGGCGCCCGGGTCGCCGTGCACTACGGCTCCGACGAGACGGCGGCGAAGGAGACGGTGACCGCGATCGAGGCCGCGGGTGGCAGCGCCTTCTCCTTCCGTACCGAACTGGGTGTGCCCGGCGACGCCGACGCCCTGTGGAAGGCGTTCGACGAGCACGCCGACGGCGTCGACATCCTGGTGAACAACGCGGGCATCGCGGGCCCCGGCCTGATCCACGAGGTCTCCGAGGCCGACTACGACAAGGTCTTCGCGGTCAACGCCAAGGCGCCCTTCTTCATCATCCAGAAGGGCCTGGACCGGCTGCGCGACGGCGGCCGCGTCATCAACATCTCCTCCGGCGTCACCAAGGTGGCCTTCCCCGGCATGACGTCCTACGCCGCCGCCAAGGGCGCGGTGGAGGTGCTGACCCTCACGCTCGCCCAGACGCTGGGCTCGCGCGGCATCACCGTCAACGCCGTCTCCCCCGGCACGATCGAGACCGACATCCACCCGTGGATGGCGGACCCCGACGCCAAGGCACACGCCGCCGCGTTCTCCGTCTTCAACCGGGTCGGGCAGCCCGACGACGTCGCCGACGTCGTCGCCTTCCTCGCCTCAGCCGACGGCCGCTGGGTCACCGGCCAGAACATCGACGCCAGCGGCGGCTCCGGCCTCGGCATCTGATCCCGGTACGCAGTCGTCATCGGGTGGAGCACGGGGCAGACCGGCACCAGGCCGTCATTCAGGTGCGGTACACGGGGTGCTTCGCGTACGTCACCGGAACCGACGTGATGGGCTCGTCGGGCGTTGCGTCGGTCCGGCGGGCGATGGCGCGGACGTAGCCGAGGCAGCGTCCCTGGTCGGCGGTCAAGGCGTCGATCTCCACGGTGTTGTCGGGGGCGACCGTGTGCTGCCAGCGCAGCCAGTGTTCCCAGCCGTCGGTCATGGTGTCGGCCACCTCCACGTGGGCGATGCCGCTGCGTTCCCAGTGGCGGCGCCACCAGGTGGCCGAGTGCAGACAGGCCATACTCGGCTCCCACCAGGCCGTCAGGTGCGCGGGCGGCGGTCCGTCGATCTCGCGTGTCAGTCCGGCGCCGACGATGCCGATCTGGCCGCCGGGTTTGACGAACCGGGCCAGATAGTTGAGGTACAGGTCGTCGGTGCCGTAGTAGACGAACGAGTCGATGCTGACGATGGCGTCGAAGAAGCCCGCGGCGAACGGCAGGGATCGAGCGTCGGCGTGGATGGGGAACACCGCGTGACCGGCGTCGGCGTCGCGGACGCGTTGCAGGCGTTCGTCGGCGCTGAACCACAGATCGGTGGCCCAGACCTGGACGTTGAACTCATGGTGCAGGAAGACCGACGAGGCGCCACGGCCGCAGCCCAGGTCCAGGATCCTCATTCCGGGGCGCAGGTCCATCTCCTCGGTGAGCCATTCGGTCAGCCACAGCGAGTTGGCCCCACCGCTGACGCTGGATCGGATCCAGTCCGGGTGGTAACGGACCGCCCGCGGAAAGCGTGACGACTCCAGGTCCTTGCCGGTCAATTGGTGTCCCTTCCTTCAGGTCGCTATGGGCACCACACATACGCGCCGGGAACCTCGAGTTCCGGGATTCTGCATTTTTCACATGGGTACTCACTGCGGGTCGGCCCCGAAAACCGACCAGAATTGGCCGAAGCTGCCGACGGCGACCCGCTGCTTGAGTTCCGTGCCCGACGTGGTGCTGTCTGCGGTCATGAACAGGCCGCTGTTCCGGTTCTGAGTCTCCAGGAACGTGGTGTTGACACTGAAGTCACGAATCCACTGCTGGGAGAAAGAGCCGTCGCACTGCGCGACGACCAGCTTGACGCCGGATACCCTCGACTTGTTTGCCACGTCCAGGCAGCCGCCTTCTTTGTTGATGTAGTTGAAGGCAAGCTTACTGCCGCCCAGGTTAGCGACCTGCTTCATTTCCCACCGCTGGGAATTCGCGGTGCTGTCGGTCCTGAGTACTACGTTGCCGAATCCGGATCCGGAGACGCTGTCGGCGATCGCTTTCCCCGGAGCGCTCTGCGGGGAGATCTCCACATAGAAAGGAGCCGCCTGTGCCGGTGCGGCAAGGGCAACGCCGGACAGCGCCGCTGCGCCCGCCGTAAGCACCGCTGCGCTGGAACGAGCGGGAACCTGGAGAAGATGCTTCAGAGACATGATGCTCCAATACTTGGAAATTCTGAACGGACGATGAAGGGAGGACATGTTTCACGGGAAGCTGAGATGCTTCAGGTTGAATTTCTGTCCCGCCTTGAATTGGGTGTCCATCGTGAAGCGCGTGGTGTCGAAGCCAGTGCCCGCCTTGTGATATGTCAGGCGAAGACCGGACTTAACATTCACCAACTCCGCGCTGAATCGGTCGCCCACGATCTTCCAACGGTAGGCGTTCCTTTCATTGATGTTGAAGCTGGAAGCCGTCGCGGCAGACCCGACACTGCCGCCGCCCTTCAGGTATACGGTCCCTTCCCCGAAGTACTGGTTCATCAGAAAGTAGCTGCCAGGTTCAGCCTCGGTCAGCCTCCAGGTCTCGACGAGGCTGAAACCATTTTTGCTGTCTGCGGGCCGCACCGGCTTGTCGGAACCATTGTGCGCGGCATTGACCTTCTGATCATCGGTGGGAAGGATGGCAACATTCTCGTCCGGTCCGATGGCCGCAGATGCCGGCGTAGCCGTCGTCATGGCGCTGACTGAAAGTGCCGCCGCAACGATGGCCGCCGCGGACATGCCGCGAGTGAAGGTGCTCCGTTTGAGCAATGGACCGAGATTCTTCGGTGACATTGATGCTCCCTATTCTTTGAGTGGCATACGGAAAGGTCGTGTGGACGCTGGGGCCCGCTCGGCCGGTCGGACCGGGATCTCCGGCCCTGTCCGAACTCATCTCTGTTGTACGGGTGTTGCACGGCCACGGACATCGGTGACCGTTGCCCATGTCGGGGCTCCGTCTGTGCCTACGTCGGCCGTCGGACCGGTGTATGCCATAGGCAGCGCAAATCCGGGTCGGGGGGCTCCTGCCGGGGCCGTGTGGTGCCACGCTCTCCCCATGCGGGGGAATTTGCTGGAACGGGAGAAGGACCTGAGGGAGCTGCTGGCGGCCGTCGACGACGCGGTGGCGGGGCACGGCTCGGTGGTGCTGGTCGTCGGGGAGGCCGGTATCGGTAAGACAAGCCTGGTGCGCGCGTTCATCCAGGCGGTAGGTGACGGTACGCGCGTCCTTGTGGGGGCCTGCGACGACCTGATGGCGCCGCGCACTCTGGGGCCGCTGCGGGACGCCGTGCACGGCACCGGCGGGCCGCTGGAGAAGGCGCTCGCCGAGGAGGACGCCGGTGAGGCGGTCCTGGCGGCGCTGCCGGAGGAGCTGTCCGGGCCGGATCCGGCCGTGCTGGTGGTCGAGGACGTCCACTGGGCCGACGACGCGACTCTGGACGCGCTGACGTATCTGGCCGGCCGGATCGACCGGTTGCCTGCCGTGCTCGTGCTCACCTTCCGGGACGACGCGGTGAGCACGGGCCATCCGCTGCAGCGGCTGCTGGGTGCGCTCGCGCGGACGCGGATGCGCCGACTCGCGCTGCGCCCGCTGTCCCCGGCCGCGGTCACCGCGCTCGCCACCGGTACCGGACGTGATCCGGACACGCTGCACGCGGTGACCGGCGGCAACCCCTTCTACGTCACCGAGGTGCTCGCCGACGCGCCGGGCGCGGTGCCGGACACGGTCGCGGACGCGGTGCTCGCCCGGGTGCGGCTGCTCGACGACGGCTGCCGGACCGCCCTGGGCCGGCTGTCCGTGGTTCCCACCCACGTCGGGTTCGAGCTGGCGGAGGCCCTGCTCGGCGAGCACCTCGACGACCTGCCCCAGGCGGAGGAGCGGGGCATCATCGAGGTGCGTGCCGAGGGGCTGGCGTTCCGGCACGAACTCGCCCGCCGGGCCATCGAGTGCGGCCTGCCCGCGCTGCGCCGCCGCAGCCTCAACCGGGCCGTGGTGAACGCCCTGCGCGCACAGCAGGAGCCGGACCTGGACCGTCTTGTCCATCATGCGGTGCAGGCCGACGACGCGGACACCGTCGTCGAGTATGCGCCGCTGGCCGGCTATGAGGCGGCCAGGGCCGGCTCCCACCGGCAGGCTCTCGTGCACTTCGAGGCGGCGCTGCGCCATCCCGGCCGGTTCACCACCGCAGAGCGGGCCGGGCTGATGGACGCCTACGCCTGGGAGCTGTACAACGCCCACCGTTTCGCCGAGGCGGTGGCCGCCGGAGGTGAGGCCGTACGGCTTTATGAGCCGCTCGGCGAGTGCGTGCCGCTGGGCGATGCCCTGGTGGGGCTTTCCCGCCACCAGTACATGACCGGGGCGACCGACGCCGCGGAGGAGGCCGCGGCGCGGGCCGTGCAGGTGCTCGAACCGACCGGGAACACGCCGTACCTCAGCTACGCGCTGGCCCACCGGGGGGCACTGCTCGCGCTCACCGGCCACAGCGAACAGGCCATGCCCGTACTGCGCCGGGCGCGCCACCTCGCCACCCTGTCCCGGTACAACGGCCTGGTCGCGCTGTGCCTGAACTACCTCGGCGTCGCGCGGGCGGACCTGGGCGACCCGGCTCATGCCCTGAACGACGTCCGCGAGAGCCTGGAGGTGTCCCTGCGGGAGGGCTGTCACGAGGGCGTCGCCCGCGCCTACACCAATCTCGCCGAACTCCTGTACCGCTTCGGAGACCTGGAGGCCCTGGACCGGTGCGTCGACGAAGGGCTGGCCTTCGCCCGGGAGCGCGGCTTCTGGTCGCACGCGTACAACCTGGAGGTCCACCGCTGCCTGTCCCTGATGCACCACGGCAGGACGAGTGACGCCGAGGACGGGCTGCGCGTGCTGGTGGAGGCCAGGGACGACCCGGGGATGCTCTACGTCTACAGCGTTCCGCCCTACGCGCGGCTGCTGGCCCGCCGCGGCGACGACCGGGCGGAGGGGTGGCTGGCCGAGGCCTGGCGCCGCGCGCAGCTCCAGCGGTCCCTGCCCGGCCTGGCGTACGCGGGCCTCGCCTACGCCGAGTGGGCCTGGCTGGCGCGCCGCCCGGACGTCGCCGCCGCCGTACGCGATGCCCTGCTGCCTCACCTCTGCCGGCCGGGCCAGGCGCCCTTCCGCGCCGAGTTGCTCCGCCACACCGCACGGGCCGGCCTGCCCGCCGAGCCGTTCGAGGGCTGCCCCGAGCCGTACGCGGCCGGCCTGCGCGGCGACTGGCGCAAGGCCGCCCAAGGCTGGGCGGCGACGGGAGCGACGTACGAACAGGCCCTGGAACTCGCCGAGTCCGGGCAGCCCGAGCCGACCCTGGAGGCATTGCGGCTCCTCGACGGGCTGGGCACCACGGCGGTCGCGGGCCTGGTCCGCGACCGGCTGCGCGATCTCGGGCTGCGGCGAGTGCCGCGCGGCCCGACGGCGACGACCCGCGCCCACCCGGCGGGCCTGACTCACCGTCAGGCAGATGTGCTTGACCTGCTCACCGAAGGCCTGACCAACGCACAGATCGCACAGCGGCTAGTGCTCTCCGTGCGGACCGTGGACCACCACGTCGCCGCGATCCTCGGCAAGTTGGGGGTCGCCTCGCGGCGGGAGGCCGCAGAGACCGCCCGCTCACTCGGCGTGGTGCACTAAGCGCACCACCGCGCGGTGGATGACCGCAGAACAAGCGGGCGCCGTTGGTCATGCGCCTGCTCGGCGAGGAGGCGCAGCCGTTCAGCGAGCTGCGAGGGGGGCGGCCGTTGGCTGGCGGGCGCCATCGCAACACCACCACAACACCGTCCGAGCCGGACCCGAAGCGCCGCACCGCACTGTCTCCCCATGACTTCTCAGACTTCTCAGACCCCGTCCCGGGCAGGTGCCCGCCAATGGCTCGGCCTCGCCGTACTGCTGCTTCCCGTAGCTCTGATGACTGCCGACCTCGGCGTACTGTGGCTGGCCACGCCGTATCTGACCGCCGATCTGCGGCCCAGCGGTGCCGAGCTGCTGTGGATCACCGACATCTACGGCTTCCTGACCGCCGGCACGCTCGTGATCATGGGCACGCTCGGCGACCGAATCGGCCGTCGCAAGCTGCTGATGGCCGGCTCGGCGGGTTTCGTCGCGGCCTCACTCCTCGCCGCCTACGCCCCCAACCCCGAGACCCTGATCACGGCCCGCGCACTGCTCGGCGTGACGGGGGCAGCCGTCCTGCCGTCCACGCTCTCGCTGATCAGCCACATGTTCGCCGACCCGCGCCAGCGGGCCACCGCGATCGCCATGTGGGTGACCGCGCTGTCCGTGGGCCTGGCCGTCGGGCCGATCGTCGGCGGCGTCCTGCTGGACAGCTGGTGGTGGGGCTCGGCGTTTCTGATCGGCGTGCCGGTCATGGTGCCGGTGCTGGCCGTCGCCCCCATGCTGCTGCCCGAGTACCGCGATCCGGCGGCCGGGCGGCTGGACCTGACGAGTGTGGCCTTCTTCCTGCTGGCGGTGCTGCCGCTGGTGTACGGCATCAAGGCCCTGGCCGAGCACGGCCCGAACGCGTCGGCCGCCGTGGCGTTCGCCGCCGGCCTGGTCTTCGGAACCGCCTTCATACGCCGTCAGAACCGGTTGGAAACCCCGTTCCTGGACCTGCGCCTGTTCCGGCACCGCGCCTTCACGGGCGCGCTGCTCACCCTCCTGCTGGGCATGACCGCGCTGAACGGCGTCGAGTACCTGGTCCCGCAGTACCTCCAGGCGGTGGCGGGACAGTCGCCGCTGGAGGCGGGGCTGTGGTTGCTGCCGGGCGCGGCGGGGCTGGTGGCCGGTTCGCAGCTGACGCCGGTACTGGCGCGGCGCGTCCGCCCGGCGTACGTGATCTTCGGCGGCCTGCTGATCTCGCTGGCCGGTTACACGGCGATGACCGTCTCGACCGGTGTCGTACCGACGTCGACCGCACTCGCAGTGATCATGTTCGGCGTGGCCCCGATCAGCGTGCTCGGTACGGTGCTTGCCGTCGGCTCCGCCCCGCCCGAGAAGGCAGGCGCAGCGGCGGCGACCGGCCAGACGGCGTACGACCTGGGGCTGGCCCTGGGCATCGCGGTCACCGGCAGCATCGCGGTCGCGGTCTACCGCGGCGGCATCCCGTCGGACGCCCCGGCGGAGGCGCGGGACACGCTGGGCGCGGCCCTGGCGGCGGCCGAACACATGCCGAACGGCAAGGAACTGGCCGCTCTCGCCCGGGAGGCGTTCACGTCGGGGCTGCAGACGGCGTCCACGGTGAGCGCGGGCTTCGCCCTGGTGACTGCGGCACTGGTGATGACGCTGCTGCGCCACATCCCGCCGATCTCGACAGCGGCTCCGGAGCAAGACCCGGCGCCCCGGAGCGCCGACCGGCTCCAGGACGAGGCACCGGCCATGACGCACTGAGGGGTATGTCGCCTAGAGCGTGGCAAGTTCACCCAGGACTCGGGCCGCCGGCGCAGGGTCGACCAGCCACTTCAGGTGGCTGCCCTCGAGAGTGCGGACGTCGTACGGGTTGTCCGGCGTCAGCTCGTTGCCCTCGCGGATCAGCCGGTCCTGCATGGCGAGCGGCATGCTCGCGTCGTCGGCCAGGCGGACGAAGGTCTTCGGGACGCGGCCCCAGGTCGCGGCCTGCGCCCGGTCGGCGGAGGTGCCGACGTCCAGGTTCTCATCGGGCTGGAACGTGTTCAGGAAGGTCAGGAACTCCTCGTCGGTGCCGTCGGCGAGGAAGAGCGCCTTGAGCGCCGCAAGGGCGTCCGGATCCGCAGTGCGGAAGTTGACGCGGAGCAGGCCGAGTTCGGCTGGGTTCCCCGCCATCGCCGAAACCATGGAAGCGGCGTCGACCGTGGCCATCTCCGGCTCGGCGTAGTAGTCGCCGACGTCGAGAGCGACCGGGCACCAGGCCGCGACATAGACGATGCGGTCGATCAGGTCCGGCCGCGCGTTGGCGGCGGCCGTGGCCGTGGCGCCGCCTCGGCTGTGGGCGACAAGGATCACGGGGCCGTTCCGCTTGGCCCGCTCCAGAATCCCGATCAGGTACGCGGCGTTGTCTGCGAGCGTGACGCCCTTGATCGAACCGGGCGCGGTGGCGAACCCGTCCAGATCCTGCGGCGCCTGATAGGCGCGGGTGAAGGTCGCCCCGAAGCCGTGGCCCGGCAGGTCGACGGCGACCGAACGGTGTCCCAGGAGGCCGAGTTCGGCCTGGAGCGGTGCTAAGGAGAAGGAGTTCGCGAAGGCTCCGTGAACCAGTATGAACGTCGGTTGCATCTCTCTACTCACTTTCTGGCCTCCGCGGTCTCGGCGGCACGGGCGTCGCCGTCCCCGCCGCAGCGACGTCTTGGTGCGTGGTGGGTGCCAGGCCGTCGAGCGCAGAGCCTTCACGGCAGCGTGCGGACAGTTGTTTGGACCGACGGGGCACACTACCCAGCGGAAGATCATCCGTACTACCCGTATGAGCCCTTCCGCTTGTGCACTTCGCCCCGCCCGCAACCTCGACGCCTTGGGGTGTCTGCGCTTGGGCGGCGCGGGGCGGGTCAGGCTCCCGGCACGGGGCGGGCGCCCCTGCTCTCCACGATGCGGTGCACGTCGCGCAGGGCATCGGCCATGCGGGCCGTCAGTCTCGGTGGGCGATTGGTCGGCGTTCGTCACGGCCGTCAAGGGCGGTAAGTTCCCAGCCTGAGGGGCCCAGCGGACCAGTACCCTCAGCGAAAGCGTGAGCACATCTCCCCGCCGCGTTCAAACACCGCTCGTTTGAGTGCACAAAGGACATCCTCCCCTTGCGTGTTCACGCTTTTTGCACGATAGGGGTCATGCCCCCGCGATTCAGGTACGAGCACAACCCGCACAGCACAGGACACGTGATCGCCACCGTACGCACACTGATGCGCACTGACGGCCTGGACGTGTCCCTCGCCGCCATCGCCCGCAGCTGTGGCACGTCACGCAACTTCCTCTACGCCTACTGGAAGTCCGCCGCCACACTGCACCAGCTCGCGCTCACAGCCGAACTCGCCCACGCATTTGAGGCAGCACAACGCACCTGCCCCAGCGACGGCACCACTCCGGGGATCATCGACCACCTGACCCATGTGGTGCGCATCGTCCGCCGCCACCCGACCACGGCCGCCGTCGCCCGGTCCTCCCCCACGGCACTGACAGCGGCGCATACAGCGATCGAGGGCCCCTTGGTACAGGTCGCGATGGAACGGATCAGCGATCTGCTCCATCCGCTCGTCCCGCGCGGCGGGATCTGGGGCGACACCGCGTTGAACTCCAGGACGTGGAAGATTCTCTGGATCGCCCGCCCCGCCGCTCTCTGCCCCGAAGCAGTCGGCGACCAGCACTGGGAGGACGCCCTGGACGGTGCCTTCACCGAGTTGCTGCGTGATCTGCTCTCCCCCTGGCCGCCCGCTCAGTAACAGCCGTACGAGTCAGCCAGTCGTCGGTACGAGGTCCTTGTGGATCGCGCGGGCCACGCCCTGGATCGTGGTGATGCCGTAGTTCATCGTGCTGTTGCCGTGCGTGAGGACGGAGATCATGTAGTCGCGGCCGCCGCCCTTGAACGTACCGACGCTGTGGACGCGCCAGCCGTGCGTGGACCGCGACAGCCAGCCGTTCTTGACGTGCACGGACACCGAGGAGGGCGCCCCCGCCGGCGTACCCCAGCGCTGCGAGGAGATGACCCTCCCCATCAACTTCAGTATGTACGCACGGGAGTTGTCGGTCAGGACGGAGTTCCTCGCGGTGATGAGGGCGAGCAGCTTCTGCTCGTCGCGGACGGTGATCTGGGTGAGTCCCCAGTAGCCGTTCGCGCCGGGCTTGGTCTGGGTCATCCCGGCGGCGGCGAGGAAGCCCTTCACCTTGGCCACGCCGAGCTGTCTCCACAGCGTGCTGGTCGCGGAGTTGTCCGACCTGGTGATCATGGCGGTGGCGAGATCCGTCTCGCGCTGCGTGAGATACCGGTTGTGCTTTTTCGCGTCCCACAGCAGCGTGGCGAGCACGGTCACCTTCACGACGCTGGCCGAGTCGTACGCCGTACCCGACCGCAGTGTGCAGGTCGTCCTGGTCGTACGGTCGTAGAGACCGACGGCGATCGTGCCGTTGCGGCTCGCGAGGGCGGTGGTGATGTCCCGCTGCAACTTGGCGGCCAGGCCCGCCTTGGCGGACGTACAACTGACCTGCGGCGCAGCCGCCGCAGCGGGCCCCGCGCCCGCCATGAACGGCACGAGCACCCCGGCGCCGAGCCCCGCGCACAGCAGACGCGTACGGGCACGGGTTCGGGCACGCCGGGATATCCGATGAGTCATGGAGGCTTCCCATCCCCTTGAAGCGACACGAGCGCGCTCCGGCACACTCGCCTCTCCAGACTCATTGGAATGGCCGAAAGTTGCACACACGTTTCCCGCACGGAAGTTCTGAACGGCGGGGCCCCAACGTTCAGCGCCGCACGATGACCCATCGGACGTCAACTAGGGCAAACCCTCCACGACTTGGGGAAAACCCTCGCTGAACGCAGGCCCTGGCCACTCCAAGACCAAAGACTGCTTCCAATTCCAGAACGTCACACAAACGCCTCGTCCCAGTTACACGGCGAACCCCTCCCCCATGCCACTCTCCCGATTGACCAAGTGGTCAACACGCGTAGAACACAGGCCCCTTGAGCCGGGCGCCGAGTTCCCCGCGTGCCGTCTCCGGGAAGGGACACCCCCATGTCCGTTGCGCAGACAGGCAGTCGACAGACCGGCAATCGGCAGACCGGCAGTCGAATACGCGGCTGGAAGCCGCTCGCGCTGACCGCCGCCGCCGTACTCGTCGGCCTCACCCTGCCGACCGCGGTCGCGACCCCCGCCGCGGCCACCACCACCGCGTACGACGACACGTACTACGAGGGCGCGATCGGCAAGACGGGCCCGGCCCTGAAGGACTCGCTGCACACGATCATCAGCGACCAGACCAGGATCTCGTACTCCGCCGTCTGGAACGCCCTCAAGGCCACGGACCAGGACCCGAACAACAGCAACAACGTGATCCTGCTCTACAGCGGCACCTCCCGCAGCAAGTCCCTCAACGGCGGCAACACCGGCAACTGGAACCGCGAGCACGTCTGGGCCCAGTCCCACGGCGACTTCGGCACCTCGGCGGGCCCCGGCACCGACCTGCACCACCTGCGCCCCGAGGACGTGCAGATCAACAGCATCCGCGGCAACAAGGACTTCGACAACGGCGGCAGCACGGTCAGCGGCGCGCCCGGCAACTACACCGACTCGAACTCCTTCGAGCCCCGCGACGCCGTCAAGGGCGACGTCGCCCGCATGATCCTCTACATGGCCGTCCGCTACGAAGGCGGCGACAGCTGGGCCGACCTGGAGCCCAACGACTCGGTCTCCAACGGCAGTTCCCCGTACCACGGCCGCCTCTCGGTCCTGAAGCAGTGGAACGCCGAGGACCCGCCGAGCGCCTTCGAGGAGAACCGCAACGAGATCATCTACGACTCCTACCAGCACAACCGCAACCCGTTCATCGACCACCCGGAGTGGGTGGAGGCGATCTGGTAGCGCACGGCGCTGAGGCATGAACTCCCCGTGTTCGACGGGGAGTTCATGCCCCACGCTCGGTTTCAGGCCAAGATTGCGAATGAACAGCGAATGTCGTCCGGTCGTACAACCGATGACGTACCGCCCGGTGTCTCAGTCCACGAACGCGCGCACTCCGACGCGCCGAACGGACCGACTCGAAAGGCACCTTGCATGTCCCGAGCACGCAGAACCCCCACCGCCCGGCTGGCCGCTCCCGTGGCCGCCGCGGCGCTGCTCGCCGGAGGGATCGGCACCTGGACCCTCACCGGGACCTCGGCCTCCGCGGCCGAATCCGTGGACGTACAGGACGACTTCAACGGGGACGGCTACGCCGACCTGGCCGTCGGCGCGCCGAACGCCACGGTGTCCGGCGCGGCCAAGGCCGGCTACGTGGCCGTCACGTACGGCTCGTCCAGCGGCCTCTCCGCCACCGACAAGAAGCTCATCAGCCGCTCCACCAGCGGCGTCCCCGGCTCCGCCACCGCCGACCAGCGCTTCGGATCCAACGTCACCAAGGGTGACCTGGACGACGACGGCTACAGCGATCTCGTGATCGCGGGCGGCAAGGCGGGCTCCGTGATCCTGTGGGGCTCCCCCTCCGGACTCACCGGCGGCACGAACATCGCCGGGTACGGGGACGCCCCGCAGGCCGGCGACTTCGACGGGGACGGCACCACGGACCTCGCCCTGTTCGCCGAGCAGGCCCTCGGCGGCGACGACCCCGAGGGGGCCCCGGCCACCTTGTGGAAGGGCCCGGTCTCCCGTTCCGGAACGCCCGCCGCCACCCTGAACATCCTCGACAAGTCGCAATGGTGGGGCTACGACGCGGACGACGCCTCCTGCGTCACCAACGGCGGCTGCGAGGACGGCCCTGACTCGATCACCGGGCCCATCGTCTCCGGCCAGGTCGGAGACATCAACGGAGACGACAAGGACGACATCGTCCAGTGGCACTACACCGGTGACGGCACCTGGGGCAACCGCGTCCTGTACGGCGGCGGTTCGGGCTTCACCCGCGGTGCGGCGCCCGGCGACGGCCTGGTCGGCCCCGCGGTGGGCACCGCCGTGGGCGACGTGAACGGCGACGGCTACGACGACGTGGTGGTCGGCGCCGACGAATACGGCGACAGGGTCCGTATCGCGTACGGCTCGGCCTCCGGCCTTTCCGGCTCCGACGAGCAGACCTTCGACCAGAGTCTGCCCGGCTTCTACGGCGCTCAGGAATCCGGTGACAACGTTGGCACGGCGATCTCGGTCGCCGACGTCACGGGCGACGGCTACGCGGACATCGCGCTCGGCATCTCCGGCGAGGACTTCAGCGGCCTCACCGACGCCGGGTCGTTCGCCCTGGTCCCGGGCTCCGCCTCCGGCGTCACGGGAACCGGCACGCAGGTGTTCCACCAGAACACCGCCGGCATACCCGGAGTCGCCGAGACGAACGACGCGTTCGGCGTCACCACCGCGCTCCTGGACGTCGACGGCAACGGTCACCGCGACCTCGCCGTCGCCTCCACGGCGGAGAACAGCGACAACGGTGCCGTCTGGCTCCTGCGCGGCACCACGACCGGCCTCACGACCGGATCCGCCGCGGCCTTCGGCCCCCAGGACCTCTCCGCGCCCGCCACGGACGCCCTGTTCGGCTCGGCCCTGCGCTAGCCCCTCGCTCCTGGCTCCTGCCGCAGCGCGAACCACAGCTCCATCCGTACGTCCGGATCGTCGAGGTCCACGCCCAGCAGGGCGGCACACCGCGCGACCCGCTGCCGCACCGTGTTCCGGTGCACGGACAGGGCGACCGCCGTGCGGTCCCAACTGCCGTGCAGGGAGAGCCAGGTGCGAAGGGTCTCCGGGAGGGCCGGGTTCGTGGCGATCGGGGCGAGGAGCGTACGGGCGTGCGCCTCGGCCTCGGCCGACGGAACCAGGTCGGCCAGGCCGGGGCGCTCGCTGTGGCGGACCAGGGGCGTACGGGTGGCCCGGGCACGAGCCAGTGCGCGGGCGGCCTGCGTGTCGGCGGTCGCCCACTCCCGCGGCCCGACGGCCGAGCTGACCCCGCAGGTCCAGCCGGGCTGCGGGTCCGGTTCACGGTCGGCGGCGACGAGGACGCGTACGACACCCCCGTCCACGTCGACGAGCGCCGAGCCGAGCGCCGTCCCCAGCGCGGACGCGGCGACGGCGTCCGGAGCAGCGGGGCCGTCCGGACACGCGTGCACCACGACCCACCGCTTTCCGCCCAGGAGAGGTGCCACATCCTCGGGCGCGGCGCCCAGCAGCAGTCGTACGAGAGCCGAGGAGCGGGCCGCGCCGGTACCGCTCTGGTGCTCGCCGGTGAGGAGGGACAGGAGTACGGCGGCGACGGAGGCGATGGTGTGGTCGCCGGGTTCGCGCCGGGGCGCCGCCACGCCGAGCACGAACCTCTGCTCCGCACCGAGGGCGTACGCGGCGAGGTGGCTGCCGTCCACGGTGTCGGTGGCGGAGGAAGGGGCGGGCGTGGGCGTGGCTCCGGGGCCCTCGGCCGGCCGCACGATCGCCGCCAGCTCGGCCGACGCACCACTCACTCCCGGCCCCAACTCCCGC